>JBJXGL010000375.1:0-11978 GCA_046160365.1 Aestuariivirga sp. | reverse complement strand
GACACCGTGCTTCCCGGCAAGCGCGAAGAAGTACTTCCGCCGGAAAGCCAGACGGCGCAGGATCCGAAAGTCATGGGCAAGGAACAACAGCAACAGCCCATCGACGATTGCCCCGCCGATAATCCCGACTGCGCGCCGCAGGTTGAGGACGTCCCGGCCCCCGTCGAATGACCTTCACGGTCGCCATTCTCGGCCGCCCCAATGTCGGTAAGTCAACGCTCTTCAACCGGCTTGTTGGCAGGAAGCTCGCCATCGTCGACGACCGGCCGGGCGCAACCCGCGACCGGCGCGAAGGCGAGGCGCGGCTTGGCCAGCAAACCTTCCGCGTGATCGACACCGCGGGCCTCGACGACGCCAAGCCCGGAACACTCGAAGCGCGCATGAGCGCGCAGGCCGAAACGGCGATCGGAGATGCCGATTTGATCTTCCTGATGATCGATGCCCGCGCCGGCGTGACCCCGACAGACGAGGCCTTCGCCCGCCGCTTGCGAAAGCATGGCAAGCCGGTTGTGGTTGTCGCCAACAAAGCGGAAAGCCGGGCCGGTGTGCACGGCATTGCCGAAGCCCATCGGTTGGGTTTTGGCGATCCGCTGCCGATTTCCGCCGAACATGGTGAGGGACTGTCTGCGCTCGAGGACGTCGTGGCGGCGATGGCGCAGGAAGACGTCCCACCCGAAACGGATGGCAGCGAAGCGCAAAAGCCACTGAGGCTCGCGATCATCGGCCAACCCAATGCCGGCAAGTCGACGCTCGTCAATGCCATGCTGGGCGAGGAGCGGATGCTGACCGGACCCGAAGCCGGCATCACCCGCGACGCCATTCAGTCGCCCTGGACTTGGAAGGGCCGTAACATTCTCCTGTGGGACACCGCGGGAATCCGGCGCAAGTCCAAGGTCGTCGGAAAACTCGAGAAGCTCTCGGTCGCCGACGCCTTGCGCGCGATACGGTTTGCCGATTGCGTGGTGGTCCTGATCGACGCCTCGCTCACCATCGAACGGCAGGACCTGGCGCTTTGCGATCTTGTGGCGCGCGAGGGCCGGGCGATCGTCCTTGCACTGAGCAAATGGGATCTGGTCGAGGACAAGCAGAAAACCTTGCGGCAGGTCGAAAGCGACCTTGAGGACGTGCTGCCGGAAATCCGCGGCGTTCCCGTGGTCACCATCTCCGCACTCCGCGAGCGCGGCATCGACAAGCTCATGGAGCATGTGTTCGCCGCCGTGCAGCGCTGGGATCAGCGCATCACCACAGGTCAGCTCAATCGCTGGCTGGAGGTGATGCTGGAGCGCAACCCGCCGCCCGCGCCCTCGGGCCGGCGCATCAAAATCAGATATGCCACGCAGGCCAACGCGCGCCCGCCGACATTTGCGATTTTCGGCAATCAGCTCCGCAAGCTGCCCGACAGTTATCTTCGTTATCTGATGAATGGATTGAGAGCGAGCTTCGATCTCGCCGGCGTCCCCATCCGCTTCAGCCTGCGCGGCGGTAAAAACCCATTCGACAAAGATTAGAGTGGTTCCGGCTGAGTTGGAACCGGTGGGGTGTATCCGCCCATTGCGGGGACATTTTCGCAACAGGGCCACGCCGCCTCAAGCCCAAGCCCTTCGGGCTCGCGGCTGAAGACGCCGCGAGGGCTTGACCCGGCGTGGCCCTGTTGCGTTTCCTCCGGCGATGCAATGAATGGATCGATGGGGCGGGTTTCGCCACCAGTGCCCATACATTGCTTCGATACCCTTGCCTCCGGGTGCCAAAATCAAAGAAGCAATGGGTGAGGAACTCAATTGCAGATTCAACACGAACCGGAACCGCTCTAGGCCTGCTTGAAGAGTCCGGTGGGCGCGAATTTGTAGATGGCGCCATTGTCGGCGAAGTCTGGCGCGCACATCGGCACGATCTGCGCGGCGACATCTTCCGGAGCCGGCAATGTTTCGGGGTCTTCTCCGGGCATCGCCTGGGCGCGCATGCGGGTCCGCGTGGCGCCGGGGCTGAAGCAGTTCGCGCGCACCGGTGTTGAGTCCACTTCGTTGGCGTAGGTTTTCACCAACGCTTCCAAAGCCGCTTTGGATATCGAGTAAGGTCCCCAATAGGCCCAGCACTTCTGCGCCAGTCCCGATGTCACGAACACCGCTCGCCCCGCATCGGAAGCGCGGAGCAGGGGATCGAACGAGCGGATGAGCCGCCAGTTGGCCGTGACGTTCACCCCCATTACTTCGTCCCACGTCTTGGCATCGACATGGCCGAGCGGCGAGAGCTTGCCGAGCACGCCCGCATTGCCGACGAGAATATCGAGCCTCTTCCAGCGCTCGTGCACTGCCGCCCCGAGGCGATCGATGGCGTCGAAATCGCGGACGTCGGCGGGAACGAGTGTCGCTGTCCCGCCGATGGCCTTGATGGCGTCGTCCAGCTCCTCAAGACCGCCTTGCGTGCGCGACATTGCGATCACATGCGCACCAGCCTTGGCCAGCGCCAGAGCCGTGGCATGACCCAGCCCGCGCGACGCGCCGGTGACGAGCGCCACCCGGCCTTTCAAGACTTGAGACATGCGTGATCAGCCCGCTTCGGCCAGGAGCGACAGTTGCCGTGCTGGCCGGTCGACGCCCTGATCGGTCAGCGGCGTCGGATAGTCGCCGGTGAAGCAGTGATCTGTGAACTGCGGCCGATGCGGATCGCGGCCTTCGTAACCGACAGCTTTGTAGATGCCATCGACTGAAATGAATCCAAGCGAGGTGACGCCGATGAAGTCGCGCATCTCTTCAATGGTGTGGTTTGCCGCAAGCAATGATTTCTGCTCCGGTGTGTCGATGCCATAAAAGTCCGGATGCTTGATCGGCGGACTCGAAATCCGCATGTGCACCTCGCGCGCACCCGCCTCGTACATCATGCGCACGATCTTGACCGATGTGGTGCCGCGCACGATCGAGTCGTCCACCAGCACGATCCGCTTGCCGGAAATCGCCGCGCGGTTCGCATTGTGCTTGAGTTTCACGCCCAACGAGCGGATCGACTGTGTCGGCTCGATGAAGGTGCGGCCCACATAGTGATTGCGGATGATGCCAAGCTCGAAGGGAATGCCGGTTTCCTGCGCGTAGCCAAGTGCGGCGGGCACGCCCGAGTCTGGAATAGGCACGATCACATCGGCGTCGCAGGGAAATTCGCGCGCCAGCTGACGGCCCATCTGTTTCCGCACGTCGTAGACCGAGCGCCCACCGAGGATCGAGTCGGGCCGCGAAAAATAGATGTACTCGAAGATGCAGGGACGTGCGGGCTGTTTCGGGAACGGGCGCAGAGACTCCAGGCCATCTTCGGAAATGACCACCACCTCGCCGTTCTCCACCTCGCGCACGAAGCGCGCGCCGATGATGTCGAGCGCGCAGGTCTCCGAGCAGAGAATGTAGGAACCCTGGAACTCGCCAATGATCAATGGCCGGATGCCCAGCGGATCGCGCGCGCCGATAAGCTTCTTGTTGGTCAGCGCCACGAGCGCATAAGCGCCTTCGAGGGCCCTCAGCGCATCGATGAAGCGCTCGATGAACCGGGCCTTCTGCGAGCGCGCCACGAGATGCAGCACGGCTTCCGAGTCGGATGTGGATTGGCAAATAGCGCCGCCTGCGATCAATTCGCGGCGCAGCGCCAGGCCGTTGGTGAAGTTGCCATTGTGCGCGACCGCAAAACCACCGGAGGCGAGTTCCGCGAACATCGGCTGCACATTGCGAATGATCGTCTCGCCCGTCGTCGAATAGCGCACATGGCCAAGAGCGCTGTTGCCTTTCAAGCGCTCAATGGTTTTCGAACTCGAGAAGTGATCGCCGACAAGACCGAGTCGCCGCTCCGATTGAAACCGCTCCCCGTCAAAGGCGACGATGCCTGCGGCTTCCTGCCCCCGGTGCTGCAGCGCGTGAAGCCCGAGCGCTGTCAGCGCCGCCGCATCGGCGTGGCCGTAAATGCCGAAGACGCCACATTCCTCGCGAAGCGTGTCGCCGTCGAGATCGAGCATCATTGCGGTTCGCTCTGGCCAAAAGCCGGTTTCTGGCCGGTTCCCTGAATGAGGTTATCCAGCCCTTGGGTTTCATTCGTCTGATACCCCGATTCCGGCTGTCCGGGCTCGGTATTCTGCGGCAGCGGCGAAGCATCGGGATTGCGCATCAGCGCGGTGTTGTTGAGCGTCTCCGCGATATCGGCGGGGACAAAACTGACGATTGCCGCGCTGACCTTCTGAATGATCGGCAGGGTCCGCGCATTGCGGATCCAATCCTCCTGCTTGTCCGGCGGCGTCAGCCAGCCGTAGAGAAGATAGGCGAGCGCCACCAGCACGAGGCCGCGCGCCAGGCCGTAGAAGAAACCCAGCGTCCGGTCGAACGCACCTGCCGCCGAGTCCACCACCATGTCGGAAATTTTTACGCTGAACAGCGATACGAGGATGAGTACGATCAGGAATGCGCCGGACCCCGCCGCGATCTGCGCGAACAACTCGCGGTCGAAATACTGCATGGCGAAATCGATGATCGGCTTCTGCCGGATGGCGACGTAAGCCGCGAGCGCCGCCAGGCCCCATGCAATCAAAGACAGTACTTCGCGGGTGAAGCCCCGCATGAGGGCAAGCAGCCCCGAGATCAGCATGATACCGAAGAGGATGAGGTCGAGCAGTTGAAAAGGCATGCCGGAATCCGCAGTCGCGTTATGCGGGCACCTTATAGGCAGGTTTGGCAAGCGAGACTAGAAAATGTTGCGCCTCATGCAACGCGCAACCGGCCACGCTCCTGTGCTGCCACCCAGGCCACCAGATCGGCAATTGTTTCAATGGCTTTGACGCGAATTCCGCGCTGCGCCGGAGGCTCAGCTGCCGCTGCCGTTACGGCTTCCTTGAGGCCGAGTTTTTGAGCCTCCTTGAGCCGGGCCTCGGCTTGGCCTACGGGCCGGATCGCGCCTGAAAGCGCCACTTCGCCGAAGATCGCCGTGCCATGGGGAATGACCGTACCAGTGAGCGATGAGAGAAGCGCTGCCGCCACTGCAAGATCGGCCGCAGGTTCGCGCACCTTGAGTCCACCCGCGACATTGAGGAATACATCGTTGGCGCCGATGCTGACCCCAGCGCGGGTTTCGAGCACCGCCAGGATCATGGCCAGACGGTTGTTATCCCAGCCCACCGTTGTGCGCCGCGGCGTTCCAAGCGGCGAGGGAGATACCAGCGCCTGAACTTCGATGAGCAGCGGCCTTGTGCCTTCCACACCGGCGAACACTGCCGTGCCGGGTGTTGGGTGTTCGCCCGAGCCCATGAACAGCCGCGAGGGGTTGGTGACTTCCGCCAATCCGCCATCGGACATCTCGAACACGCCGATCTCGTCGGTGGGGCCGAAGCGGTTCTTGACCGCGCGCAAAATCCGGAACTGGTGCCCCCGGTCACCCTCGAAATAAAGCACCGTATCCACCATGTGCTCGACAACCTTAGGCCCGGCGATCTGGCCTTCCTTGGTGACATGGCCGACCAGCAGCATGGCCGTGCCCGCCTGCTTGGCAAACCGCACCAGCGCCTCGCACCCGGCCTTGAGTTGCGACACCGTGCCCGGCGCCGACTCGATCACCGGCGACCAGATGGTCTGGATCGAGTCGATGACGGCGGCGGCAGGCGGTTCGCCATTCGCCAGCGTGGCGATGATGTCCGACACATTGGTTTCGGAGGCGAGCAGAACCCCGCTATCGGCCAACCCCAGCCGCTCCGCTCGGAGCCGCACCTGCGCGATGGCTTCTTCTCCGGAGACATAGATCGTCCGGCGGCCTTGCCTAGAAAGCGCAGCCAGGGCTTGCAGCAGCAATGTCGATTTTCCGATGCCCGGATCGCCGCCAATCAAAACCCCGGAACCCGGCACGAAACCGCCGCCTGCTACCCGGTCTAGCTCCGCGAGCCCCGTAATAATGCGGGGCGGAGCAGGCGAATCGCCTTTGAGACCAACCAATTTGACCGGTTTGCCCTTGGGCATTGAAGCGCCGCGTGCACCAAAGGCTGGAACTGATTGTGATTCCTGGATAATCGAGTTCCAATCGCCGCAGGAATCGCATTTGCCCGACCACTTGTTGGAGGTAGCACCACAGGATTGGCAGGAGAACGTCGCTGATTTGGCCATTACCCAAACTATCATGGAACATATTAAGAACGCAAGAGGGTCGTTCACAAGACTGTGACCAGAGGGAACGAATGGGGCGCCACAAGCATAGCTGTTTCGAGGAACTGCAACCTCGAAAATCACAATTGGAGGAAACCGTGACCAGGATCGTGAAGCTCGCCACATGCGCCATTTTCGCGCTCGCCATTCCCTCGCTCGTGAATGCTCAGCAGGCCGACATGGGTTTCTTCGTCACCAGTGCCGGACCGGGCAAGGGCGCTAACCTTGGTGGCTTGGACGGCGCCGATGCCCACTGTGCCGCACTCGCCAAGGCCGCGGGCGCGACCAAGACCGTCTGGCGCGCGTACCTCAGCACCACGGCTCCCCAAGGCGGGGCCGGCGTCAACGCCCGCGACCGCATCGGCAACGGCCCATGGCAGAACGCCAAGGGCGTGGTCGTCGCGAACAATGTCGACGAACTCCACTCCGACAAGTCCAATGTGAACAAGGACACCGCGTTGACCGAGAAGGGCGAGGTCGTGAAAGGCCGCGGCGACGATGTGAATATGCACGACGTTCTGACTGGCTCCGATCCCCAGGGCATGTATTCGACAGCAGGTGGCGATACGAACTGCAAGAACTGGACATCGGACGGCGAAGGCTCCGCCATCGTCGGCCATCACGACCGCATCGGCCTCAAGGACACCCGCCATATGAAATCGTGGAACTCATCCCACGGTACGCGCGGCTGCGACATGGAAGCGTTGAAGGGCACTGGCGGAGCAGGGCTGTTCTACTGCTTCGCCGCCGAGTAATTCTCCCATTGGCAGGCTTCCCCAGTTGGCATAGCATCGGCTCATGTCGGTTTGGGGAGGCCGCGTCTTGGCTGAACAAAGGCCCGCCATAGAAGCCCGTGGCGTGACCAAAATTTTTCAGGGGGGAGGCTCGGCGGCCGTAAAGGCGCTCGACAGTGTCTCCGTTACGATTCGCGAGAACGAGTTCTTCACGCTGTTGGGGCCGTCGGGCTGCGGCAAGACCACGCTTCTCAGATTGATCGCAGGATTCGATTTCCCGAACGACGGGCAAATCCTTTTGCATGGCGAAGACATTGCGCCATTGCCGCCCTACAAGCGGCCGGTCAACACCGTGTTCCAGAACTACGCGCTGTTCCCGCACATGACCGTCGGCCAAAACATCGGATTTGGGCTCGAGATGCTGAGAAAGCCTCGCCCGGAGATCGATGCGCGCGTCAATGCCATGTTGAAGCTGGTACAGATGGAGGAACTTAAGAACCGAAAGACCAGCCAGATTTCCGGCGGCCAGCAGCAGCGCGTCGCACTCGCCCGCGCCCGAGCACCTGCGCCCAAAGTGCTGCTGCTCGACGAGCCGCTCTCGGCACTCGACTACAAACTGCGCAAAGAGATGCAGATCGAGCTAAAGCGCCTGCAACACGAAACCGGCATCACCTTCATCTTCGTCACCCACGATCAGGAAGAAGCGCTTACCATGTCGGACCGGATCGCCGTCATGGCGAAGGGCTGCATTCTGCAGGTCGGAACACCGCGGGATATCTACGACCGGCCGTCCGAACGCTTTGTCGCCAACTTCATCGGCGAGACTAATTTCTTGCAGGGCAATGTTGTTTCGTCTGGCAAAGGAGCCGCGAAAGTCAAACTGGATTCGGGTGCGGTCATTTCCGCTGGCTTGCCCGAAGGATTCGTGCCGAACGGCAAGGTGACGGTTGTTTTGCGGCCGGAACATGCCGATGTCGTGAAAGGCGCCAAGAAAGCAACGCTCAATGGCACGCTGGAGAACGTGGTCTATTTCGGCACGGATACGAACTACCACGTGCGGCTCAAGGAGGGCGGCGAGTTTGTGGCGCGCCACCAGAACAGCCGCGCCGGTGAAACGGAGTTGGAGAGGGGTGTCCCGGTAGGCGTGGTGTTTGAGGAAAACGCAGCGCAGGTTCTGCGAGACTGACCATGGCAACTGCAAGCGAAGTCGCAAAAGCCGCGGAGCGCGGCGATATCCGAAACCGCTGGAAGCTCCTTCTCCCGGCCCTGATCCTGGTGCTGACGGCGGCGATCGGTCCATTGCTGATCATGGTCGTCTACTCGTTCCTGCAGAAAGGCGACTACGGCGACGTTGTCTGGAACCTCTCTGGGGACGCGTGGTTCCGAGTCTTTCTGGAACGCGACATTTTCGACGACACGCTATCCTTCGCCGACGCGCACTTGACTGTCTTCGCGCGCAGCCTGTCGCTTGCAGCAATCACCATGTTTCTGACCCTGATTGTTGGTTTTCCGACAGCTTACTTCATCACGACGCGGCCCGAGCGAACTCGCGAGTTGTGGCTCTTCTTGGTAACGATCCCGTTCTGGACCAATCTTCTGATCCGCACCTTCGCCATTCAGGAACTCATCCGCGCTGACGGAACGCTCAACAACTTTCTGCAGTTTGTTGGGGTGATCGGATCGCCGATCCAGATGTTGAACACCAATTTCGCCATCGGCATCGGCATGATCTATGTCTATCTGCCGCTGATGGTTTTGCCCATCTACGCCAGCATGGAGAAGCTTGATTTCCGCATGGTCGAGGCGGGCTACGATCTCTATGCCGGCAGGCTGCAGGTGTTGTGGCGGATCATCATTCCGCTGGTCAAACCCGGTATCATTGCGGGCTCGATCTTGGTGTTCATTCCCGCACTCGGCGCTTATGTGACACCGATACTGCTCGGCGGCGGCAAGAACCTGATGATCAGCAATCTGATTTCGCTGCAATTCGGCCAAGGGCGCAACTGGCCATTGGGTGCCGCTTTGTCGATCACGCTCATGACAATCGTGATGGCGGCGCTGATGTTCTACGTGCGGAACGAAACCAAGATGCAAAGGGGAATGCACTAGAGCAATCCATGCTGGGCACTTCAAAACCATTTGTGATCAAGAAAATGCCGGGCTTCACGCTGACGGCAGCGATCATGTTCGCGTTCCTTTACACGCCCATCGTTCTTCTCATCATCTTTTCGTTCAACGCTAAAGAGTCGGTAGCAAGCTGGGGCGGCTTTTCTTTCCGGTGGTATGAGTCAGCTTGGCAGAACCGCGACATTAAGGAAGCGGCACTGAGATCCCTCTATGTTGCAGCGGTTGCGGGCACCGTCTCGACGGCGGTGGCCACACTAGCGGCCCTCGCCACGACGAGAACGCGCGGCTTCCGCGGCATGAGCGCGGTCTATGCCATAATCAACATGCCGCTCATGGTGCCGGAGATCGTAACTGCAGTTGCGCTCCTCATCTTCTTCGCTTCGATCAAGGTTGCAACCGGTTACACCGGCATCGGCTATATCATGGCCGCTCATTCGGCCTTTTGCGTGCCGTTTGCGTATTTGCCAATCCGGGCCCGCCTCGAAACCATGGATTCGAGCTTGGAAACGGCCGCCGCCGATCTTTATGCCTCGCCTCGTCGCACCTTCTGGCGCATCACGTTTCCGTTGCTGTGGCCCGGAATCATGGCCGGGTATATGCTGGCCTTCGTGATCTCGCTCGATGACGTTGTGATCACCGACCACATCAAATCCGCTGGCATGGAAACCCTTCCGACTTATATGCTGGGACAATTGCGGCGCACCATGTCGCCGGAGGTCAACGCTGTGTCCGCGATATTCTTTGCGCTCTCGGTGTTGCTCGTGACATTCTTTTTCTTTCTCAACCGCAAGAAGTAGGAGACGTTCAGATGAAATCGAGACTGATGACGACCGTTGCCGCGTTGGCAATGCTGGCCAGCCCGGCGCTCGCCGAGGGTGAGCTTCAAATCTATAACTGGGGCGACTACACCAATCCCGAACTCATCAAGAAGTTCGAGGAGCAGTACAAGGTCAAGGTTACGGTGACCGATTACGACTCCAACGATACCGCTCTCGCCAAGGTGCGGGCCGGCGGGCATGGTTTTGATATTGTCGTGCCATCCGCAAGTTTCATTCCGGTCTGGATCGCCGAGGGTCTTCTCCTCGAAACGCGGCCCGACCAGATGGAGAACTTCAAGAACGTCGATGCAAAATGGATTGACGTGCCGTTCGATCCGGGCCGCAAGTTCACGGTTCCGTGGCAGTGGGGGACGACCGGAATCCTGCTCAATACGAAGTATTCGAAGGCCGATCCCAATTCGTCGGCGATCTTCCTCGATCCGCCGGATGAGTTGAAAGGCAAGATTAATGTCGTCCCCGAAATGGCCGACGTCATGCATCTCACCATCAAATATGTGGGCGGTGAGCCCTGCACCAGCGATAAGGAAGTGCTGAAAAAGGTCCGTGACAAATTGGTGGAGGCCAAGAAGAACTGGATGTCAATGGACTACGGCAACCAGGAGAAATACGAGAAGGACGACATCGTCGTCGGCGTGAACTGGAACGGCTCGACGTTCCGGGCGCGGCTCAAGAATCCGACAATCGTCTACGGCTATGCCAAGGAAGGCTATCCAGTGTGGATGGACAATCTTGCCGTCCTTAAGGACGCCAAGAACATAGAGAACGCCAAGCTCTTCCAGAACTTCATTATGTTGCCCGAGAACGCCGCCCTGATCTCTGCCTTTGCGCGTTATGCGAACGGCATCAAGGGATCGGAAGCGTTCATGCCGGAAGACATGAAGACGGCTGCGGAGATCAACATCCCCGAGCAATTTGCGAGTGCTGGTCAGTTTGCGTTGACCTGCCCGCCCGAGGTCAACGATATGTATACGGCGATCTGGACCGAACTATTGAAGTGAACGCCCGGCGGGCCTGCCAAAAGCAGGCCCGCATTTTGATCTCGATCAATGCAAATCGGCCTCCGGCCCCCGATTTTAAATTTAAAGCGGGGATCAAACAGACACTGGAGGTTCTCATGACTAAACATTTCCTTCCCGATATTTTTGGACGCGCGGGCAGCGTCGATCTCTTCGATAATCTGCGGCGCGAAGTGGACGACGTGTTCCGCGACTTTGGCCGCGGCTGGCCAAAATTCGAAGGCGCCGGCTCCCGCATGCTGGGAGTCGACGTCAACATCGCCGAGACCGGCGACGCCCTTGAGGTGACCGCCGAATTGCCGGGCGTCGATTCAAAGGACGTCAATGTCGAATTTCGCGACGGCATGCTCACCATCCGTGGCGAGAAAAAGCAGGAGCGTAAGGAAGGCGACAACAAGAACTTGCGCATCCTCGAACGGAACTACGGCATGTTCGAGCGTTCCTTCACGCTGCCCGTGGACGTCGAAGCGGACAAAATCACCGCTGACTTCGAGAAGGGTATCTTGAAGGTGGTTCTGCCCAAGGCGCCGCAGGCAAAGACGCCGGTGAAGAAGATCGAAGTGAAACCCGCCGCGTGAAAAAGGGTCTTCCTTTTGGTTGCGAGCCGCGTCATATTGGCGCTGGTCTTAACAACTGAAAGGAGGTGATCCGATGTCGAGTGAGTTCACTGTTTGCGGAGCAAACCTCGTCCGGATCGTCAGCCTCGCGGGAGCGATGGCCTGACGCTCAAGGAATTGGGGTGCTGCTGCAAGCATCTCACGGGAAAGGCCGCCTCAGGGCGGCCTTTCTTTTTTTGCCGGAGCATTTCACCTCGCCCCTGCATTGTGGCGGCGATAAAGCGTGCTTTTTCACGAGCGGAATGGCGTCGAAACTGCCTACTCCGCCACGCTCTCTCAGCATCGTCATCCCCGCGAAAGCGGGGACCCATGGTGAGGCAAGGGGGAGCCACCAGGACTCATGCTGAGAGATGGACCCCTTGATTTCCATGGGTTGCATGTTGCGTTTGTCCGCGAAGCGGGCAGTTTGAGCTGTGCCGGCGGCCCCCCGATTTATGGGTGGGTCTTTTCGACCGACGGGATCTTGGGACCGCCGGCACTTGGCCATCCG
>JBJXGL010000374.1:0-29517 GCA_046160365.1 Aestuariivirga sp. | reverse complement strand
ATCGGAAGCGAAGATCTGGAGCCGTACATCGCGCTTCGATACCGCGATGTGCTCGCGAAACAGCATGGCGAGCGAGTAGGCTTCCTCACCAGTGCTGCATCCGGCCACCCAAATGCGCAGCGGCTGGCCCGGCTGCTGGTTGCGGACAAGGCCGGGGACGATCATGTCTCCCAGGACTTCGAAGGCTTTTGAATCGCGGAAAAAACTGGTGACGTTGATCAGCAGGTCCTTCGCGAGAATCGCGATCTCATTGGCGTCGCTGCGCAGCATGTCGAGATAGCGATCCGTCTCGCCGGACTTGATGCCCGCCAGCGCCATGCGCCGTTCAACACGGCGCAGAAGCGTGCCTTGCTTGTAGAGAGTGAAATCATGGGCGGTCCTGGCGCGCAGAAGTTCGATGATTTCGTGCAGCCAACCGAGCGCGACCGCCGGCGGGGCGGCACTGGCTGCCTTGGCCATGGCGGGTGGTCCCGGCTTTAGCTCAAAGCTTTTGATCGCGCCGGGAATATTGGCGACGGCAAGCACATGGTCCACCACGCCCGCTGCAATAGCGCTCCTGGGCATTCCGTCGTAGCCCGCCTCACTGGGCTCCTGCGCGACGACAAGTCCGCCCTTCGCCTTGATGGCCGCCGCTCCGGCGCTGCCATCGGCCCCGGTTCCCGACAGGATCACGGCCACGGCGCGCGCGCCGAATTCTCCGGCCATGGATTGCAACAGGAAATCGAAGGGCAGGCGCGCGCCATGGCGTTCGAGCGGTTGGGTCAGGCGTAGCGCACCGCTGTTGCACGAGAGATAGCGTCCCGGCGGAATGACATAGAGATGATTTGGCTCGATCGGCGTTCCCTCGACTGCCTGACTGACGGCTAGTCCGGTGTGGCCGGCCAATAGATCGACCATCATGCTGTCATGGCTGGGTTCGAGGTGTTGTACGAGGATGAAAGCCATCCCGTTGGGCGCAGGCAACGCATCAAGCAGCTTTCTGCAGGCGTCGAGCCCACCTGCGGACGCGCCGATACCGACGACCAAAAAATCCTCATGGCCGCGAACAGAACGTGACAACGGCATCACCACTTTGGCCAACGGAGCGGGCTTGCTTTGCATCAGTCTTTGCTCTTTTGGTCGCAGCCCTGCTTGCACATCAACGAAGACCTACCACGATTGTCCCTGCCCGGGGACTTAATCGGCGGGTGTGCCAGAGTCTGAGTAGTTTCCGAGGCTACTCTTGAGCCGCTAGCGTCTCCTATGGTTGGCGGCGATCAGACACTCAGCTTGAAGCGGAAGACTGCACTCCTCCTGCAGCGCCAAATTGGAAACTCCGAATTGCATCCCACCCACATCCAACGCAAGTGACCCGGTGACAGCGCTCAGCGTCATGGTGGTTGAGGATGACGCCCTGATCGGCATGCTACTGTCCGATATGCTTACAGGGCTGGGCCATGTCGTCTGTGCAGTCGAGCGCGGCGAAGCCGGAGCCGTAGCAGCGGCGACCCGCTTCCAACCCGATCTCATGATTGTCGATGCACATCTCGGCGACGGCAGTGGCGTTTCCGCAGTCGAAACCATTCTTCGCAGCCGCTTCGTCCCCCATGTCTTCGTCACCGGCGACCGGCTCGGAACCCTCCAGCACAGGCCCGGAGACGTGGTGCTCGAGAAGCCATTCCGCGAGCGCGATCTTATCCGAGCCATCGAGCACGCGCTCGCAGGCCGCCAGAAAATTCCATGACCTGGGCGGTAATTGCTCACGCTGACGGCGCCAAGGGCTGGTTTTGCAGGGTGAGGCGGATGGCGTCGAGGGCTTTGATGGCGCGGCGTCTGGCGGTTTCGAGGACGGAGCGGATGTCGGCGTAGAGGCTGGCGCCCCAGGCGCTGCGGAAGCCGTTAGTCACTTTGCGGAATGTCACGCAGGGGCGCAGCGCCCGCTCCGAGCCGTTGTTGGTGGGCTCGATCTCGCGATTGGCGACGAAGACGAACAGGTGGCGGCGGATTTTGCGCATCATGCGCTTGAGTTTGCGGCCGGGCTTGCCGGTGGGCTGGCGCGCCAGGATGGCATCGAGGCCGGCCTCGAGCCTGGCGGCATAGGCCTTGAGGGTCGCGTCGCCGAGACGGCTCCGCCTGCGTCCGATGCGGCAGGCTTTGCCGACGAGCGCGATGAGGCCGGGGGCGAGCACCTCGTCGCCGGAATCGCGGGCGAACTGGAGATCGCGCTTGAGATGGGCGAGGCAGACCTGGTTTTCGATCTTGGCGAAGCCCATCTGGCCGCCATAGCGGTCCGACAGCCAGTAATCGGGCCGCGCCCCGGCGAGGAACGCCTCCGGAACTGTCTTCGCCCGGCTCGGCGCGGCCACGAACGCGGCGCTGTCGCCGTGATGGAACACCCACAGCCACCAGTTCGCCCTGCCCACCCTGAGCGAGGTCTCGTCGGAAGCCAGCGCGGTTCCCGACAGCAGCTTCGCCCGGATGCGGGCGGCCTGGGCGGCGAAGGCGGATTTCGCCGCCTTCAGCATGTTGACCAGCGCCCCCTCGCTGATGTCGAGGCCGAGAAGATCGCCGAGCAGCCGCGCCAGCCGGTCGAAGCCGATGGCTTGGGTGAAGCGCAGATAGATGACCAGCGCCCTGAGATTGGCGCCGAAGGGCGAGCCCCGGGCCATGCCCTGCGGCGCCGCCGCCTTGAAGCGATGGGCGCAGCACGGGCAAATCCCGCCATGCAGCACCACCCGCGTCACCTCCGGCGCGATCGCCGGTATCTCGATGTGATCGTAGCTTTCCAGCGCCCCCTGATGGACGCTGGACACATCCGCCGCGCAATGCCCGCAGCGCCCGGCTCTCGCATCGATCCGCCGCGTGGGAGCGGGGTGGAGGACGCGATGCGCGCCGCCATGCGGCTTGGCCTTGGCTTTCGCCGCCTCCGATGACGAGGCCTTGGCGCCAAGGCGCGGCGGCAGGCTGGAATTCGCAGGCGTCTTCGGCGGATCCCCCAACCGCGCCCTGAGCGCCGCGTTCTCCGCCTCCAGCCGGTCGAGCCGCGCCACCAACATCAAGATCAACGCATCCTTGGCGGCGTGATCGAGGGCGGACAAATCAGGCGGGAGAGTCATCCATACCTTGACTCACATCCCAGGCCCGCGCGCAACCGGAAAATTCAAACGGAAATCGGGGGGGTGAGCAATTACCCTGGGCGCGTCTGCGCTCATGCTAATGCTGGCGCCAGCATTTGATAGACTGGACTAAACCTGCCCGACAATCCGCCCGTCAACAACTTCAATAATGCGGTCGCAGCGTTTCGCCAAAGCGAGGTTGTGGGTGACAATGAGGAATGTTGTTCTGTCCTTCGCGTTCACTCCCCGCATCATGTCGAATACCGTGTCGGTGGACTTGGTGTCGAGATTGCCGGTCGGCTCGTCGGCGAGGATGAGAGCGGGATTCATTGCCAGGCCGCGCGCGATAGCAACGCGCTGCTGCTGGCCGCCGGACATGTTGTTGGCGAGATTGTTCTCCCATTTCTCGAGGTCCATTTCTGCCAGCAGCTGATGCGCGCGTTCCCGCATCGCCGCATTGGGAAAGCGTTGGTCAGCCAGCATCGGCATCATCACATTCTCCAAGGCGGTAAAGGCTGAAATGAGAAAATGGCTCTGGAACACGAAGCCGATGCTGTGGCCGCGCAATCGGGTCAGGGCACCGTCGTGGAGCGCGGCGGTGTCCTGGCCGTTGATCGAGAGGCGGCCGGCGCTTGGCTTGTCCAGGAGGCCGATGATATTGAGCAGCGTGCTCTTGCCGGAGCCGGATGGGCCCATGAGGGCGGCGAATTCGCCATGCTGCAGAACAAGGTCGATCTGGTGCAGCACCTCCACTTCGGCGGGCGTGCCCGCATTGTAGGTCTTGCACACGCCTTCGAGCCTGAGGACTGGAACGGGCTCAGCCACGCATGGCCACCACGGGATCAAGCCGCGCCGCGCGCACCGCAGGCATTGCTGCCGCCGCCACCCCCGTGGTGATGGCCAGCAGGATGGCGATGCCGAAGAGGGCGGGCTGGAGCAGGAACGGGAAGATCTCGCGCCCGTCGGACTGTCGCACCAGCGAATGGAACACGACAAAGGCAGCGCCCCCCAGCACCGAGCCCGCCAGCGAGCCAAAGAATCCAAGCACCGCGCCCTGCACCAGGAACACGGCGAGAATCTGCCTCTGCGACGTACCCATGGCGCGCAGGATGCCGATCTCCTTCGAGCGCTGGATGACGGAGACCACCATGACGCTGGCGATGCCGAAGGCGACCGACAAGGCCACGAAGCCTTCAATGATGCCGAAGGAGATTTCCTGGCTGCTCACCGCCACAAAGAAATCCGCATTGGTCTTGATCCAGCTGTCCGCCCTCTCGCCGGTCGCTGCCTCCACGGAGGCCGCAATGGTTTGCGCCGCGTAGGCGTCGCGCACATTGACATTGATTGCGGTGACACCGCCTGCGAGGCTCGCAAGGGTCTGTGCCGTCCTGAGCGCAACAAACGCCGTGCGTTCGTTGGCGCCCCGGTTGCCAAGGTCGAAAATCGCGCTGACGGTCAGACTCCTTGCCGCGTTGTTGGCCCCGGTGACATTGAATTTGTCGCCGACCGTAACGCCAAGGTTCTTGGCGAGTTCGCTTCCGATGATGATGTTCTCGCTGCCAAGCGTCGGCACGCCGAGGGTAATGTAGTCCGGTATCTTGACGATCCTGAAATAGCTGTCCGCATCAATGCCAGTCAATGCAATGGATTGGGTCGTATCCCCGCGCAGTGCGAGAGCGGAGGCTGAGATCGTCGCCGAAACTTCGGCCACGTCGGCGCGCGCCTTGAGCTCCCTGGCTATGGATTGCCATTGATCAATGGAGCGCAGGCGTTGGGCCGGCCGCTGCACCACGCCCAATGCCTCAACACCGGCCTCGAACGGGCGCAGGGCGCGGGCGGCCTCGTCCTGCGGCATAATCTGGATATGGGGCTGGGAGGTGAGCACGCGGGAAATGAAGCTGGTTTGCAGCGCTGTGAGAAGGGCGGACATGAACACGATGACGGCCACGCCGATGGCGATGCCAATGATGATGAACATCGTCTGCGTCCGTCCCTCTTTCAGAAAGCGGATGGCGGCGGTCCACTCGAATGGCGCCCAGTTGTTCATGGCTTGCCGGTGTCGGCGAGCCTGACCCTGCTGCCATCGACGACGGCGGCCAGCGTCGCCGGAACAATGAGGTCGCCTTCCTTGAGACCGGCGAGGACTTCCGCCCTGCCGGCGCTGACCAGACCAACGGTCACCGCCTGTCGCTTGGCGCGGCCCGCATCGATCTTCAACACCCATACGGCATCGCCGGCAGAATCGCGCAGATCGGCGGCATTGATCACCAGCACCTGCTGGCGGCGCGCCACGCCGATGTCGACGGAGACGGTCATGTCCTGGCGGATGTATGCTGGCGGATCTGCGACCTTGAGCTTTACCTCCACGGAGGCGCGCTGCAGGTCAACGGCGGGATTGATGAATGCGACGACGGCGGGGAATGCGTCCTTGCCATAGGCGTCCGCCGAGGCGATTGCGTCCTGGCCAACGGCCACCAGCCCGAGATTCTTCTCATCGATCTGCACGACGATCTCAACATCGCCCGAGGGCGAGAGCGACATGAGCTCGACGCCGGGTTGCACCACATTGCCAGTTTCGACGTTGCGCAGGATCAGAACGCCGTCCCGCTCGGCCTTGATCTCGGCATAGCCAAGCCGGGCCTTCGCCGCCGCGAGGCCTGCGCGGGCTTGCGCCAGTTCGGTTTCCGCCAAAACGTAACCGCTGCCGCCGGACCGGTTGGTAAAAACCTGCAGCTCCGCTTGGTGGAGCTGCGCGTTGGCGATATCGAGCGACTTCGCCGCCTCGCCAAGCGCAGCGCGGGTGCCAACCCCGCTAGCGGCCAGCTTTGCTGCCCGGTCATAAATCTGTTGGGCGTTATTCAGGGTCGCCTTGGCCGCGGCGAGCCCTTGCTCGGCCAAGGGCAATGTCAGTTCGCGGATCTGGCGGGCGCGCGCTTCGGCTTGCGCCACCTGCCCCTGTGCCTGCACGACGCTGGCTCGCGCTTCGCTGGCGTCGAGGACGATCAGCGTCTGACCGGCGGCGACTGTATCGCCCTCCGAGACAGGAATGCTGGCGACCACGCCGGTGATGCGGCTGCTGACCGAGACGCGGAACGGCGTTTCGACATGGCCGCTGGCGACGAGTGTTTGCACGAGATTGGTCTTGATGACCGGCGTCGCCGCGACGACGGGTCCGAGGACCAGCAGCGCGCCGTAGATCCAAGCCAAGGCCGCGATGCCAATTGCCGCGATCGCGGCGAGCAGCCAAAGCCAGACGGAGCGCCGGCGTAGCGCAGCGGCCGGCTTTTGTAGCGGCTCAGCCGGGGCCGGTGCTTCCGCCGGGACCGCCACAGGCTTGAGCGGCAAGGGATGGACCGTCGCCATCGCCGCTTCAGTCCTTTGCCACGCGGATGATCAGCTTGCCGAAATTCTTGCCGGCGAGGATGCCGATGAAGGCTTGCGGCGCCTTCTCCAGGCCATCGACGATATCTTCGCGGTATTTGATCTTGCTCTCATAGAGCCAGGATTCCATCTGGCCGGTGAATTCACTCAGGCGGTGGCCGTAGTCGTTGAAGATGATGAAACCTTGGACCTTGAGGCGCTTGGTAAGGATAGTACGGGCGAATGGGCCAAGGCGGTCTGGGCCCTTGGACACGCCCGTGTCGTTGTAGTTGGCGATGAGCCCGCAAACCGGGATACGGGCCTTGGCATTGAGCAGCGGCATGACCGCGTCGAAGACCGCGCCGCCGACGCTCTCGAAATAGACATCGATGCCTTTCGGGCAGGCTGCCGCGAGGCGCTCGGGCAAATCGCCGCCGCGATGGTCGACACACGCGTTGAAGCCCAACTCTTCCACCACGTGGCGGCACTTCTGCGGCCCGCCGGCGATGCCCACGGCGCGGCAGCCCTTGAGCTTGGCGATCTGGCCGACGACCGAGCCCACGGCGCCGCTGGCGGCGGCCACGACGACGGTCTCGCCCGCCTGGGGCTGGCCTATATCGAGCAACCCCATATAGGCGGTGAAGCCCGGCATGCCGAGCACGCCAAGGGCGAGGGAGGGTTGCGCCATGGCTGCGTCGAGCTTGGTCAGGCCTTTTCCATCCGTGACGGCGTAGTCCTGCCAACCCGCATAGCCCAGCACGAGATCGCCAACCGCGAAGCCGTTGTGGCGCGAGGCCTCCACTCGAGACACAGTTCCACCCTCCATCACGCCGCCGACCGCAACCGGTGCCGCATAGGATGGCCCATCGCTCATGCGGCCGCGCATATACGGATCAAGCGACAGCCACAGGGTGCGCAGCAAGAGCTCGCCGGAGGCGGGAGCAGGTACGGGCAGCTCTTCAAGCCGGAAATTTTCCGCCACGGGCGCGCCGTCGGGCCGCCCATTGAGAAGGATGCGGCGGTTGATGGTCTGGCTTTGCGGCATGTGGCACTCCTTGGATTGCGATGGTCAGGCGGCGAGCACGGATGTGAGATGCCCGGCCACCTCGTCATTCGGAACCTTGGTCAGGTCATGGGCGATTTCACCTGAGACTTTGGCACGCACCCCTGCCGGCATCGCCATGCGCAAATCCCCCAGCGTGACGGGCGATGCCGCGACGACCAGGCGGTCATAGGCCTTGCGTTCAAGCGCACTGGCCAAGACGTCCGCCAACTGCCGCGCGAATTTCACTTTGAGCTCACGGTGCGGATCGGAATGGGAGGCCACGGCGTAGCGGCCCTCGCCAACCGAGCTATGGCCGCGCCCCTCCCGCTCGGTGACGAGGTCATGGGTAGCGGAGTGATCGCTGTTGAAGGTCATGCCCGCGACCGGTTCAAGCCCGTGGCCCGATCCGGTGCTTTCAAGAATACGGGCCCGCGCGCCATCGGCGATCAGTACCCACGTCCGTGTTGGCTTCATTGGCGGCCCCTGCTGCGGGTGAATGGAAAACGCCAGCCCGGATCTCCGGGCCGGCCGTTGTGAATGATCAGCTGATCATGATGTTGTTTTCAACCGACGTGGCGCCGGGTGCCGCCCATGCGGTTGATTCCGCCACCTCCCGGTCATGCCATGATTCAACAGTGCCGCTGAGCTTCACCTTGCCGCCATCGGCGCTGACCATCACATTGTCAGAATCAAAGAACCAGGAGCGGTGCAAGGCGCTGCCGATGGCATCGCTCAGGTTCACGGTATTGACCCTGGATTTGATCGTGGCCTGATTGGAAACGCCGACCACGCCATGCAGGCCGCGGATGTCCTGTTCGGCGGCTTCTTTCTGGTAGTGCCAATCGACCTGGCCGGTCAGTGTGACCCAGCCCTTCTCGATCTTCACCTTGATAGCGTCCTTGGGCACTGACACATCCCAGGCCAGGCGCTCGATCGCCGCCGCCGCGATTTCTTCATCGCCGCGCTTGGTGTTGAACGGAAGCCGCACTTCGATCTCCTCGGCCACGGCCTTGACGCCCTTAACTCGGCCCGCCGCCCTTTCGGCCGCTCGCTTCTGGCTGAAGTTTTCAACATGGCCCATAAGGGCGATCACGCCGTCCTTCGCGGTAACGCCGATATGGGCAGCATCAATGCTGGGCTCCCATTTCAATTCATCAAGAACGGACTGTTTGAGCTGGCTATCATGGGACATTATATTCTCCTGAGATTGGGGGTTGGCTGTCAACGCGCGCTCCGACCAAGGGAGCCATATAGCGTCGGGACTGCAACGCCTTCTTTACGGCACGCGTTCCAGCAAAGGCAGGTTCGGAAACTACCTAGGTCGGGATCCTCGCGACTCCATCCCGCTGCTGCGTGCGGCCTCGAATGAAGCCGGCGACGTAGCCCTTGTTGACCAGCACGACCATTGGCTCTGATCCGTCCTCGTCCATCACCGCGCGATAGCCTTTGCGCTCAAATACTTCGCCAGCGTTGAGTGTACTTTCTACTCCAGGGCCAGAACTTGAGCTGGAACGTCAATCTGCTGGGCGGGGCAGGGTACGAGTCCAAAAGTCGTCTGACGGCCGAAATTGGTTCAAAATCCTGCACGAGGGCCACTCTCATCATGAGTAGATTCCGAGGGTTCAGGCTGAGCAAAATCGGTGCATGAATGCGTTGTAACCAACGCGCGCGAGGGCTGAAAATGCCAACCGGCCCTGGCCGTGCCCGGCGCCACCGGCGGGTTTGGCCGCAGACTCAACGGCGACTATGCCCACACCTTTCCGAACAGGCGACGTGCCGGAGCTGGATTTGAGCTTCCCTACAAATGAAACCGTGAAAAGGAGAACCACAATGAACGATATTCAGAACATCAAGATCATGCGTAGCTATGTCGATTCCCTGAGCAAGGGAGACATGGAAACGGTGGGCAAGCTTCTCGCAGATGATGTGATATGGCATCAACCGGGTAGCGGCCACCTTTCCGGCCTCCACACCGGTAAGAAGGAGCTGTTCGCGCATCTCGGCAAATTCATGGAGCTCAGCGGCAATACGTTCCGCGTGACCAAGGTCGGATCGGTGATGGCCAATGATGGCATGGTAGCGGCGACATTGCACTTCATGGCCGAGCGGCCTGACCGCAAACTTTCAATGGATGGCGTCGATGTGATGCGCGTTGCCGACGGCAAGATCAAGGAAGTCTGGTTGTTCTCCGGCGACCAGGCCGCTGAGGATGCCTTCTGGAAGTAAGGCCGGTCTGCAAGTTCATCCCGGACGCATCGGCCCTGGCAATACGGGGATGAGGCACCCCATTCTTCGATTCGATATGAGATTCGTCATTCCGGTGCAAACCGGAACCCGTTCAATTTTGTCCTCATGCGAACACGTTCCGGGTCCAGCCGGCTTGCGAATAGCTGAAGCTAGCCAAGGATTGCAGCCACCTGGAAAGGGATGGCGATTCCGGCGAGAGGCGCCATAACTGTGAACGAGTTGAACGGATCACAGGTCGAGCCAAGACGCGGAACGAGGAATTCGCCGAGATTTATCGGCGCTTGGAAGATGTAAACGATCAAATTTCCGGGTAGTGAATCAGTCCGAGTCTCTGCCTTTGACCCGTCTAGGACTCAGGGTGCGTTCGGTTAAGGCCGGCGCGATTCAAAGAGCACTTCAGGGTATTGTTTTGCCATTCCATCGAGCAGCGTTGCCGGGCGGCCCTTCAGGTGCAGGTCAAAGAACGCTAACGAGTAGGCGTTGACGATGCTGTGCGCCCTCTGCGCATCGATTGGGCCAATGATGCCCAGCCAAGAAAGGAGCGGCGACCAGTACGGGACATCGGTCAGGTTGACGTGGAACATGCCAGGCACCTGCACAAAATAGCGGTCGCCCCGCGCATTAACGAAGGTAGCTCGCATGGTGGTCTGGTGCTCGCTGATGTCGGTCTCCGGCCAACCGCCTGCCTTGAGTCTTTCGAGCCGCATGGTTTCAGCATCGCGGGTGATCCACATGGCGGGCTGGTCCAAGCCGGGCGTGACGACATCGACAGGCATGGGAGCGTCCATGACCAAGCAGGCGCGCAGGCGCGGCTCCACGTGGCAGGCTTCACCGCTGACAATGCCGCCGAGGGAAACCCCAAAGATGCCCGCATGCTGCAAGTCCAACCGCCCCGTCAAGACCGCGTTCGGGTCGTCATGGTTCAGTGCGGCCAGTCGATCCAGCGTGAAAGCGACGTCTTGCGCGAGATACGGGACAATGCCCTTCTCGAGTGTCTTTCCGTTCAATACAGGCGCTCTTCTTGCGGGGCTGTAGCTCTGACGGATCAGCGGCTTCATTTGGTCAAGCGGCAACCCGACGATCCGGCGTCCATCGGGGAAGGCCACAAACCCGGCGGTATACGGCTGATCGATGGCCGCGACGACATAGCCGTGCGACACCAGCTCTTCGACCTGGAATGTGTTCATCTGGCGGAACCCGGTTGCTCCTTCCAAAAAAATCAAGACCGGGTAATTGGGCTTGTCATCTGCGATATCTGCGGACGGGATGGCGTGCGTGGCAATGTATCTCATGTGGCCGAACGTGAAATCAGGCAAACCCAGCATGCGCGCCAGCGGGACAAGCGCGCCGGCATCCTGCACATAGGGCGCGCGCGGCGATGACCGACCTTCCTTGGCTGGATACCATATCTGCACCATCAGCTCGCGGCGGTCTTTAGGATCGCTGGCGGAGACTTCTGGGCGTGCGGCATCCACCCAGTGGTAAGTTAACGTGCCAATCGCATGGGGACCTGTCGGGCGAGGGAAGCGGAACACAGGTAGGATAACTGGCAGAACGACAGAGACCGCCAGCCCGAATACGCCCAGCCCGATGGCCAAGCCGAAGGCAAGCCCATTGATTCGCTTCCATCCGGAACGCCCTCCGGCTTGGCCGATGTTCTCTCCAAGCCAGATCAAGAAGAATGCCCCGGTCACCACGTACGCCGGAAACATCTGCCAGCGCGGCCCCTCCGCCAGCGCCTGCGCGACGGCGATCAGCAGCGCGGCAGGAGCCGAATGACGCATCCAACCTATCTGGCGGGGTAACGTGACCGCCAAAAAAACGAGTGTCAGCAGATTGACAAGCGACAACAGAAGCTCGAATGGCCTCATCGCCTCGTCCCCTCAGCATTCATCCAAATTGCAGTCACATTCATCTTGCGGCGACATGTTAAAGACCGAGGGATTCTGCATCGGCGCCGTCGCGCAGCAAATTCTTTGCCACACAAACCAAGCGCTTTCATGCCAGGTAAGGGACGGGGGCGTCACCTTCGCGCACAGGCATAAGCAAGACCGAGCAGGACGGCGATGAGTATTTCAAGGATAAGCGGAGCAATGAAAAAATAGAGCCCGGACAAGATCGCGAAGGCTGCGAACGCGATGCAAAACGACCCGATGAAAGGACGGGCGATCGCGGGCGCTGTCTTTGCAAGCGAAGCGAGCTGCCACAACAGCGCGAATATCAGCAGCAAGTTCAGCGTCAGAAAAAGGCCGAACCCGAAATAGAAGTCCCAATACGTTCTCAGAGATCCCATTGCATCGAACTGGACGGTCTTCATGGCATTGAGAACGGCGACCTCCTCTTGGTTGCCCGAAGTCCCGCTTAAAAGCCCGGCGAAGGTATTCAAAAGCGCATGAAGCAGTGAGAGGACAGAGGCAGTCCGCAGCAAAATATGGGGTTTCACGTCCTTGACCAAGGATCGTAGGTGCCGAAGCTCCAGAGATATCCTTCCGGATCGTGGCAGCTGAAATCACGGCCGCCATAGTCTTCGTCCCTGATTTCCATTGCAATCCCGGCTCCGACGGCTTTGACTTTGGCGTAGACGACGTCGGCATCGGCTACGACGACATAGACGGATGGCGTGTTTCCGAGGCCTGCCGCAGCGGGCCCGCGCGCTGCGCGATCTAATTCCATATCGGTCTTGAGTTTGGACGCGAGCATGACCATGCCGTTGCCGAAGCTGAGTTGCGCATGCGCGATCGCGCCATCCTTGCCAGGTATGACAAGATGCTTCTCGAAACCGAAGGTTTGGCACAACCATTCGATCGCAGCAGGCGCATCGCGATAGCGAAGGACTGGCATGATTGTCGCGCCGGCGCTCTTTGCAAGGTCGGGCATGTTCGGCCTCTAACACGAGTGTTCCGGCGCAGGCAGGTTCGGAAACTACCCAGGCCGGCAAATTCCATATTCGATCTGCCGGCGATGTCAACGTGCGTACCTGAATCGGGCCAAGGTCCGCGGCCCCCAAAGAAAGACTATGGTCGCGGCCACGGCGGCCAGAATCGTGAAAGCGATGAAGGGATCGTAGTGCGAACCGTAGCGGGGAAACAGGAACTCACCGAGATTCATCATCGCATGGAACAGGACGGCGATGAAGACGCCGCGCCCTGTGTTGTTGCAGAGCCAGACGATGATGATCCGCGCGGGCACCATCGTCAGGCATTGCCATGCGATCCAGGACGGCGCGTGGCCGGCTTGCAGGAACGGCACGATGTGCCACGCCGCCCAGACAATCCCCAGGAGGGCACCCGCGCCCAAGGCGCTCCGCCGCTCTGCCAGCAGGGGATAGGCATAGCCCTGCCAGCCCGCCTCTTCGCCAAGCGCCGCTATGAAGAACACGGCGGACAGAACCGCCGCCGCTGGCAGCGAAAAAACCGGATCAGGGATGAATTCGCCCGCCGCCAGCAGAATTCCGTACTCCGCAGCGAGTATGGCCGGCATCAGCAGAACCGCAGCGGCAAGCCAGCGAACGTCGATGCTTCGCGGGTCCACGGATTTGTGCAGGAGCGCCGTCACGCCCGCAATCCCGCCGCGTTGATACACCAGCAACGCGGCCGCGATCAGCGGATTGAACGTCATCAGCGCGCCGATGGGAAGATTGAGCGGCAGCGCCTTTCCGACGAACGCGCCAACCAGCCAGAATGGAACCGACAAGGCGAAGACAAGCGCGAAAAATATCCCGGGGGATCCGGCTTTTGCGGCACTAGGACTGACTGTCATGGGCCAAACTGATAGGCGATCGACGTGATCGTGCCGCGAAAATACGGTCTTGGTCCCTCCGGCGTCAGCCATTCCACCTCGCCGTACAGGGGCACTTTCATGCCGCCCCGTTCCGCATAGTTCCTGAAACGCCCTTGCCAAGGCATCATCTCGACGCGCTCGCCGACCAAGCGGCTCCGCGCTTCCGAGTGAACGGTGTCAATCAATCCCCCGCCGTTGAACCGGAACGTCATCGTCACGTGCCAGTCTCCGTCGGAAATTGTGGCGCGCGCCGCAGTGTCATCAATCGCTTCCCAGAGGATACCGTTACGGGGCAGAAGGGCCGTCGGATACCATGCGGCTTCAGGCAGATATCGCATCAATTCACCTTGCGCCGCATTGCGGCCGCCTTTCACATCGGCAAGCGTGAACAGGCCGAGCAGTGCTGCATGAAGAATACCTTCTCCCCCGATGTAAGCGTCATGAACGTGGACAGGAACGCCCGGATACATCGCAATGCGCGCGTCCCAGATAAACCCCGGCCGCTTCGTTGTCACGCGCTGGCTGGCGGTGAACAGATTCCACGACGGCTCCGCCTCATTCGTGTTGAATGTTCCCGACTGCGTGATGGTGGCTGCTGTCACCATGGGCTGCCCCTCTTTCAGCACCGCGCGGAAGTAGCGTTGGACTGGCAAGGGCAGGCCGTCGATCTCGCGCGGATCATAGGGCGCGCTGGCCGAAGGGCCGCGGGCCGCCTCAAGGCGCCTCAACAGCGATTGCGTGTTCTCCCTCCATCGCCATGAGCCACAAGCGGCAAGGCTGAACCCTAAAGCCGCAAGCACGAGGAGAGCGAGGCCTGCCCATTTGATCCACGACATGCCGTTGCCCCTGGTTGGAGTTTTGGTTGAGACTTCAAACGAAAGGCTTTCCGGAAGAAAGGCGCCGCCTGTCATTCAGTTCCGATCAGCCTGACACATGCAGGCGCTCCGCCGGCGGGGATCCTGCCGGCTTGCGGCCCGCGCGGCCGCGCAGCATCCATTTTGCAAACTCGAGCACGACCAGCAGAACAGCGCCAGCGATGAGCGTCACGGCAAGATCGTTCCAGTGGAGTGGCCCAAACCGGAAGAGATCGCTTGCAAAACGCCACAGGAGTGTGAGACCCAACATCGCTGCAACGCTGGGCAGCACCCAGCGGAGGGCCAGATTGGGCCGGCTGATCGCGGTGATAATCGAGGAGCTGAACGAGCGGTTGACGAAAATCAGGCCAATGATCGCCATGACCAGCGA
The DNA here is from genome assembly GCA_046160365.1 of Aestuariivirga sp. Lineage (GTDB taxonomy): Bacteria > Pseudomonadota > Alphaproteobacteria > Rhizobiales > Aestuariivirgaceae > Aestuariivirga. The sequence goes on along the minus strand of JBJXGL010000374.1, from coordinate 14,745 downwards.
GAAGAAGGTGAGAGCGCGTACTTCCGAATCAGGCATTCCTTGGTTCAGCGCCATAATGAAAATGGAGGCGACGAGGCCCAGAGCGATGACGCCCTGGAACAGGCTCCAGGCAATATCGGCTGCGGAGAACAGCGGTTCATCGGGCGCGCGAGGCGGCCTGCTCATGGCGTCGTCTTCCGCTGTCTCGGCCTCGAATACCAGTGAACAGACCGGATCGATCACCATCTCAAGGAAAGCGATATGCATGGGTCCGAACAGAATCGGCAGGCCGAACATCAGTGGCAGCAGGGCGAGGCCGACAATGGGAACGTGGACGGCGAAAATGAAGCCCACCGCCTTGCGCAGGTTGTCGTAGATCCGGCGGCCGAGCTTGATGGCGGTCACGATCGACCCAAAATCGTCATCAAGCAGCACGATGGATGACGCCTCGCGCGCCACATCGGTGCCGCGCCCGCCCATGGCGATGCCGATATGCGCCGCCTTCAGGGACGGAGCATCGTTGACGCCATCGCCGGTCATGGCGACAATCTCGCCGTTGGCTTTCAGCGCATTGACGATGCGCAGCTTCTGCTCCGGCATGATCCGGGCGAACACGGTCGCCGAGCGCACCCGCTCGGCCAGTTCCGCGTCATCGAGCTTGGCCAATTGACCTCCGGTGACGACATCTTCGCTCGTGATGCCAGCCTGCCGTGCAATGGCCTGGGCCGTCGCGGGGTAATCGCCCGTGATCATCACGACCTTGATGCCGGCGGAACGGCACTGGTTCACCGCCTCTGGAACGCTTTCACGCAGCGGATCGGCGAGGCCAACCAGACCGAGGAATTTGAACTTGAAGCCCCGCGGCGACGCCGGCCACTTCCCGCCTGCGAAGGTAGCGCTCGCCACACCCAGCACGCGCAAGCCCGCAGCTGCCATGGTGTTGATGGTTTGAGTGACGGCGGCAAGATCTCTGGCGCCGAGATGGCAGAGCGCGGCGATGGCTTCCGGCGCGCCCTTGGCCGCAACCAGGTGTTTCCTGGCGCCTGACTTTGGTTTCCATACCTGCGTCACGGCCAAGAGGTCTGGCCGCAGGCCATAGGCGTGCACCAACTCCGGCCCTTGCGTCTGTTCCGCGCCAGCCAACTGCGCGCGGCCCAGTTCGTGAAATGCCTTGTCCATGGGGTCGAAAGGAACGGGTGCGCTGGCAAGCATGCCTGCCTCTGCCAACGCGGAGAATGCTTGCGGCAATTTTTCGTCTGCGGCCGTCTTCGTCCAGGGCGCTTTCGAGCCCTTGGACCACAACTCCGCAATGGTCATGCGGTTCTCGGTCAGCGTGCCGGTCTTGTCGGTGCAAAGGACAGTGGCCGATCCAAGGGTTTCGATTGCGGAGGCGCGCCGGGTTAGAACGCGCGCCTGCGAAATCCGCCACGCGCCCATGGCCATGAACACCGTGAGCACAATCGGCAGTTCCTCGGGCAGCATCGACATCCCGACGGCGATGCCTGCGAGCAATGCATCGAGCCAGCCACCGCGATAAAGCCCGTACAAAAGGACCACGAGTATTGTCGATGGCGTGCCAATCATCAGGAAAATCCGGACCAGCCGGCGCGTCTGCGCCTGCAGCCGCGGCGGCTCGCTTTCGAGTGTGCTCAAGGAATGGCCGATCTTGCCGATTTCGCTCCGGATGCCGGCGGCGACCACTTCGGCGAGCCCTGAGCCTCGCACGACGAGCGAGCCGGAAAAAACTGTTGGCAAATCATCGCCGCCGGGGCGCTGCGCAGTGCCGGGCACGGAGCCATCCGCTGCAATTTTCCGGACCGGCACTGACTCGCCTGTCAGAAGCGATTCATCGGTTTGCAAGTCATTTGCCTCCAACAGCACGGCATCGGCGGGCACCCGGTCGCCCTCGGCGAGCACCATGATATCTCCACGCACGACTTCTCGGCCGGGAATGCGCTTCCGTTCGCCGCCGCGGATGACCAGCGCGCGCGGACTGCTCAACTCGCGCAAGGCATCAAGGACCCGCTCGGTGCGCGACTCCTGCACCACGGTGATCACCACCGACATCATGGCGAAGGCCAGCAGGATGATGGCGTCCTGGGGTTCGCCCAGCAGCATGTAGATGGCGCCGCCGCCAAGGAGCAGCAACAGCATCGGCTCGCGCAGTACCTCCAATACGATGCGCATCGGCGTCCGCCGGCTTGCCTGGGGAAGTTCATTGTAGCCTTCGGATTTCAGTCGGGATTGCGCCTCCGTGCCGCTCAGGCCGCGTGCGGCGGGAACTTGCGCCTTCGCGTTTGACATATGTCTTTCCCTCAGGTGCTTCGGTTTCTTGCATCCCACGCCTTTGGCAATGCGCCCGAAGTTGGCCGCGAATGGCATGGGCCGGTCGAAATGGCATCGTCCGCCAACAGGCAGTTTCACCTGATGCAGATCATGGGTCTGTCATACGCTTCAGCAAACTCGCCGCGATAGCTTCGGAAACTACTCATTCCTATCCGGCGTATCGAGGTGCGCCTTCGCTTCATGCATCTGGCCGAACAGGCCCGCCGCATGCCTTCTGAGTAGTTTCCGAGGCTTTTCCGGTTGATCGGCACGGCCTTAAGCTGCGCGCTTCCGGACAACGCCGGTGAAGGAGCATGGCCATGAAAGGATTTGTGGAGAATATCGAGGCCTTGAGCATCGCCAATCCAGATTTCCGACGCGTGCTCTACACGGCGAAGAACTGCCAACTCGTCATCATGTCGCTGAAACCCGCGGAAGAAATCGGCATGGAAATTCACCAACTTGACCAGTTTTTTCGCGTCGAAGAAGGAACCGGCGAAGCTATCCTGGACGGCGTCAGCAGACCTGTCACCCCGGGGTCCGCCATTGTCGTCCCCGCCGGTGCCCGACACAATATCGTCAACACCGGCAAGGCCGCCTTGAAACTCTACACCATCTACGCGCCGCCAAATCATCGCGACGGCGTTGTCCATGCAACGCGCTCAGACGCGGAGAGCGACACCGAAAAATTCGATGGCAAGACGACCGAATGAACCGCGCCGCCGGCGTAACACCGCCCGCTGCTCTCCCGCCAACCGATAAGCTGATGAAAAGGAATGTTTGATGAGTAAGTTCATTGTCGCGATCCTACCTGACGAAGCAAAAGCCTATGAAGGCACACGCGCATTCACGGCGCTCCATGCCGAAGGCAACCTCACCGTCTACAGCATGGCTGTCGTGACCAAGGACAAGGACAGCCGGATCTTCGTGAAGGACGCCGTTGAAAACGGCCCGCTCGGCATCGCGGTCGGCGCGGTTGTTGGCGGGCTGATCGGCGTATTCGGGGGGCCGGCCGGCTTGCTGGCTGGTGTGGCCGGCGGCGCCGTCATCGGCGGTTTGAGCGATCTGTTCAGCTTGGGCCTGAGCACCTCGTTCATCGAAAAAATCTCGACGGAGCTTGCCCCGGGGAAGACCGCCGTTATTGCCGAAGTGGATGAGGGCTGGGAAACACCGCTTGATTCCCGCATGGCGGCGATTGGCGGAACGGTGTTGCGCAATTGGCGGTCCGACATCGAAGACGAGCAGGCAGCGGCTAGCATCGCCGCGCTCAGGTTAGACTATCAGAATCTCAAATCCGAATCTGCTCAGGCCGAGGACGACGCAAAGGCCGGACTGAAGGCGAAAGTCGATCAAGCCAAGACCGAGCTCCACAACGCCGAGGCGCGCGCGAAGGCGCGGCTTGGAGCGCTTGAAGCCGAGATGAAGGCGAAGATCACGCTCTTGGAAAAGCAGATGTCCGACGCCGAAGCAGGCGCGAAGGACAAGATTCGTGCGCAAATGGCAAGTCTCCGGTCTGGCTATGCCATGCGCACGGCGAAGCTGAAGCAGGCCTGGACCCTCACCAAGGACGCGCTTGCCGCATAGGTTCAATTTTCAGATCCGTTGAGGAATTCCGCAATGAAAGCGCTCGTCTATTTAGGCCCCGGGAACAAAGCCGTGGAAGAACGGCCGAAACCCGACATCGCAGCCCCGACGGACGCTGTTGTCAAAGTCACCAAGACCACGATTTGCGGAACCGACCTGCATATCCTCAAGGGCGACGTGGCCACTTGCAAGCCAGGTCGCATACTGGGTCACGAGGGCGTCGGCGTCGTTGACGCCGTGGGACCGGCGGTTGCAGCGTTCAAGCCGGGCGACAAGGTCTTGATCTCGTGTGTCAGCGCCTGCGGCAAGTGCGTTTATTGCCGCAAGCAGATGTACTCCCATTGCACCACCGGCGGCTGGATCCTCGGCAACAGCATCGATGGCACCCAGGCCGAATTCGTCCGCATCCCTCATGCCGATACGAGCCTCTACCCTATCCCGGAGGGCGCTGACGAGGAGGCGCTGGTGATGCTCAGCGATATCCTGCCCACCGGCTTCGAATGCGGCGTCCTCAACGGCAAGGTCCAGCCGGGCAGCGTCGTGGCGATCATCGGAGCCGGCCCTATTGGCCTCGCAGCACTCCTCACGGCGCAATTCTACTCGCCGGCCGAGATCGTTATGATCGACCTCGACGACAACCGCCTCGCGGTTGCCAAGCGCTTCGGCGCCACAGCGGCGATCAACAGCGGCGACGGCAAGGCCGTGGCGGCGGTCATGAAGCTCACACAAGATCGTGGCGTCGATACCGCGATTGAAGCTGTTGGCATCTCCGCCACGTTTGAAATGTGCCAGGAGATCATCGCCCCCGGCGGCGTCATCGCCAATATCGGCGTCCATGGCGCCAAAGCCGACCTCCATCTCGAAAAGCTCTGGGACCGCAATATCAGCATCACCACGCGCCTGGTCGACACCGTCAGCACGCCGATGCTGATGAATGTTCTGCGGTCCCACAAGATCGATCCCAAGCTCCTGATCACCCACCGCTTCACGTTCGACCAGATCCTCGACGCCTACGAGACCTTCGCCCACGCGGCCAAGACCAAAGCGCTCAAAGTGATCATCTCGGCTTGACGCAAAATGATGACACGCAAGGCATTCATTGGTTCAGCGGCAGTGTTGGCGGCTGCATCTCTCGCCTATGGGTTCCGGTCCACCCAGTCATCCGACGAAAACTATGAAATCGCCACGCGCGAAACATGGCGCCGCGCGGATGTGCCGATCGCAAGCGATGCCCTGCTCAAGCGGGAGCTGGTCCGCTATGCGACGCTGGCGCCTTCAAGCCACAACACCCAGTGCTGGAAATTCCGCATCGAGCAATCCTCAATTTCCATTCTGCCCGACCTGTCTCGGCGTTGCCCTGCCGTCGATCCCGATGACCATCACCTGTTTGTGTCGCTTGGCTGCGCCGCCGAAAACTTGCTTCAAGCCGCAGGTGCTCACGGACTGTCGGCACAGCCGGACTTCGACCCGGCAACCGGCGAAATCGCCGTGGCGCTTCGAGCCTCTACTCCGTTCGCATCACCGTTGTTTCAGGCAGTCACGGAACGCCAGTGCACCCGCTCAGAGTTCGATGGCACGGCAATCTCCCCGGAGGAATTGCGCGCTCTGGAGCAGGCGGGCGCTGGAAATGGCGTCCAACTTATTCTCCTGACGGGCAAAAAAGTCATCGAGGAAATCCTCGAATATGTTGTCGCCGGGAATTCCGCCCAGATAGCCGACCACGCGTTTGTTGACGAACTCAAAGCATGGATCCGCTTTGGCAAGGACGAAGCCGTTCGTACGCGCGATGGCTTGTTCTCCGGCTCGTCAGGCAATGCCTCGATGCCGCGCTGGATGGGAAGCCGGCTGTTCGACATGTTCTTCATTGCGAAAAGCGAAAATGAGAAATGCGCAAAGCAGCTGCGCAGTTCGGCGGGCGTCGCGGTCTTCTTGTCCGAGAGCGATGACAAGGCTCATTGGATTGAGGCGGGCCGCTGCTATCAGCGTTTCGCCCTGCAAGCCACCGCACTCGGCATCCGCAATGCGCTTATCAACCAACCCGTTGAAGTCGCAGCCTTGCGCCCGCAGCTTGCGGCTCACCTCGGCATTGGCAGCCGCCGCCCCGATCTCATCGCCCGCTTCGGCCGCGGCCCGGTGATGCCCCGGTCGCTGCGGCGGCCCATTGACGACGTGCTGTCGTGACGTATCATTGACCGGGTTGCGACTGATTGATTTTGCCGGTCAGCAGATAGTCATGAAGCGTGGGGTTGGCTTGTGGACAGTACAGCACGCTGGCGCTTCCGTCCGCGTCCTCCAGCCGAGGGCCGACGAGCAGGCTCCGGCGCGGGTACAGCCAGAATGCCCACTCCGTCGCGATCCAGGCGTTGGTTTGGGCGCAGTCGAACAGGCGGGGTTCTGCCACATAGGCGGCGGCGACCCAGTCGAACGGATAGAAGCCGGGCTGGCCGATGTCCTCTTGCCAAAATGCAAGCCATCCCTTGGCCGTGCCTGCCGCCCAGGCGAGCGCAGGCGCCTGCCGCACCAGTGTTTCAAGATCGCCGGCCGTGATGGGCGCGTGGCGTGCCGCGTCGTAGGGGATGAGCGTCAAGGGCAGCCGCATCCGCAAGATTGATCGGGCAGAGGCTTCGTCCATGCCGAAATTCAGGTCGCGGAAAATCGGGCCGTGGCCCATGAGCACGCCGCGCCCCGATGCCTCAGTGGGATGGAAGAGATGCCCCGGACGATGGCCCATCACGGCGACGAGCCGCGTGAGATTGCGTTGCAGGTCAGGTCGGCCATCAAGGACCGCCGCCACATTGGTGAGCGGCCCGAGGGCGAGGATCGTGAGCGGGCCCTGCTCCAGCGCGGCGCGAAGCATGACTTGCGCGGTCGGCGCGGTGCCAGCCTCCGCTGGCACGGGACCTGCCCAGCCGCGCCAGACGGGAATTGGCTTGAGACCGTTGCCCGCAATCCTGGCCGCAAGCATATTTGCCGTCCGTTCCACCACATCGCCGCCGGCATTGCCGTAACTCGTCGAAATGCCGGCGATGTCGTGGCCCGTTGCCGCCAGCCACGCGATGGCGAGGCAGTCATCGGGGTCGGTCCTGGGTGTTGCTCCGCAGGCTGCATCGGTGTCGATCCACAGCCGGCTTGATCGCGGCAGGGGCGGACCGCCGCTCACCAGATCGAGCGGCGGCGCTTCCACGCGCCCGGTGCGCCAGAGGGGAACGGGCGTTGCAAGCAGCAGGATGATTGCACCGGTCAATGCCAACAACGCCACGAGCCAGCGTTTCGTCCGTCGGCGCGGTGGACGAGGATCACTCATGCAGTCTCCTTTGCAGGCGGCGGGCATTCAACGAGTAATGCGATTGGTTCCGCGAGGCAAGCGGCCGTGCACAGCGATGGAACCATGCGGCGTGCCAGCCGTTGTTTCACGGCTGGGGAACAGATTTCCATGCAAGACAACACATCAGACCTGCCGAAACCCGCGGACCTGCGCCGGATGGCGCTGTCGCGCTGGGACAACGAGGGCGGTGCCGGCCCCTGCGGCCCGCAGGAAAGTTCGCATGCCCCGGATGCGAAACCGGATGCGCCCCCGGCCGCCGATGTTGAGATCGTGCAATTGCGGGTTCGCGTGATCGCGCTGGAGAACCTGATGATCGCTGTTCTCGCCGAGGGCACAGAAAAGCAACGCGGCGTCGCGCGCGCCATGGCCGCCTTGATCGCGCCAAGGCCCGAGTCCACCCCCCACCCGCTGACCACCCGCGCTGCCGCCCACATGGTCGATCTCGTCGAACGGTCCTCGCATTTCCGTGGGGAGGTGCCGCCCGGCTCGGCCAGTTGAAAGGATTTACATGCGATGAACCCGCCTTTCACAATTGAAGAATTTCTTGGCGTTTTTGCCGCCTACAACGCTGCCATCTGGCCGTTCCAGATTGTCGCCTATTTCGCGGGACTACTCGCCGTCGCCGCGCTGTGGCTGAAGCGGCTGCGCGGCAGTTGGCTCATCTCGGCGGTTTTGGCCATCCTTTGGGCGTGCAACGGGATTGGCTATCATTACCTTTATTTTTCCACCATCAATCCTCTCGCCAGCGGTTTCGCCGCAATCTTTGTCCTGCAAGCCATCCTGTTCGCCACAAGCGCCTTCACGGCGAACAGGATAGGGTTCACCGTTGCGCCGGCCTTGCGGTCGTGGGCGGGCCTTGCCCTTCTCCTCTACGCGCTGCTGGTTTACCCCGCGCTGGGCATGCTGGCCGGGCACGGGTTGATGGCGGGACCGATGTTCGGGGTGGCGCCCTGCCCAACAACTATTTTCACAATCGGAATGCTGGTGCTGGCGCGCGGCGCATGGGTCCCATGGCTCTCAATCATTCCGTTCCTGTGGTCGCTCGTTGGCTTGGCGGCAGCGCTCCAGCTCGGCATCCCCGAGGACTTAGGCCTTCCGGCCGCTGGCCTGCTGCTTCTCATTGCACTGGCGACAGGCAGCTATCGCGAGCGCACGGCCGGCGAGCCGCGAGCGCTCGACGGTGACGCCAGAGCGCAATGATCCTGGTCACGCCCGTCATGGCTTTAGCGGTGTTTGGATTGTTCCTCTGACCCGGCTCGCTGGCCGTGCGGACAGGGCCAATTCTTAGCCCGATCCTTCCTTCTGAGTAGTTTCCGAGGCTGCCGCCGTCCCGGTGCTTGCGATTATTGTCGGGACTGCCTGACGGCTGACCGTCCGCGCTCAAGGGAATTTTCGATGACGAGCACGCTCACTGCTGAAGGCCCCAACGTGGCCGCCAAGTCAAACGGCAAGCTCGGTCTTTTGCCGCTGGTTGCGCTGGTTGTCGGTTCGATGATCGGCGGCGGCGTGTTCAGCCTGCCGCAGAACATGGCGAAGGGCGCGTCGCCCGGCGCCGTCATCATCGGCTGGGCGATCACCGGCCTTGGCATGCTGGCGCTGGCCTTCGTGTATCAGGGGCTGTCGACCCGCAAGCCGAAACTTGATGCGGGGCCCTATGCCTATGCCCGCGCGGGTTTCGGAGATTTCGTCGGCTTCAACAGCGCCTGGGGCTACTGGTTGAGTGCTTGGATCGGCAACGTGTCCTACGCCGTGCTGATATTCGGGGCGCTCAGCTACTTCGTGCCGTCCTTCGGCGCCGAGGGAAACACCTGGCAGGCGATTGCGGGTGCATCGATCTTCCTCTGGCTTGTCCATGCGCTGATCCTCTTGGGCGTCCGCCAGGCTGCCATCATCAACGTCGTCACGACCATCGCAAAGCTGGCGCCGATCCTGATCTTCATCATTGCCGCATTCGTCGTCTTCAACCTGCCCACGTTCAATCTCGATCTCTGGGGTGCTGGCACCCCAGAGCTCGGCGATGTGATGGCGCAGGTGAAAAGCACCATGCTCGTCACCTTGTGGGTGTTCATTGGCATCGAAGGCGCCAGCGTCGTGTCGGGGCGCGCGGCAAACCGCGCCGATATCGGCAAGGCAACGATCATCGGTTTTGTCACGGCGCTCGCAGTTTATCTGCTGGTCTCGCTTCTCTCGTTCGGCATCATGTCCCAGCCCGAGCTTGCCGCCCTGCCGGGCGCTGCTTCCCTGGCGAATGTTCTCGAAAAGGCCGTTGGCCCCTGGGGCTCAGTACTGGTGCGTGTCGGGCTTGTCATCTCGGTTGCGGGCGCATTCCTGAGCTGGACATTGTTTGCCGCTGAAATACCCTATCGCGCAGCCCGCGAAGGCATGATGCCTCGAGTCTTTGCACTTGAGAATCGCAATGGTTCGCCTTCGGGTGCACTTTGGATCACCAACATCGCGGTCCAGATTTTTCTGCTTCTCACTTTCTATGCGAACTCAACTTATCTCTCGCTGTTCTTCATCGCCTCGACCGCAATCCTCGTGCCCTATGTTTTGTCCGGTGCCTATGCCTTCAAGCTGGCCGTGACGGGCGAAAGCTATGACGCAAGCGATGGACGGGGCCGCGACATGCTGATCGGCGCTGTTGCTACGATCTACGGAGTCTGGCTGGTCTATGCCGCCGGACCCAACTATCTCCTGATGTGCGCGCTGCTCTATGCGCCGGGACTCCTGATCTATGGCTGGGCCCGCAAAGCGCGAGGCGAAAAGGCGTTTACCGCAATCGAAGCAGCCATCGCGGCGGGGATCGTGCTCGCGGCAGCCACTGCCGGATATCTGATGTGGACCGGCTCGATCAGCGCGTTGTGAACAGCGAAACGAAAGAAAACACATGACTCCACTCGCACCACTCGGCGCCCATTCGGAAGTGGGCAAGCTCAGGACCGTCCTCACCTGCCGCCCCGGCCTTGCCCATCAGAGATTGACGCCGTCCAACTGCGATGAGCTTTTGTTCGATGATGTCTTCTGGGTCAGCCAGGCGAAAAACGATCATCATGACTTTGCCGGGAAAATGCAGGAGCGCGGTGTCGAGGTTCTCGAAGTGCACCAGCTCCTGAGCGATATGCTGAGCGACAATGCGGCGCTCGATTGGTTGCTCGACCGCAAGTTCACCGAGAACGATGTCGGCATTGGCATGGCCGACGAACTGAAGAGCTGGCTCAAGGGATTGCCGGCGAACGAAACGGCGGAATTTCTCACGGGCGGAATTGCGGTTGGCGATTTGCCGTTCAAGACTGCGGGCATGTTTGGCCGATACCTTGGGCCACACGGCTTCATCACGCCGCCATTGCCCAACCTCATGTTCACGCGCGATACAAGCGCTTGGATTTACGGTGGTGTCACATTGAATCCCATGTACTGGCCCGCACGGCGTGATGAAACACTGCTCACGGCAGCTGTCTATAAATTCCATCCCCGCTTTACCGGCACCGATTACAAGGTCTGGTGGGGGGACCCCGAGCAAGATTTTGGACCAGCGACTCTTGAGGGCGGAGACATCATGCCAATCGGAAATGGCGCCGTTTTCGTTGGCATGGGTGAGCGATCATCACCACAGGCCGTAGGTCAGTTGGCCCGTGCGTTGTTCAAGGCTAAGGCCGCGACGCGCGTTGTAGCCTGTCAGATGCCAAAGGCGCGATCCGCCATGCATCTCGATACGGTTTTCACTTTGTGCGATCGCGAAGTTGCCACAAGCTTCGTGGAAGCTGCCGAGCAACTGCGCTGTTACAGCCTGCGCCCCAGTGACAAGCCTGGTGCGGTTGATGTGCGGGAAGAGAGCAAACAGCTGTTTGATCTCGTCGCCGAATGCCTGGACATCAAGATGCTTCACGTCATCGCGACGGGTGGAAATTTGGCCCAACAGGAGCGTGAGCAGTGGGATGACGGCAACAACCTCATCGCCCTCGAGCCCGGCGTGGTCATCGGCTACGACCGCAACGTCTATACCAACACGCTGCTTCGCAAGGCCGGCGTGGAAGTCATCACCATCCGGGGGGCCGAGCTCGGCCGCGGCCGCGGCGGCAGCCATTGCATGACCTGCCCCATCGCCCGCGACCCTTGAAGCAAAAGGCCACAGCCATGAAACCCAACCTCAAGAACCGCAGCTTTCTCACGCTCCGCGATTTCAGCCAGCGCGAAATCAAATACCTCCTGAAACTAGCGGCCGGTCTCAAGGCCGCCAGGCGCGCCGGCACGGAGAAGAAGAAACTCAAAGGTAAGACCATCGCATTGATCTTTGAAAAGTCGTCGACCCGGACAAGGGTGGGCTTCGAGGTGGCGGCCTATGACCAGGGAGGACATGTCACGTATCTGGGCCCGAGCGGCACGCAGATCGGCGACAAGGAATCGATGAAGGACACGGCCCGCGTCCTGGGGCGGCTCTACGATGCCATCGAGTATCGCGGTTTCGGCCAATCCGTCGTGGAAGTGCTCGCGAAATTCGCGGGCGTGCCGGTTTACAATGGCCTGACCGATGAATTCCACCCGACGCAGGTTCTTGCCGATCTCCTCACCATGAAGGAGCACAGCGGCAAACCCTTGCGCAGAATCAGCTTCTGCTTCCTCGGCGATGCCGGCAACGACATGGGCGACTCGCTGCTGATTGGCGGCGCCAAGATGGGCGTGGATGTGCGTCTCTGCGCGCCCAAGGCCTGTTGGCCGGAGCAATCCATCATTGACTATGCAAATGCTGCTGCCGGGGAGTCCGGCGCAAGAGTCACGCTGACCGAAAGCGTGAAGGAAGGCGTGAAGGGCTGCGATTTCCTCTATACCGATGTCTGGCTTTCCATGGGCGAACCGGAGGAGAAGTGGGCAGAGCGCATCGGGCTGCTCAAACCCTATCAGGTGAATGCGAAAGTCATGGCCATGACTGGTAATCCGCGCGCCAAATTCATGCATTGCCTGCCCGCCTTCCACAACGCCGAGACGAAAGTCGCCAAGGCCATCAAGGACAAGTTCGGCCTCGATGCCATGGAAGTCACGGAGGAAGTGTTTGAGTCACCGGCCTCCATCGTCTTCGATCAGGCCGAGAACCGCATGCACACGATCAAGGCGGTCCTCGTCGCCACGATCGGGGCCTGAGCCATGCGCGTTGTCGTGGCGCTCGGCGGCAATGCAATTCTCAAACGCGGCGAGCCCATGACCGCGGAGAACCAGCGATCCAATGTGCGGCGCGCGGCCGCGTCAATTGCCCAGGTGATCAAGGCGGGCCACGACGTCATCGTCACCCACGGCAACGGCCCGCAAATCGGGTTGATGGCGCTGCAGGACTTGGCCCATGATCAGGCACTCGCAAGCCCCGCCGATGTGCTGGGTGCGGAGACCGAGGGCATGCTCGGCTATCTGATTGCACAGGAGCTTGGCAATGCCTTGCCGGCGGCAAAGGCCATTGCAGCGCTTCTCACCCAGATCGAAGTGGATGTGGCCGACCCCGCTTTTCAAAATCCAACCAAGCCGATCGGGCCTCTCTATGGCACGGTGGAAGCCACGGCGCTGACTGCACGGCACGGCTGGGTCATGGTGCCCGATGGCGCGCACTTCAGGCGCGCCATGCCGTCGCCGCGCCCCAAGCGCATTCTGGACATTGCCGTGATCCGGCTTCTGGCGGACAATGGCGTCACTATCATTTGCGCGGGCGGGGGCGGAATACCGGTGGTCCGCCGAAAGGACGGCAGTCACATCGGCATTGAGGCCGTCATAGACAAGGATCACGCAAGCGGCCTGCTGGCGCGCGAAACCGGTGCTAGAGCACTGTTGTTGTTGACGGATGTTGACGGTGTTTATCTTGACTGGGGCACCGCGCAACAACGGCGATTGGCGTCAGCCACGCCAGGTGAACTGAGTCCCCATATCTTCGCTTCCGGAAGCATGGGGCCAAAGGCCGCCGCTGCAATCGAATTTGCATCGGCCGGAGGAGTGATTGCGGGAATTGGCCGCTTGGAAGACGCACTTGCAATACTTGATCAGCGCGCCGGCACAGTTGTCAAAGTGTGACCCTGCGTGCAAATCATGTGACGCAAAACAAAGCCCCGCCGAGGGGCGAAAGCGGCTGGCCAAATGCCGATCAAATCCGCCTTCTCATCGTGGTACTGGCCGCAGGATCCGGCGTGTATTTGTGTTACCTTCTCACAATGCCCTTCCTGGCATCGCTGACGTGGGCGCTGGTGCTCAGCGTTATCTTTTCACCGGCGCATCATTGGATCGAATCGCGCCTTCGGCACCGGACCCTTGCCGCATTGATAGCCGCCATCGCCATCGCATTCCTGGTAGCCCTCCCTGTGGCCTTCGTGGCGCAACAACTCGCAGGTGAGACGGCCAATGGCGCGATCTACCTCGAAGCAACGTTGCGGAATGGCGAATGGCGGACGGCTTTGGTCGGCCACCCCACCGTCGCCCGGGCGGTGCTCTGGGTGGAACAGCAACTGGATCTCGCTGGAACGGCAGGGAGCATCGCCTCATTCCTCACAACGCTCGGCACATCAGCTTTGCGCAGCTCCGCCGGCCAAGTCATCAACGTCGTCTTGACCTTCTACCTGCTTTTCTTTTTCCTGCGTGACAAGCAGCAGATCGTCCGCAAATGCACACACTTTCGTCCTTGAGCGCCACCGAGACGGCATATGTTTTGCGCCGGTTTGTGGACACCGTACATGCCACAGTGTTCGGCAAGCTCGTTGTGGCAGCCGTGCAAGGCACACTCGGCGGCCTGATGTTCTGGTGGCTGGGTCTGCCATTGCCGATCCTGTGGGGCGCTGTGATGGGCATGCTGGCCATTGTCCCGGTGCTTGGGGCATTTGTCATATGGGTGCCGGCGGCCGTTTATCTCGCGCTCGAAGGCGAGTGGGGCAAGGCGCTCATTCTCGCCGCCTGGGGCGGCGGCGTTGTCGCCAGCATCGACAATATTCTCTATCCAATGCTGGTTGGCAACCGCCTGAAACTTCATACGGTCCCCGCCTTCATTGGCGCAATCGGCGGCATCGTCATTTTTGGCGCGTCCGGCCTCATACTTGGTCCGGCAATCATTTCGGTGACGCTGGCGCTCATCAAGATATTGAAAAAGAGGTTCAACAAGACGACCTCGCCGTGAAGTCCTTGTCCAGCATCGACGCTGCCGCCTCCGCTGCGCGGACCGGGCTGTCGTGAACCGAGCCCATCTCGAGGCGCATGAACGTCTCTGAGTACGATGGTCTCGGCCCTTCGGGCTTCCATCCCTGGCGCTTGCGGTCCTTTGGCCCGCGCGTGGACGCCGCCGAAGGGCGGCGGCTTTTTTTGGACCGTTCCCAATGTTCGCAGGGTGGGCGGCGCTCCCTTTTAGGCCGCCCGCGCCTGCCCGCAACCGCGCCCGCTTCGCTCTTTAAGTTCGACTGGGTTCTCTTCGTTCGATCGCTTTCGCGCGGTCCTCCACTGCGTTCCGGCCCTTCGGGTGCGGCCAGCCACGGCCGGCCTGCCGGTCGCTCAACGCCGCCCACCCTACTCACAGG
>JBJXGL010000373.1:0-11748 GCA_046160365.1 Aestuariivirga sp. | reverse complement strand
GACTCGATGTCGGCGCCGTCGCCTACGTGCACGAGCAGCTGCTTGCCGCGCGAAAACGCGGTGCGGCCATTCTTTTGATATCGGAGGACCTAGACGAATTGCTGGCGCTCTCGGACCAGATTGCGGTCATGTATCGGGGCAGACTTTCTGATCCCGTTCCGCGCGGCAACGTGAACATCTCCGAGATCGGCCTGATGATGGCCGGACAGGGTTTTGCCCATGCGGCTTGAACCGCGCGAGCATCGGCCATTGACTATCGTCGGAGGATATCCGGCGCTTGCAGTCCTCTTCGCGGCGGCCTTTTGCGCGATGTTGGTTTCGTTTTCGGGTGCATCCCCCTTCTCGGTCTTTGCCTTGATCGCCAAAGGAGCGGCTGGGTCGCAGTTCGCGCTGCTGGAAACGCTGACTCGTGCGACACCACTCATTTTCACGGGGCTTGCTGCCGCAGTCGCGTTCCGCGCGAAGCTCTGGAACATCGGCGGCGAGGCGCAGCTTTATGCGGGGGCGGTTTTGACTGCCGTCTTCGGAGCGGGACTACTGCCGCTTCCCGCGCCTGTCCTTATCCCCATTCTCATGATCGCGGCCATTCTTGGTGGTGCTGCGATGCTCTCGGTCCCTACCTTCCTCAAAACCCGATTTGGCGTGGACGAAGTGGTGACCACTTTGCTCCTCAACTTCATCGCGCTGCTTTTCGTAAGCTTGCTTCTTGAAGGCCCGCTGAAGGACCCGATGGGGCTTGGCTGGCCGCAATCCAAGAAGGTGATCGCGGAGGCGGCTTTGCCCAAGCTCATCCAGGGCAAGAGGCTGCATTTCGGGTTCATCATCGCCATCGCCGCCGCGGTTGTGGTGTGGATCATCGACCGCCGTTCGGCGCTTGGTTACGAGATGCGTGCGGTTGGCGACAATCCGAAGGCCGCGCGATTTGCCGGCATTCCGGTCAATCGCGTGTTTATCAAGACAGCACTTCTCTCCGGCGGACTTGCGGGGCTGGCCGGTTTCTCCGAAGTGGCCGGGCTCAAGGGAAACCTCACGCTCGATCTGTCGCCTGGCTTTGGTTACACTGGTATCGTCGTGGCGATGCTGGCCATGCTGCATCCGATAGGCGTGGTTGCCGCCGCAATTTTCGTGGCTGCCGTCTTCGTTGGCGCCGATGCGATGAGCCGGACAGCGGGCGTTCCGAGTTACATCGCTCAGGTGATGGTGGCCGTGTCGCTGCTGGCGATGGTGACCGCCGTCATGTTCACGCGCTATCGCTTGCGCTGGAGGTGACGGTGGAGGCGCTCGAAATCCTGTTCACTGCATCGATCTGGGCCGCCGCTGTGCGAATTGCCTCTCCGCTCATTTTCGCCACGTTGGGCGAACTCATCTGCGAGCGGGCAGGGGTGCTCAATCTCGGCATCGAAGGCATCATGACAGTCGGCGCGTTCACGGGCTGGCTCACGGTCTATCTGGGCGGCGATTTGTGGCTTGGTGTGCTCGTTGCGGCAATGGCTGGCGGAATGTTTGGTCTGCTGCATGCTTTTCTGGTCGTGCCGCTCGGGCTATCGCAACACGTAACAGGCATTGGCATCACGCTTCTCGCGGCGTCGCTTTCTTATTATGTCTACCGGCTCGTTCTCCCGGAGGTGACATCGCCGCCGAAGATCGAACCATTCCAGCCGCTCCATATTCCCGGCCTTTCGGAAATCCCGGTGATTGGCGAGGCGCTGTTCCGCCAAACGCCACTCACCTATCTTGCATTTCTCATGGTGGGTATTGTCGCATGGATTCTCTACAAGATGCCCATTGGCCTTGCGATCCGCACCGTGGGTGAAAACCCGGCCGCCGCCGAAGCGCAGGGCATAAATGTCGTCGCGGTGCGCATGGGAGCAGTGGTGGCGGGCAGCGCGCTGATGGGGATCGGCGGCAGCTTTTTGACGCTTTCCGCTTTCAACTCTTTCTTCTTTGAAATGGTCAATGGGCGCGGTTGGATATGCATTGCGCTCGTGGTGTTCGGATCGTGGCGGCCCGGCAAGGCTCTGCTCGGCGCACTGCTGTTCGGCGCATTCGATGCGTATCAGTTGCGTCTGCAGCAGTTGGCGGGTGCGTTCGTTCCGTATCAAGTGTTCCTGATGATGCCATTCGTGCTGTCGATCATCGCGCTCATTGTCATGTCGCGCCGCGCCGCCTATCCGCGTGCGCTGATGGCGCCTTACCGGAAGGGCGAGCGCTGAGGCGATCTTGCAGGCGCGTGGGCATCCGCCTAAACATTGCAAGCAACGGAGATTGGATGTTGTGCGATGGATGCAAGTTCGGAGACGCTTGCCGATGCAGTTCTCAAAAATTTTGAGTTGGCGCAGCGCCGCACAATTGTCGCCATGGCAGGCCCGCCTGGATCGGGGAAATCCACATCGATTGAAGCGCTGAATGATCTGCTCAATGCGCGGTCGCGCGGCATTGCGTCTATTCTGCCGATGGACGGTTATCACTATGACGATGGCCTCTTGAAGGAGTTGGGACGGCTTGAACGCAAGGGAGCGCCCGACACGTTCGATGTCGGCGGTTATGCAAGCACCTTGAGGCGGCTTCGCAGCAACGACGAGGCGCAGGTCACGGTGCCGGTTTTCGACCGCGCGCTCGAAATCTCGCGCGGATCGGCGCGGATGATCCCGCGCGACGTGGGCATCGTTCTAACCGAAGGAAATTATCTGCTGCTTTCCCACGAACCGTGGAGCTTGCTCGCTCCTCTGTTCGATCTGACGGTAAAGGTCGAAACGACAATCGATGTTCTGCGAAATCGATTGGACGCGCGATGGCGCGAATTCGGGTTGCCCGAAAACGAAGTCCGCCGCAAAGTCGACAGCAACGATCTGCCCAATGCGCGGTTTGTGATCGACAATAGTGGGCCAGCGGATTTTGTCATAAGAACATGACCACGTCCGCTGATCACGACGTTATCTTCGATTACAACAGAGTGCTGATCGACAGCGAAATGCCGAGCGCCAGAGTCCTTATGCGCAATTGGCGGAACTCGGCGTGACATGGCCCAAATTCTTCCGCTCTTCCGTACGTCTCGCCTTTGCGCTCATAACCCTTTAGCAGCATCTCCAAGCTGAAGGACATCAAGTGGCCCGCAAATCCGAAATAGAGAAAGAACGGCTTGACGACGCCGCGCGCGCGGGCTGGCTTTATTACATCGCCGGCAATACGCAGGATGAGATTGCGCGAAAACTTGGCGTATCGCGACAAACGGCGCAGCGGCTCGTGTCGCTGGCGATGAGCGAGAAGCTGATCAAGGTGAGGCTCGATCATCCGATCGGCGATTGCCTGGAGTTAGCCGAGCGCATCAAGGACAGTTTTGGAATCGACTACTGCGAAGTGGTGCCGAGCGATCCAGAATCGCCATCAACGACGCTCGGCGTTGCGGAGGCAGCGGCAGCGGAACTCGAGCGCTATCTCATGTCGTCGCATCCAGCCATTCTTGCAATGGGCACGGGCCGCATGTTGCGCTCTATGGCGGAGCAGCTCACACCCATGGAATGCCCGCAGCACAAAGTGGTCTCACTGGTCGGTAACATCGCTCCCGATGGTTCCGCGTCGCTCTTCGATGTCGCGAGCCGCGTCGGTGACCGGGTGAAGGCGCCGCACTATCCAATGCCCCTGCCGGTGATCGCGACAACCGTTCATGAGAAAGCCCTTCTTCTTTCCCAGAAGTCGCTCCGCAATACGATTGATCTGGCTCAGCAAGCCGATGTCACGTTTGTCGGCATCGGCGCTGTCGGCGATGACGCCGCTCTCTTGCGCGATGGCTTCGTCAAACCCGACGAGATGCGCGCGGTCGTGAAAGCCGGTGCGGTGGGTGAGATTGTCGGTTGGTCTTACGATGCCGAGGGCCAATTGATCGAAGGCCTTACCAATGACCGCGTCCTCAGCGTTCCTCTGTCTCGCCCGGCCCAGCGCAAGGTGATCGGCGTGGTGATGGCGATGCCTCGTCTCAAGGGTGTGCGCGGCGCCCTGGCGGGGCGTCTGGTCAATGGCCTCATCACAAATGAAGTGATGGCGACGCAGCTTCTGCAGTAAGGCTATCCGGGCGACGAGGTCTAGGAATTGCTGCGCCGCAGCAACGAAAACATGTTGACTCTTGCCCACAATCGTGCCGAATATCTGCCCGTAGGTTTGGCAAATGCCCACAAACCACACATGGGAGGAATTAAATGAAGCAACTCTTTACCGGCGCCTTTGGCGCCATGATGTTCGCTGCGCTGGCAACAACGGCGCTGGCGGAGACGAAGCTGACGATCGCCACGGTGAACAACGGCGACATGATCCGCATGCAAGGCCTGACCGAGGACTTCACATCCAAGAATCCCGACATCACGCTCGAATGGGTGACCCTCGAAGAAAACGTGTTGCGCGAGAAGGTGACGACCGACATCGCCACCAAGGGCGGCCAGTTCGACGTTCTCACCATCGGCACTTACGAAGTTCCGATCTGGGGCAAGAAGGGGTGGCTGGTTCCTTTGACGATGGTCGACGATCCGGCCGACCTGCTCCCCGCCATGTCGGGCGGCCTCTCGGTCGATGGCAAGCTGATGGCATCGCCGTTCTATGGCGAGAGCTCGATGGTGATGTATCGCACTGACCTCGTGGAAGCGACCGGGATGAAGATGCCGGATGCGCCGACCTGGAAGGACATCAAGGAGATCGCCGCCAAGATCACCAACAAGGACAAGGAAATCTATGGCGTGTGCCTGCGCGGCAAGGCCGGCTGGGGCGAGAATATGGCGTTCCTGACGGCCACGTCCAACTCCTTCGGCGCGCGCTGGTTTGACGAAAACTGGAAGCCCCAGTTCGACAGCCAGGAATGGAAAGACACGCTCAACTTCTATCTCGAACTAATGAAGGAGTCTGGACCTCCGGGCGCTTCGAACAATGGCTTCAACGAAAACCTGGCGCTGTTCAATGCCGGCAAGTGCGGCATGTGGATCGACGCCACGGTGGCCGCGTCCTTCGTGACCGGCAAGGACTCGACGGTTGCCGACAAGGTCGGCTTCGCCCTGGCGCCGGATAATGGCCTGGGCAAGCGCGGCAACTGGCTGTGGGCCTGGTCACTCGCAATTCCGGCAGGCACTCAGAAGGAAGACGCCGCTCAGAAGTTCATCGGCTGGGCAACCTCGAAAGCCTACACTGAGCTTGTCGCTGCGAAGGAAGGCTGGGCCAATGTTCCTCCGGGCACGCGCACCTCGCTTTACAACAATCCGGAGTACCAGAAGATCGCGTTCGCCAAGATGACGCTCGACTCGATCAACTCCGCCGATCCGACAAAGCCGACTGTAAAGCCGGTGCCCTATGTCGGCGTGC
The DNA here is from genome assembly GCA_046160365.1 of Aestuariivirga sp. Taxonomy (GTDB): domain Bacteria; phylum Pseudomonadota; class Alphaproteobacteria; order Rhizobiales; family Aestuariivirgaceae; genus Aestuariivirga. The sequence goes on along the minus strand of JBJXGL010000373.1, from coordinate 6,408 downwards.
AGTTCGTCGCCATTCCGGAGTTTGCGGGGCTTGCCACGACTGTCGGACAGATCTTCTCGGCAGCACTTGCTGGCGAAAAGACCGCGGATGAAGCTCTTGCCGAAGCGCAAGACGTGGCAACCCGCGAAATGACGAAGGCTGGTTACATCAAGTAGCCTCTACTCCCATTGCGACTCGACTGTCCGGAGAAATCCGGACAGTCACTTCTCCCGGCGCTTGATCGGTCTGCGAACCTATTGGTGGGGTCCCATGGCAACACAGCAATCGCGAACTCTCGGCCGCATCGCCGTAGCACCTTCGGTGATCGCTCTGTTCCTCTGGATGATCGTGCCCCTGGCGATGACCATCTGGTTCTCGCTGCTGCGCTACAATCTGCTCGATCCGAATTATGCCTGTTCGCTCCTGACGCCAGGCCAGCTCTTCGATGAAGCCAACCGCTGCTTTGCGGGCACATCGAATTACTACTACTTCCTCACTGATCCCGCCTTCTTCAAGGCGATGATCAATTCGCTGCTGATCGTCGGCAGTGTGCTTTTCATTTCCATTGTCGGAGGCACGCTTTTCGCATTGCTTCTCGACCAGGCCATTGTGGGGCGCAACATCGTCCGCCTCATGGTAATCGCGCCCTTTTTCGTGATGCCGACCGTTGCGGCACTTGTCTGGCAGAACATGCTGATGGACCCGATTATCGGCTTCATCTCGTGGATCACCAAATCATTGGGCATGGGTGCTATCGACTGGTTCACGCACTATCCACGGCTTGCCGTCATTATCATCGTCGCCTGGCAGTGGCTGCCCTTTGCAACGCTCATCCTGCTGACCGCGCTGCAATCCTTCGACGAAGAGCAAAAGGAAGCGGCACAGATGGATGGAACGCCGCCGCTATCATTCTTCTGGTACATGATCCTGCCGCATCTGGCGCGTCCCATCACCGTGGTGGTGTTGATCGAAACCATCTTCCTGCTCAACGTGTTCGCCGAAATTTACGTGACCGGCACAGGCGGCCGTGCCGGAAATCTGCCCTATCTCGTCTATCAGTATGGCCTGCTCTCGAACGACATTGGCGGCGCGTCGGCTGGTGGCATCGTCGCGGTGGTTCTCGCCAACATCGTTGCCTTCTTCCTGATGCGGATGATTGGCAAGAATCTGGAAGGCTGACACATGGCACGCGCAGTTTCCTCCCGCCGCAAATGGACGTTCACGATCCTGGCTTGGTTCCTGGCCTTTCTGATCTTCTTCCCGATCCTCTGGACCATTCTCACAAGCTTCAAGACGGAAGGTGACGCAGCAGCCATTCCGCCGAAGTTCCTGTTGTTTGATTGGACTTTCGAGAACTACAGCGTGGTTCAGGAGCGATCGAACTATTTCAAGTTTGCCATGAACTCGGTGATCCTCGCACTGGGTTCCACCTTCTTTGCGCTGCTCATTGCCATTCCCTCGGCTTGGGGCATGGCCTTTGCGCCAGGCAAGAGGACCAAAGACCTTCTGATGTGGATGCTCTCCACCAAAATGATGCCGCCGGTTGGCGCTTTGATCCCGATCTACTTGATCTTCCGCGACTTGGGCCTCCTCGATACACGGGGCGGACTCATTGCAGTCTTGATGCTGCTCAACCTGCCGATCATCATCTGGATGCTCTATACCTACTTCAAGGAAATCCCTTCTGAAATCCTCGAAGCAGCGCGGATGGATGGCGCCTCTGTGTGGAAGGAGCTGGTCTATGTGCTCAGCCCCATGGCGATCCCCGGCATTGCATCCACCATTCTCCTGAACGTCATCCTCGCCTGGAACGAGGCGTTCTGGACATTGGCCCTCACCACAAAGGATGCTGCGCCGCTTCCGCAATTCATCGCCAGCTATTCTTCGCCCGAGGGCCTGTTCTGGGCCAAGCTCTCGGCGGCCTCAACAATGGCCATTGCGCCGATCCTGGTGCTTGGCTGGTTTGCGCAGAAACAACTCGTTCGCGGCCTCACATTCGGAGCGGTGAAATAACATGGGCAACATCAATCTCAGAAATGTGCGCAAGGCCTTCGGCGACGCTGTCATCATCCCGGGTGCCGATCTCGACATCAAGAACGGCGAATTCGTCGTGTTCGTCGGCCCTTCGGGCTGCGGCAAGTCGACATTGCTGCGCCTGATTGCGGGTCTGGAGGATCTGACCTCCGGCACCATCGAAATCGACGGCAAGAATGTCAGCAATGCCGCGCCCTCGGAACGCGGGCTTGCGATGGTGTTCCAGTCCTATGCTCTCTATCCGCACATGAGCGTTCGCAACAATATCGCCTTCGGCCTCAAGATGGCGAACATGCCCAAGGCCGAGATTGATGAAAAGGTCGCCAAGGCGGCAGCAACCCTGAACCTCACCGATTACCTCGACCGTAAGCCGCGGCAGCTTTCGGGTGGCCAGCGTCAACGCGTCGCCATCGGCCGCGCCATCGTGCGCCAGCCCGAGGCCTTCCTGTTCGACGAACCTCTGTCGAACCTCGATGCAGCGCTGCGCGTGAACATGCGCGTGTTCATCATGCAACTCCACAAGGATCTTGGGTCCACCATGATCTACGTGACCCATGACCAGGTGGAAGCCATGACCATGGCAGACCGCATCGTAGTCCTGAACCGCGGCAACATCGAGCAGGTGGGCTCACCTCTTGAACTCTACAACAACCCGAACTCGCTGTTCGTCGCCGGCTTCATTGGTTCGCCGAAGATGAATTTCGTCACCGGTACGGAAGCGGCGAAGAGCAAGGCGCACACCATCGGTATCCGCCCCGAACATATCGACATCGTCGATGGCAAAGGTGATTGGACCGGCAAGATCGTGCTGGCCGAACATCTGGGTGCTGACTCCTTCCTCCATGTCGATGCAGACAATGCAGGGCGTCTGATCGTGCGCGCGCCAGGCGAATACCGCGGCAAGGATGGCGACAAGATTTCGATGAAGCCCGATCCGCGGCGCATCCACCGGTTCGACGAGGGGGGCAGGGCCCTCAAACAATAGTTTGCGTTGCGTATTGTGGGCGGCCGAAGACGATGAGAGAAACTTACGATTACATCATTGTCGGCGGCGGCTCCGCAGCCTGTGTTGCGGCCTACCGTTTGACCCGGGAGAAGAATGCACGCGTGCTCATTGTGGAGCGCGGCCCCGCCAAGGCGCCGGGACTGTCGGCGTATCTGCTGCCCATGCCCGCCGCATGGATGAAAAGCATGAACGGCAGCTCGACTGTCGAAATGCATGTGCCCGTTCCCCAGAAACATCTGAACGGACGCGCCCCTGCCGTCGGGCAGGCGGCAATCCTTGGCGGAGGGTCGTGCATCAACGGCATGGTCTACACACGCGGTCAGCACGAAGATTACGATCACTGGGATGAGTTTCTAGGCGGCAACACCGGCTGGGCATTCAAAGACATGCTGCCGCATTTTCGCGGCATGGAGTGCAATCACAGCTTCCACAATGAGTGGCACGGCGTCGACGGCCGGCTTCATGTGTCGGACACCGGCGCCAAATGTCAGCTCACGGAAGATTATGTGCTCGCCGTGCAGGGGCTGGGCGTTCCGTTCAACCCGGACTTCAACGGGGCGAGCCAAAATGGCGTCGGCACAATGCAATACACCACGCATCGTGGCCGCCGCTGCAATGCCGTGGAAGCATTTATCCATCCAGCGCTCGAGACTGGACGGTTGACGATCAAGACTAACTGCTTGGTGTCCCGCATCATTGTCGAGAACGGCGCCAGCAACGGGGTTGTTTTCGCTGAGAATGGACAGGAAGTCGTGGCGCGGTGCAGCGCCGAGATTTTGATGGCCGCCGGCACATACCACACACCCAAAATTCTCATGCTTTCCGGCATCGGTCCGGCTCCTCACCTTGAAGAACATGGGATCAAGACGATTCTCGATCTCCCGGGTGTGGGCGAAAACCTTCAAGATCATCATGAAGTGCCGGTCGTTGCGGGCACCAACGGCCACTTTGGTTATTTCGGAGAAGACAAGGGCCTGAAAGCCTTGCGCAACGGATTGCAGTATTTGCTGTTTCGATCTGGTCCCGTGGCGAGTGTGGGAGTCGAGGCCTGCGCCTATGTCGATCCGGATGGAGGCAAGCGCCCTACCATAAAAATGTACTGCATTCCCACCGTTTACGTGGATGGCGATGTCAAGGAAGTTGCGCCGCAGGACGGCGTGACACTCAATGCCTGCCTTTTGCGGCCAAAGTCGCGCGGAACCGTGCGGCTTCGTTCCAAGGATCCGTCGGCGCAGCCTGTTATCGACAACAACTATCTGGCCGAGCCCGACGACTTGCGGCTTGAAATCGCAGGGCTGCGTTATGCGCGCGAAATTCTCAAGTCGAACCCGTTGTCGAAGCGAGTGACGCGGGAATTGCTTCCGGGACCTGATGTCACGGACGACGCCGGTCTCGCTGCTCACTGCCGACGCACAGTCAAAACCAATTGGCATCCCGTCGGCACCTGCCGCATGGGCTGCGACGGCGACGCCGACGCCGTGTTGGACACTAAGCTCCGCGTGCGTGGCATCCGGAACCTGCGCGTTATCGATGCATCCGCCATGCCCTTTATTCCGTCCGGAAACACCAATGCACCAACCATGGCGCTTGCGCACCGTGCGATGGATTTCATCAACTGAGAGAGATTTCCGGCATGGCAAACAAGCTCTCGCTCGCCACACTTGGTAACCTCGGATCCAAGGTCGCTGTGCCCAAATACAAGCGCCAGTCGTTGTCGCCGGGCATTCTCCACATCGGCACCGGGAATTTCCACCGCGCACATCAAGGCGCATATCTCGATGGTCTGTTCAATACCGGGAAGGGTCACGACTGGGCCATTGTCGGCACAGGCGTCCGCGATGCCGACAAGCAGATGATGGAAGCCCTCAAGGACCAGGACTATCTAACGACACTGGTGGAACAGGAAGCGGCCACCAGCAGGGCGCGCATAACCGGCGTCATGATCGATTTCATATCGCCTAACGACCGCTCGTTGCTGGTCAAAACGCTGGCCGATCCAAAGACAAGAATCGTCTCGCTGACGGTGACTGAAGGCGGTTACTTCATCGATCCGGCGACGGGCGTGTTCAATCCCGACGACCCGCAAATCAAGCAGGACGGAGCAAATTCCAACGATCCCAGAACCGCATTTGGCCTCATCGCGCTCGGCCTCGCGCGCCGCAGAGCCTCAGGGATCAAGCCGTTTACCGTCATGTGCTGCGACAACATTCCCCACAACGGCGTCGTGACGAAGAACGCCGTCGCAGGTGTAGCGCGGCTCAGCGATCGAGGATTGGCCTCGTGGATCGAAGACAACGTCGCCTTCCCTAACGCCATGGTGGACCGCATAACGCCGGCAACGACGGACCGCGAGCGCAAGATGCTGCTGCAGGACTACGATATCGAGGATAACTGGCCAGTTTATTGCGAAGAGTTCATCCAATGGGTGCTGGAAGACGAATTCTGCAACGGGAGGCCAGCGCTCGAAGAGGTTGGCGTGCAGTTCGTGCCCGACGTGACGCCATTCGAATTCATGAAAATCCGCATTCTCAACGGCGGGCATGCGACGATTGCTTATCCTGGGCGGCTGCTTGACGTGCACTTCGTGCACGATGCGATGAACCATCCGTTGATCGGTGGTTTTTTCGCCAAGCTCGAGCGCGAGGAAATCATGCCGACGGTGCCGCCGGTTCCCGGTGTTGTGCTTGACGACTATATTCAGCTCATCCATCGCCGCTTCTCGAACCCCAAGATCGGCGACACGATTGCGCGACTGGCTTTCGATGGCTCGAACCGCCAGCCCAAATTTATCGTTCCGGTCGTGCGCGATCAGCTGAGTGCGGGGCGGAGCGTCAATGGCCTGGCGCTCGAGTCGGCGTTGTGGTGCCGTCACTGCGCGGGAACATCGGATAGCGGCAAACCAACCGGGCCGAACGATCCCATCTGGGACCGCCTGGAAAAAACCGCGCAACAGGCGAAGAACAATCCGGCGGTTTGGCTCGGCATGCAGGACATCTATGGCGATACCGCGCAGGCTCCGGCATTTTCGGGTGCGTTCTCGCGCTGGCTAAATGCGCTGTGGGCGAAGGGGACCGAAACGGTGCTGAAAGATTATCTTGCGGGCTGAGCATCACGCCTGTCTATAATGGCGGGTTTGATGGGGAGGCAGATGCGCGACGCCCGCTACGACATTCTATTCGACTCCGTAAAGATCGGGCCGGTCACTGCGAAGAACCGTTTTTATCAGGTTCCGCATTGCAATGGTGGCGGCTATCGCGATCCTTCGGCGGCGGCGGAGATGCGGCGTGTCAAGAGCGAAGGCGGCTGGGGCGTCATTTTCACCGAGCAGGTTGAGATCCATCACACGTCCGAGATCACGCCCTTCATCGAACTCCGTATCTGGGATGACG
>JBJXGL010000372.1:0-5552 GCA_046160365.1 Aestuariivirga sp. | reverse complement strand
GGGTGGCCGGGTCGAAGCCCGGCCATGGAGAGAGTGGGGATGGGGTGTGGGGATGCGGAGGCAGTTATGAACTATCCAGTTTCCGCGCCTCCCATGCCAGCCAATGGCAGTCTCGGAGAACCTCTTCAACTTCGTGGCGCGGCTTCTTGTGAACGTAAGGTGGCGGGCCGGGGCGGATGGGATTGGTGTAGATTAATCGTTCTTTCGAGAGCCGCTCGCGTCTTTCCCGCCAGCGCAGGAAACGCCTGGCTTGGCCAGTCAGATCGTCAAGCGCAAACTTGATCGCCTCAAGCCGGCCGGCAAGAGACGCGGCATTCACTTTGCCGTCCTTGGGCGGAGCGGGTTTGGATTTGGCGATGAGATCGCGAGCCTTCCTGTGCAAGGCCCGGAGTGCCGCAGGCGTCAAATCGGCGGGGGAGAAACTCTTGAGGGCGTGTTTCGGGCGAGGCTCGGGAGGCGCCATCGGAGGACGGATGTCCTCAAGCCGGAAAGCGGGACGACGGGTTTTGCCTGTTCCTTTCCTGACAATCTCACCCTTCGGCATCGGCCGCGAAACCGTTGACTTCACCACCAATCCTCTCGCGGCAGCGACAATCAATCGCCGGACAGCGGCTTCCGCGGGCCGGAGAATGCGCAGGATGGCGGAGTGGAGAGCGCGGGGAATCCGATCAATGGAAGCGCCTTCCGATAGTCCGAGCACGGCAAACAACGAAACCACGATGCGGATCAGCGCATCCCGGTTCCGGTTAATTGCTAAGTCCCAGTCCATGGAGGTTTCTCTGTGGTAGAACATATAACGAACACACATAGAAACTTCCAAGCTCATGTCAAGGACTATTTCTCACCCATCCCCGCTTCGCCGCATTCTCCAAGCTTCCAGAGAAGACGCAGGGTCAGCCTGTCATGGAATGGTCTTGAAATTGTCATGCGCGCGGCAATGCATCGCCACATCGCGGCGTTCGGATGATTGCGGGACGGCTCATGTGTCTTGAGGGGAGAACACCATGGCCTTGCCAATCTGGTCCATCAGCCAAATCTCGAACAATCTTTCGCGCAGCAACCTCGAATGGACCACGCCGGCCATAACGTTCGGGTTTCCAACCCAGGCGCCATCATGGTCGGCCAATGCGGAAGGTCGCGGTTTTTCCACTTTCAACGCCAATCAGCGCGAAGCGGCGCGGACCGCCGTCGATCTGTTCGATGACGTGATCCGTCCAGATTTCACCGAAACCTCCGGCAGGGCGCAAGTCACCTTCCAGAACACCAACACCAGCATCGGCTATGCCCATGCCTATTTTCCGGGGAATTTCGGCGCGGCCGGCTCGGCCTGGTTCAATTCGAATTATGGCCCGGGTTCGGGAACCAACAATCTGCTGTCGCCTGTGACGGGGCAATGGGGATTCATGACCTTCATTCACGAGCTTGGCCATGCCATGGGCCTCGATCATCCCGGCGACTATGAGGGAAACGTTAGTTATGAAACCGATGCGCCCTACCGCCAGGACTCAATGATGTACACGATCATGTCCTATTTCGGAGCGGAGGAAACCGGTGCCGATCATGTCGCGAGCGACGGCCGGCAGTATTACGCGCAGACGCCGATGATGCATGACATCAAGGCGCTGCAGGACATGTATGGCGCCGAGACCGCGACCCGCGCAGGCAATACGACCTACGGGTTCAATTCGAATTCCGGCTCTGAGCTCTTCGACTTCACCCAGAACAGGCATCCGATCGTCTGCATCTGGGATGGCGGCGGCAACGACACGCTCGATCTCTCGGGATTCAGGACCTCATCGCGGGTCGACCTGAGGCCGGGCACGTTCAGCGATGCAGATGCCATGACCAAGAACATCTCGGTCGCCATCGGTGCGCTCATCGAGAATGCGATTGGCGGCGCGGCAGCCGATGTGCTCAGCGGCAACACTGCCGCCAACAGGCTGGTTGGCGGCGGCGGCAATGACAGGCTGATCGGTGGCGGCGGCAACGATACCCTGACCGGCGGAGTCGCCGCCGACCAGTTCATCTTCAACGCTGCCGCTTTCGGCCGGGACACGATCAGCGACTTCGATGACGGCCTCGACAAACTGGTGTTCAAACGCAGCGTGGCGGACGCGTTTTCGGACTTCTCCATTTCGGGGAACGGCTCGACCGCCGTGACGCTGGCGGTCGGCGGCGACAGCATCGTGCTCCGGGACGACCGGCCGATAGCGATCTCTCAGGCGGATTTCCTGTTCGTCTGAGTGTGCGGGTCTTTGCGCGGGCGGAGCGCCCTCGTCCGTTTGGGCCGTAATTCAGTTGCTGGTGCCAAGCCTCTCTGAACGCCAACAAAAAGCCGGCATGCCAGTTTCCTGGCGTGCCGGTTCCCTTTTTGTGGCCCGGTCAGATGTTGTTCTTGCCCATTTCGCTGGCGATGTAGTCCGCCTGGCGAATGGCGAGAGCGACAATCGTAAGCGTCGGGTTCTCGGCGGCTCCCGTCGTGAACACGCTGCCGTCGGAGACGAACAGGTTCTTGATGTCGTGGGTCTGGCCCCACTTGTTCACGACACCGTCCTTTGCATTCTCGCTCATGCGCAACGTGCCGAGATTGTGGGTCGAGGGGTAGGGCGGGGTCTTGATCGTCTTTACCGCGCCCACGGCCTCATAAACCGCCGCGCCCTGTTTGTAGGCGTGCTCGCGCATGGCGATGTCGTTGGCGTGATCCTCGAAATGCACGTTGGGCACCGGCATGCCGTATTGATCTTTCTCGGTGGCATGCAAGCTGACGGCGTTCTTCTCCTGTGGCATATCTTCGCCCACGAGCCACATGCCTGCCGTGCGTTCGTAACCTTCCATGGCTTGCGCGAAGGGCCTGCCCCATTCGCCGGGATTGAGGAACGCCGCCATGAAGGGTAGCCCCAGCGCCAGCGTTTCCATTTCGTAGCCGGCCGCGAAGCCGCGCGCGGGATCGTGCCTGGCTTCGTCCTGGATAATTCCAGCCATGGTCGTGCCGCGATACATGCGCACGGGCTTGTCGAAGATGGCATAGACCGACCCGGTCATGTGGCGCATGTAGTTCTTGCCGGCCAGGCCGCTTGAGTTGGCGAGCCCATCGGGGAACTTCGATGAGTTCGAGTTCAAGAGCAGGCGGGCGCTTTCGATGACGTTGCCTGCGACGCAGACAATGCGGGCCGCCTGTTTCTGCAGATTGCCATCCTTGTCGGCGTAGACAACGCCGGTCACCTTGCCTGTGTCGTCATGCTCGATCTTGACCACCTGAGAATTGGGGCGGACCTCGAGATTGCCGGTTTCCTCGCCTTTCGGAATTTCGGCGATGAGCGTCGACCATTTTGCGCCCGATTTGCAGCCCTGGAAACAGAAGCCGATCTGCTGGCAGGCTCCGCGTCCGTCGCGGGGCTCGGAGTTGATCGACATATTGCCGGTGTGGACTTCCTTGTAGCCGAGCTTCCTGGCGCCGGCTTCGAACACTTTGTAGTTGTTGTTGCCGGGAAGGCGCGGGATGTTGTTGGTGCCGGTCGTTCCCATCTTGGACTCGGCCTTGTCGTACCACGGCGCCATTTCGGCGGCGTCGATCGGCCAGTCGAGCAGGTTGGCTCCTGCAATGTCGCCGTAAGTGGTCTTGGCTTTCCACTCATGATCCTGGAAGCGGAGCGATGCGCCGGCCCAATGGATGGTCGAGCCGCCCACCGCCTTGACGATCCATGCGGGAAGGCCGGCGAAATCCTTCGCGACGCGCCATGTGCCAGACGTGGTGCGCTTGTCGAGCCATGAGATCTGGCCAAAGCTGCCCCACTCGTCGTTCTGGAAGTCTTCCATCTCGACGCGAGGGCCCGCTTCGAGGCAGACGACCTTAACGCCCTTCTGGGCGAGTTCGTTGGATAGCGTCCCGCCGCCGGCTCCGGAGCCTACGACCACGACGACAGTGTTGTCATTCTTGTCAAAAGTAGCCATGTGCGCCTCCCTTAAGCCTTGTCCAGCCAATCGATGTCATTGAAACCACGTTCGATGTAGCCGCCTTGCGAGGCGCTTTCGCCTTGGTAGCCAAACTGAGGCCAAAGCTCCTGGTTGTTGTAGATGCCGGTCACCAGGGAGCCGCGCACCGCGCCGAAGAAGTCCGGCATCTGCGTTTCCATTTCCTTGAGAACGGCAATCCGATCGTCTTCCTTCTCCGACGCCGCGTACTTTCCGAAACCCATGCGCTCGCTCAAGCCATCGAGGAGCTGCACGCCTTTCTCCAGCATCTGCTTTTTCGCGGCATCGTCCTTGGCTGCCGCATCGTGGGTCGAAATGACGGCGGCGTAGGCCGTGTCGGCAATGTTGTCGTGCGGATAGAGATCGCGCGCCATCTTCACCAGCGTCGCAAAGGCCTCCGCTGTAAGGGCTACCGGCGCATTTGCGTAGGCGGGTGGCGCAAGCGCAACCACCGGCCCTGCCACCGCGGCTGCTGCCGCACCGCCGCCTGTCTTCAATACCGTTCGCCGCGAAACTGCAGGCGTCTTGTCAATCAGTCGAACCATGGTTTCCTCTCCTTCTCTGTTCTCAGGTGAAGCGGCCGTGGCGCTGCAACACCTCGATTTTGTAGCCGTCCGGGTCCTGCACGAAAAAGAACTTGGCGAAGAGCTTGCCGTCGCGCTGGAATTCCTTGAGCGGGGTCGGCGACAAGCCTTCCGCAGTGACGCGCGCATGTTCCGCCGCCGCATCGGTCACGGACACGGCAAGATGGCCATAGCCATTGCCAAGATCGTATGCCTCGGAGCGTCCGGCATTCACCGTGAGCTCCAGTTCAAAATCGTTCTCGTCGTTTTTGAGATAGACGAGCGTGAAGCCGTCGAACGGATAGCGGTCCTTCACTTTGAGGCCGAAGGCCTTCTCGTAAAACGCCACCGAGCGGGCTTCATCGACAACGCGGATCATGCTGTGAATTGCCTTGGCCACTTCACATGCCTCCGTTGGCTTTGATGTGTTCAATGATGAGCTTGCGCTTTGCCGCATCTTTTTGCCGGTAAACGGACATTGTCGTGTCCGGCACGAGCTTCTTGGGATCGGTCAGCCAGAGATCGAGCTGTTCGGGCGTCCAGTCCCAACCCGCCGCTTTCAGGCCGGCGGAATACTTTGTGAAGTCAGGCTGCGTTGCGGCCTTGCGCGTGAGAACTCCGGCCAGGATGGGGCCCTGGCGGTTTTTGCCATCGGCCGCGATGACATGGCAGGCGCCGCAGTGGCCCTTGAAAAGCTTGGCGCCGGGATCATCCGCAGCATTTGCGCTGGTGGCGGAAACGCCAAGCGAAATGGCCAAGAGCCATCCCCGCATCGTTTTCTCCCATTCCAGTTTTTCTTCTTTGAAATGAGTCTAGGCCTCGAATGCGGCAATGTGGTGTTAGGTGGATACTACGCCGCGGCTTGCGCCTCGCGGGCGAGCCTGGCGCGGTCGAAGTCCGCCTCCAGATAAATCAGGCAGCTGCAGCGCAGGAGCGAGGCGAAGTTGGGCACCTCGCCATTGATTTCGAGGGCCTCTTCATAGAGCGTCGACAGGAAGCGGGGCAGGGGCAAGCCCT
>JBJXGL010000371.1:0-2878 GCA_046160365.1 Aestuariivirga sp. | reverse complement strand
GGGCGGCGGGCACGCCCAAAATTTATGCACTTCCGCACCCCTCATGGCGCAACAATGGGTGGCTCAAGAAGAATCCGTGGTTCGAGGAGGATGTTCTGCCGGACCTTCGACGTGAAATTGCTGTAAGGTTGTGATCCGTACCCGGCATCCCGGCGTTGACCCGTGTTATGGAAAACTCTTTCGCCCAGCAAAGTCCGGCCACCGACGAATGGCGGGTTCAAAGTAAGAACGACCTTCGCGCGTCGGGGCAGGTGCAGTCCCTGAATCGCGCCCTCAAGATATTGTTGGCGCTTGGCCATCACAGCGAGGGTCTTTCACTCAGCGCCATCGCGCGCATGGTGGGGCTTCCAACCTCGACTGCGCACCGGTTGCTGACGACCCTTCAAAACGAGCGCTTTGTCGTATTCGATGGAAGCCGCCTGAAGTGGCGCGTGGGTGTGCAGGCGCATCGCGTCGGCCAGGCCTATACCGGCACCGAGTGAGGGTTGACCCCTAAACCCCAGCCGCTATGGTCCGCCCGCGAAAGACGAGCGACATGGCTGAAATCGACAAAGAACGGGTCCTCTCAGAACTGAAACGCATCGCTGCGCCAGACGGGCGCGGCAACATCGTGTCAGCGGGACTCGTTTCGGAAGTCGCCATCGATGGCGGGCAAGTGATGTTCGCGCTCAACGCCGAACCGACGCACATGAAATCCATGGAGCAGCTTCGCATCGCAGCGGAAAAGGCGGTTGCTGGAATTCCAGGCGTTATTCGCGCCATCGTTGCGCTCACCGCCGAGCGCGCCGCATCGCGAACACCCGGCCCCAAGGCGAGTTCAGCCAGTCAGCTCAAGAACGGCGTTCCGGGTATCAAACATCTTGTTGCAGTCGCCTCGGGCAAGGGCGGCGTCGGTAAATCCACGACCGCCATCAATCTGGCGTTGGCCTTCAAGACGTTGGGTCTGCGCGTGGCTGTGCTCGACGCCGATGTCTATGGCCCGTCGATGCCCAAACTCTTCGGCCTCGCTGGCAAGCCCGAAGCCTCAGACGCGCCAGGTAAACGCATGAAGCCACTGGCGCGGTTCGGAGTGGAGGTGGCGTCGATCGGTTTTCTGATCGACGAGGGAACGCCGATGATCTGGCGCGGGCCGATGGTGATGTCGGCTTTGACGCAGCTACTCCGCGAAGTGGAGTGGAGCGAGGCCGATGTCATGGTGATGGACTTGCCGCCAGGCACCGGCGATGCGCAGTTGACGCTGGCCCAGCAAACCCCGCTCTCCGCCGCGGTCATCGTGTCGACGCCGCAAGATCTGGCCCTGATCGACGCGCGCAAAGGCCTCAACATGTTCCGCAAAGTGAATGTGCCGGTGGCCGGCATTGTCGAGAACATGAGTTATTTCGTGTGCACGACATGCGGGACGCGGCACGAAATCTTCGGCCATGGCGGTGCTCGCGCGGAAGCGGAGCGTCTTGGCGTGCCGTTTCTCGGCGAAATTCCGCTCGATACCGAAGTCCGCCTGCGCTCGGACCGGGGCGAACCGGTGGTGGAGTACATGCCGGACTCGCTCCATACGGCGGTCTATCGCGATATCGCCCGGCAGGTCTGGGTGGGTTTGGAAGGGGGGCAACTCGGAAGGCCCGCCCCCCGGATCGTAGTTGAGGACTGACGCCAGTCGCGGTAGAAAATCCTTTCGGAACATGGCAATCATGGCTACCAGAGGGGCAAGCGACCGGTGGCCGGGACGATTCGGCACGAAGGGGGAAGTATGGCCAAATTGATGTGGGTATTGGGCGTAATCTTCGCGGCGGTCGGCGTGGCGCTGGCCATCATGGTCATGACCCAGCCGGGGTTGATGCAGGTCTATGGTCTGACTCTGGAAGTCGCGGCGATCGGCATTGTTGGCGGCGCGCTTGCCGTGGGCCTCGGCGGCGTCATCAATACCCTCGATGCCGTGCTGGCCCAGCCGCATGACGATCACCTCCATCACCACGCGCCATCCGCCCCCGCGGCCGGCGGCGCCGTGGTGGCCACGGCCGCTGCTGCGGTGGAGTCTGTTGCCGAAAAGGCTTCCGCCGAAGTGAAAAAGACTGCTGAGGCCGCCAAGTCTAGTGTCAGCGAAACCGTAGCAGCCCTTGAGAAGGCGAAGGACGACATCGCCGTGGCGCTGGGCGGCGAGAAGAAGCCAGAGGAACCGCCGCCGGCCGTCAAAGCCGAGGAAGTCAAAGAGGCTCCGGAAGAAGAGGGCGCCGACGACGACACGCTCTACGTCGTCGAGGAGAAAACCATCCGCGGCCGCCCGGCCCGCATCTTGTCAGACGGCACGGTCGAGGCCGAAACCGAAGAAGGCTGGATGCGCTTCGAAAACATGGAGCACCTCGACGAGTACCTCGACGCCACCGGTGATGAGAAGGCGTAGGCTCGCCTACGCCTTACGTATCTCAGAACACGTAGATATCCGCATTGGTAAGCGCCAGCCCCGCCGCAAGCCGCGCGAATTGGACTTGCGCCACGCCGCCCAATCCATCCGCGTCGAAGTAAACCGCGCCGGTGGCGTTGTTGTAGACGATGCGGTCAGTGGCGTCTGCAGCGGCCGCGCCGATGCGGAAGGCAGCGGCGGACAGATAACCAAGCGATAGCCCCGCGAAAACCGCGTCGTCTAGGCGCAGGAAGTCGTTGGTCACGTCGAAGTCGGTGATGAAATCGATGTTGGTGGCGGCGCTGAGGGCGGAGGTGAACAGGAACTGGTCGCTGCCACCGTTGCCGCTCAGGGTGTCTCTTCCGCCTTTGCCGTCGATGAAATTGTTTCCGGTGTTTCCGGCCATGGCGTTGTCGAGGCTGTTGCCGGTGCCGGCGATGTTGCCAACACCGTCAAGCACGAGACGCTCGACATTGGCGC
>JBJXGL010000370.1:0-3172 GCA_046160365.1 Aestuariivirga sp. | reverse complement strand
CGTGATGGTGATAGTGGGGAGCGGAAAAACCGAGGAGCCGTTGGAGCAGTGTGTGAAGCGGCGTTGCCGGTTCGATGTCCCTGCCGCGCACGACATGCGTGACACCTTGCAGATGGTCGTCAGTCACGACAGCGATCTGATAGTAAGAGCCGACATGCCGCTTGGCGATCATGGCATCGCCCCAGATAGCCGCAGCCGGGTCATCGCAGGCGGTCATGTCGACCCGCCAGCCATGTTGCGCTCCGGACGCGATCCGCGCCCTGGTAGCTTCGCGAGAGAGTGAACGGCAGGCGCCGCCGTAGTGCGGCTGGCCATCTGGATCGAGGCTGACAAGGGCGTTGGCTGCGGCTTCCTTTCGCGAGCAGAAACAGGGATAGATTTTTCCCATGCCCCACAGTAGCGCGAGATTGGCATCGTAATCATCGAAATGTTCGCTCTGGATTCTCACCGGTCCCTCCCACGACAAGCCGAGCCAGGCCAGATCGTCGAAAATCTGGCGAGTGAATTCCGGTTTGCAGCGGGTCTGGTCGGTATCCTCAATGCGGAGCAGCAGGCGGCCTCCGGCGTCCCGCGCCATCTTTTCGTTGAGCAGCGCCGAATAGGCATGGCCCAGATGCAGATGGCCGTTGGGGCTGGGAGCGAAGCGGAAGACCGGAATCGGCATGGCGTGCTCTTGCCCTTGCGATTGGCAAAGGTCAAACAGCGGGCATGAAGATCATCGCGACAGAGGCCGATATCGAGGAGGGCCTTTCCTGGCTGCTGACGGTCGAACCGCGTTTCGCGCGCGTGGTTGAGACCCATGGGCGCCCGTCACTGCGCCGCGAGGATTCGGGGCTTGCCGGATTGCTGCGTATTGTCACTGATCAACTCATCTCGCTGAAAGCGGGGGAGGCGATCTGGAAGCGGCTTGAAGCGGAGCTTCATCCCTTCGAGCCGGAGCGCCTGGCGCGGCGGCGCGAAGCAACCTTGATGCGGATTGGGTTGTCGGGCGCCAAGGCCCGCTGTTTCATCGCCTGCGCCCGGGCGGCGGCAAAGGGCGAGATCGATTTCGTTCACCTGCACACGCTCTCCGATGCCGAAGCCATCGCCGCGTTAACCGCGTTACCGGGAATTGGTCCGTGGACTGCCGATATTTACCTTCTGAGCAATATGGGACGGGCCGATTCATGGCCCGCCGGTGACCTGGCGCTTCAGGCGGCGGCACACGATCTGCTCGGTTTATCGGCGCGGCCCGATCACAAGTCGTTGCTTCAAATTGCAGAACCCTGGAGGCCCTGGCGGGCGGTGGCGGCGCGGCTTTTGTGGAGCCATTACCGGGGCCTCCGGGGCATGAAACAGGCCCCGTGACGATCCCCTTCACAGGGCCGTCACACCATATATAGTAGCATAAGAACTTACAGCACCCGCGAGGTGAAGGTGTATCACGCGCCCATTGCGGCGGAAGCCTGCCCGGCCCTTGTCCTCAACGCCGATTACCGGCCGTTGAGCTACTATCCCTTGTCTCTATGGAGCTGGCAGGATGCGATCAAGGCAGTGTTCCTCGACCGGGTGAACATCGTTTCCGAATACGATCGAGTGGTGCGGAGCCCGAGCTTCGAATTTCGTTTGCCAAGTGTCGTGTCGCTCAAGACTTATGTGAAGCCATCGCGCACGCCGGCCTTCACGCGGTTCAACGTGTTCCTGCGCGACCGGTTCATGTGCCAGTATTGCGGCTCGCCCGAGGACTTGACCTTCGATCACGTGACGCCGCGCTCCAAGGGCGGGCATACGACGTGGGACAATGTCGTCACCGCATGTTCGCCGTGCAATCTGAGGAAGGGCGGCGCGCTGCCGCGCGAGGCGCGTATGCATCCCGCGCATAAGCCGGCGCGGCCGACGGTGAGCCAGCTTCATACCAATGGCAGGCTGTTTCCGCCCAACTACCTGCATGAGAGCTGGCAGGACTATCTCTACTGGGATACGGAACTCGATCCGTAGTTCTTGAAGCCCATGGCGGCGATCATCGCCATGGCGAGCGAAATCACCGCATTCCAGCCCGCGAGCGAGAGACCGAAGATGCGGATCGCCGCGTCTTCGCAGGAGATCACCGGCGTGTTGTCGAGCCTTGGAAGGAGCGTTCCCGTATCGAGGCTGCCGCCGCAGGTGCCGGGCCCAGGCCACCATTTCCATTCGACGCCCGAATGATAGACGCCGAAGATCATGCTGGCGATGCCGATCAACAGCATCAATCCGAGAAGCGGCCGGCGGATTGGCGCGACGCCTGCGGCGATGGCCGCCAATGGGATCAACGCGTAATAAGCCCAACGCTGTTGCAGGCATAGAGGGCAGGGGCTGTATCCCGCATACTCGAAAATCCACGCGCCAATGATCGTCGCGGCGGCGATCAGCAGGACGGCGAATGCGGCGTAACGCGGTGTCAGCATGACGTGAGCGCTCCCGAAGAGCCGGCATACTTTGCGACCAGATACAATCCGACCAAGATGGCTGCTGCGGCGGCTGCGATCAAGCCCAGTCGCTTCTCGATGAACTCGCGGATCGGCTCGCCATAACGCCTGAGCGCCCATGCCAACGCCAAGAAGCGTGCGCCGCGCGCGACGATGCAGGAGATGACGAAGAAAGCAAAGCTCACTTGCGCGACGCCGGCGAGAATCGTCACCACTTTGATCGGCGGCAAATGCGAGAGGCCGGATGTGACGAGCAGCAGCATCAGCGTGTCTTCGCCGGTGCATTGCTTCAACTGTTCAAAGCTATCGAGCTTGCCGTAGAACTCCAAGACCGGTTTGGCGATGGCATCGAAGGCGAGATAGCCGAGGAAATATCCCGCGATGCCGCCCAGCACGGATGCCACGGTTGCCACGATGGCATAACGGTAAGCGCGGTCCGGCCGCGCCAGCGCCATGGGCAGATAGAGAACATCGGCCGGCACGAGGAACACCGAGCTTTCGATGAAGGCGATGACAGCAAGCCAGACTTCCGCGGTCTTGCGGGCGGCGAGCGAGAGGGTCCAATCGTAGAGGGCGCGAAGCATAGGCGGGCTTATGAGGGTAGTGTTCGATTCGGTCTAGTCGAAGGACGGCTTGCCGCTGCGCAGCTTCTTGGTGCCCGATCTCTTGGCCTTTGATTGCAGGCGGCGCTCCTTCGAGCCTTTTGTCGGACGCGTGGCGATGCGGCG
>JBJXGL010000369.1:0-2713 GCA_046160365.1 Aestuariivirga sp. | reverse complement strand
GCACCGGTTTCAGCCCGTCGCGCACATCCGGCAGCGACCGCGCCATGATGGTGGAGAGCGCATAGGACAGATACCGCTCCGACAGGGCCTTGGCGAAGGGCTCATCCAGGGGCGCCTGGGGCGGCGGAGGCGGCGGAACGGCGGCGGTTGCTTTTCTGGCCATGGTGTTAGTCGGCGACTCTATCGGGAAATGTCAGGGTTGATCCGGGTGAGCCCGGCGGGGGCGAGGTCGGCCGCTGGCATAGCCGATTCGGCGGCGGCTTGGCGAGGGGCGGAGATGGGGCACGGTTTGTCCAGCGGTGGGACCGGCGAAAGGTCGAATCCGTGCGATCGACCCCATGCCAAGCGAGGATTTCCCATAAGCGGCTCTCCGCCTTGTCCAGCGGCGGGCGGATAGAAGGATTGAAACGCAAAGGCGCTAAGACGCGAAGAGAGCGCGCCACCAGCGGTCGCCGGGGCACCGCTGCCCTTGCGCCCTTGAATCTTTGCGGTTCCGCTTTGCTCCAAGCTGCCCGCCATGGACCGGCCATCCAGCGGCGGCGGCGGTGAAAACTCGATTCCGTGCGATCGACCCCATGCCAAGCGAGAGTTCGACGGTTCCGCCGTCTCGCGAGACCGTCCCGCGGCGGCGGCCCGCTTGAGCCGGCGAAGGTCGCGGTCGAGGCGGATCAGACCGGCCAGCTTTCGGGCGGCCTGTGCCGCCTCCCGCCGGAACGCCCTGATCTCCGCGCTGGCGTAGCCATGCTTCCAGCGGGCCCGGCGCGCGCGCACCAATCCCTCGGCGGTGCGCGGCCCGGTGCTGAGCCCGCCATGCATCCGGCAGCGGCCGTTCGCCATCGCCGGCTGGCGGCAGCACCCGCCCGAGCGCGTCCGCGCCCCGCAGCGGGGTGCTTTTGCGTAATCCCCCGGCCGGTTGCCATGGCGCAGCCAGCCGCGGCGGGGCAGCGCACTAGAAGGGTCAAAGTTCTTTATGGATTCGGTCATCGAAGCCCTCACGCAGGAGTCTTACGTAATTATACCATAAAATACGTCAATCTGCAAAGCGCCCTGAGAATCCGGGGATGGCAGCTCTTGTTCGCCTAAACCTGCCACCCCCGCTCCGCCGGCCTCGCGCAGGACGCCGGTCGCGGGTACTCTCAAATCCGGCCAGGGCTAGCGGATGCGTGACGCGACTAATTCTGGAGGGTGCTTTGACGTTGCGACGGGACATCATCTGCATTGTCTTTGCATTTCTGGCGGCAACCGCGGCCGCAGTATTTCCGGCAACTGGGCTGTGGGCTGATACCCAATCAACGACAGACCGTGGGACGCCCCCGACCGAGGTGGTTGCGTCGCTGTCCTGCGGCACGGATGAAGAGGCGAAGGCGGCGTTTGCCGGACTCTTCATGCATGAAAGACAGGCGGCGAGGCCTGCCGACAAGCTGACCTTCGACGCCAAGGAAAACCGAATCATCATTCAGCAGGACTCGGGAACGAAGGTGCACTCCTACCTCGACAACGCCCGCAGAGATTTTTGCAGGGCATCGACTGCAGATCGCTTTGACGTTCTTTTGTCATATGTTGCCGCTTCAGTCGCGGCCGCTGAGGGAGCCGGCAGTTCCGCCGACGCCGACAATCTCATGCCTGCGGTCCGGGGGCGGTCCTACTTCGCATTCATGGATCTGCAAAGCATGCTAGACGGCAACGAGCCGGCCGATTTCGACAGCGTTCAATCGCTCGGCAGCGACATCGTGGTTCAGATTGCCGGGGATTCCGAGACAGCGGTGGTATTCCTAACCAGTGATGGCATTGCGGAAACAAGAATGTCGCCGTCGCAGGCATTGCAGGCGGCACTGACAAATCTGCGGAAAAGGAGCTCCGCACGCTGGCTGGAGGTCGGCGATGGCCTCTATGTGTCGAGCTGGCATGACTCCTACGACGCGTCGCGCCTTCTGCTCACGGATATGATCAGGCAGCTTTCGCTCAAAGGCGATCCCGTCGCGATGGCGCCCGATCCGGATACGCTGATCGTCACCGGCTCAGACGACATCGCGAATCTCCAGGCAATGGCAAAGCTCGCGCGGCGCCATCTGGAAGAAGCAACCCGGCCGCTTTCAGGTTTTGCTGTTGCCCTGCGCGGCGATCAGTGGGTCGATTTTCTTCCCGATGATCCGGCACTTCGCGCTCTCAACGAACTTCGGCGCGAAAGACTCAGCCTCGACTATGCCCAACAACAGGAGATGCTGCAGCGGTTGTTCGGTGAGGACGTCTTTGTTGCTACGTATCAGTTGTGGGAACACAAGGGGCAAAATGAGATTCTAAGTGCTGCAACCTGGACCAAAGACGTCAAAACCCTACTTCCGCAGACGGACCACCTCAGCTTCGTCAACTTAGAGGACCAGAGAGTGTTCGTGGTGCCATGGCCGGACGCCGAGCGAATAGTCGGGGATCGGATGAAGAAAACCGAATGGTATCCGCCACGCATTGAGGTAGAGTCGTTTCCCGATGCCGGCGAACTGGCGGAATTGAAGAAGCACGAACTGAAGCTTGAATAGGACTCCGGAGAATCTGCAGTCAGCCGGAAACTCGACGAGACGACAAACCGCATGACCCCCAACCTTGCCCGCTACGAGCGCATCGCGCCGTTCTACGATCTGCTGGATTTGCCGTTCGAGCGGAAGCGCTACACGGCGCTGCGGCCGCTGATGTTTCAGGACCTTGGCGGAGAGCTTCT
>JBJXGL010000368.1:0-3083 GCA_046160365.1 Aestuariivirga sp. | reverse complement strand
TGTAAAACGCGAGCCCCGAGGACGCGATCGGATTGACCTACGTTCCTGCCTGATCACGCAACTCTCGCGATGCTCGAGCCTCAGCCATCCGAACGCTCGAGCGAGCGGATCGGACCTCTGTTCTTGCCCGACATTTCGGCGATCTTGCGGTCCTGATTCATGATTGCGGTCAAGGCATGGTCATCGCCATGTTCGGCGAGTTCCGTCGCCGCTACCTTGCGCCGCGAACTTCGCGTGCCGTCCTCGTAGACGACGTCGAACATGATGAAGCCTTCGATTGCGCGCGGTTTCTTCTTGGCCATCAGCGTCGATCCATTTGCGTTGGGGTTTGCGCAGGCCTTGCCTCTTCGCCGCTGGGTGCGGCCGATTTGCGCTGGGCGGATTTCTCTTCGCGCTTCATCTGCTTCTCGAGAGCTTTCTGGGCCTTGGCGCGCGCCCGGTTGCTGCGCTCATGGTTGTAGTTCGGCGGAAATGCCATGGGGACTGTCTCTGTTTATGAACGCCGCGGTCAGGCCCGTGCCGCAAGCTGCGGCCGGCGCTTCTCTGGCGATCAATTGCTGGATTGGGCGGGGCTTAACAGGTCTTTGGCCAAAACCCAAGCCCGGCGGCGGAACCCTGCCCCGCTGGGGGAAGGGTGAACGCGACGGCCCTAATCCACCGTCCCCGTCGCCACCGGATCGGCGCGGGTGATGCGCATGATCTGGCCATTCGAACTGTCGGTCATGACATAGAGTGCCTGGTCGGGGCCTTGCACCACATCGCGGATACGCGCGCCCGCAGACTCGAACAGCGCTTCCTCGGCGACAACACGGCGGCCATCGAGTTCAAGGCGCACCAGTTTCTCGCCGGCGAGCGCGCCCACGAAAACACTGCCCTTCCATTCGGGGATGGTGTCGCCGGTGTAGAAGGTTAGCCCCGATGGCGCGATGGAAGGATCCCAATAATGCACCGGCTGCTCCATGCCGTCCTTGGCCGTGCCCACGCCGATCTTGGCGCCGCTGTAGTCGCGGCCATAGGTGATGACCGGCCAGCCGTAATTCTTGCCGGCCTCGACCGCGTTCACTTCATCGCCGCCGCGCGCGCCATGCTCGGCGGTCCACAACACGCCGGTTTCCGGATTGAGTGCTGCGCCTTGCGCATTGCGATGGCCCATCGACCAGATCGTGGTCAGCCATCCTTCGACGCCCGCACCCGCGGGCGTGCCATCGGTCTTGATGCGATGCACCTTGCCGATGCCGGTCGCGGGGTCTTGTGCGCTTTCGCTGCGGCTGCCGCGATCCCCCGTTGTGATGAACAGCGCACCCTCGCGATCAAACACCAGCCGGCAGCCGAAGTGCCGGCCCGATGAAACCGCAGGCTCCTGACGGAAAATCGTCTTGCCGTCTTTGAGCTTCGAAAAATCTTCGCTCAGCGTTGCAGTCATCACAGCCGTGGAACTTCCGCCATCGCCCCGCGCGGAGTGGCAAAGATAGATGCGGCGGTTCTCGGCAAAGGCCGGATCGATGGCGAGACCCAGAAGCCCGCCCTGGCCGCCCGTCACAACATCGGGCGTTCCGGAAATGGGTTCGGAAACCGTGCCATCGGCGTTGATGCGCCGCAGGGAACCGGGCCGCTCGGTCACGAGTTTCGAACCATCGGGCAAAAACGCCAGGCCCCACGGGCTATCGAGACCTTGCGCCACGGTCTCGACGCGGATTTCCACCTTCTGCGTGCCAATGACTTGCGTTTCTGCGGCTGCGGCAGTGGAGAGGGCGGTTGAGATGCCCAACAGGGCGAGAAAGTGCGATCGCATATGCGCCTCCGATCGATGTTTCACCCAACATAGGATTGACGGCGCGATATCGGAAATGAACATTCTGTCATCATGGCGGCGGCATGGACCGCCGTCGCGGTGATTATCCCGTCTGGCGCACGGAGACAGAACATTCTGCCGCCAGAGTGGCCGGCTGTTCATCCGTACACGGATCAAACGTTACTCCCAGACGAACCTAACGCTCCGGATCAGCCCGTCCCGCACCTCGTAGATGGCGATGAGGCGCACCGGGCCGCCGGGAAGCCCATGAAGCTCCTCGAAGTCGATGGCGAACTCGCCCGCTTCCATCCGGTTTAGCACGGTGCAATGAAGTGAAGGATTTGCGAAGCGCGCTACATAGAATTCGCGGATCGCCGCCGCGCCTCTCACAATGTCCCTACCGGTGCGGAGGTCGTGCGTGAAGGCATCATCCGCAAACAGCGCCATGTAGGCCTCGATGTCGTGCGCGTTGTACGCTTCGAGTTGAAGGTTCGCGATCTCGCGCGTGGTTGCTGTGGTCATGGCTGTTTCCTGCCTCCTGCGGCGGCGTTTTGCGAATACCGGCAGCAAATTTGGGCGGAAGTCAATCCATGCGAGCGCCGCGATGCGGCCAACTTGTGCTCTGTTGCTTGTCATACCAGCGGCATCCCGAACTGACACTTTTAGATAGCGTTTGGATGCGGAGAGCCGTCGAACGTCTTCCATGCAATCCTTCTCGGAATGTCGAAGCTGTCAAGGACCGAAGGCCGCTTCGCGGCGCCGAAGGCGTCCTTGACAGCTTCGACATTCCGAGAAACCTTCATGGAAGGCATTCGACGGCGGACTTTGCCCCGAAAACTCAGCCCCGCAGGGCCTCACGTCAACCGGGCCATGCCACCAGACCAAGGTCATGAGCCAAGTCCGCGAGCCGCTGGTATCAGTTATGGCGCGAAAGGGAACGTGGTGTTGCGGTGCAGCCGGAGCATCTATTTGCCTGGTCGAGCGGCAACCTTTGGCTTCCGCCCGGCGACGCGGGGCACGGGGCCTCGTTTGGCGGGAGCCAGCGTGCGGCCGGTTTTCTTCTCGATCCTGGCGATGAAGGCGGCCGACCCGCGCGGCCGGCCGATGGTTTCGTCGGCCCGCACCGTAAGGCCGTCCAGCTCTTCGCCGCCAGGGCCCAGAAGTGCCCTGATGCCGGGAAAGCGGCCGCGCATCGGACCGGTGACCGTCAGCCCGTCATTCGCCCCCTTCAGATAGGCGCGCGCCGACGACCAGCGCCAGCGCTCCGGCGCCTGGGCAAGCTTCGCGGCCA
>JBJXGL010000367.1:0-11715 GCA_046160365.1 Aestuariivirga sp. | reverse complement strand
AAGAGCGCAACACAGCGATGCTGCGCATCGAGGTCTTCCGCATGCTCGAATGGCATCAGGAGCCAGCGCGCCTTGGGCGGTGGCAGCGCCCAGTGATACCCCTTGCCGATCCAAGCCTTCGCCAGCGTCAGCGCCCTTGCGTCCGCCGCGAATGCAAGTGGCGAACCGCGATGAATATTTCGCGAGACCTGATCGAGCAGCAACACAAGACCTAACGCGCCCTCGGGCGTATCACCCCAGTGATCGTAGCGTCCGAGCCGCGCCTCTTTCAACGCCGCGCCGAAGCGAACGGCAAGCGCTCCGTCAAATGCCGCGTTCTTTGTGAACCAGTTCTCTTCTCCGGCTTCGTACCAGAAACGGACCATGTATTCAGGTTTCATGCGAGCCTCATATGCTTCTCGATGAAATCGGCAAGCGCTGTCACATCGTCGCGATCGAACACCGGTACCGGCGAATTCGCAACCGCACCGTTCGCGGCAATGGCAACGACGGTCGGATCGTCACCCGCCAATATCGGATGATCGAGCGCCAGATTGCGCACTTCGATCTTATCGTGATTGTCGCGCTTGTAACCCTCGACGATTACCAGATCGCAAGGCCCAAGCTTCGCCAGCACATCCTCGAGCGACGGCTCCGCATCTCCCCTCGCCTCATGAATGATTGCCCAGCGCGAAGCGGATACGACGGCAACTTCACTCGCTCCCGCCTTGCGATGCCGGAAACTGTCGCGCCCCTCGTGATCGATGTCGAAGGAATGATGCGCATGCTTGACTGTCGAAATCCGATGCCCGCGCGACGTGAGAACCGCCACGAGCTTTTCGACAAGCGTGGTCTTCCCCGCATTCTTGAATCCCGCAACGCCAATGACTTTCATAAGCCAAACTCTGCCGCGATCCGTTGCGCTTCGGCAAGATCGTCCGGCGTGTTGATATTGAAGAAGGGGTCGTAAGGTTGGTCCGGCCAACTCACCACCGCCGCATTCGAAAGTTTCACCCAGTCCTGCACCCGCAACAAACCATCGCGCACAATCGCCGCATCGAGTATCTCGAACAATTTGACTGCCCACAACCCAGTGAGAAAGTGCGTGCGATTGCCAGACGCGACTACGGCCGCACGTCCTTCCCAAGCCTGCTTTAGCCGCGCGCCCAGATCGCCGGGAAGGAAAGGCGTGTCGGACGGCACGGTCAGCACTGCGTCGAAGCCTTCATCTCGCGCATACATTAGACTGCGATGCAGTCCAGCCAAAGGCGTTCGCACGGTCTTGAGAAGATCTTCGATGACCTCATAGCCTGCCGCCTCGAAGGTCTCGCGACCAAGGTTCGCGTTGATGACAACCTCATCTGCAATGCCAAGCAGCACCTTCACTTCCCGATCCAGGACGTTTCGCCCGCCCATGTCGATGAAGGCCTTGGTCTCGCCGCCCAGGCGGGAAGCGCTTCCACCCGCAACGATGACGGCCAACATTTTCATGCGTGCGCGTAAATGCGTTGCGGCGGCACCCACAGCACGATGGGATCGCCCAGCGTCACTTCGCCCTCCCGCTCGATCCAACCGACAACGCCGCGCTTGTTCTTCGCTGCCGTCACGAAACTCACCTTTGGCTCGGGATAGTGAGAGGCAATTACTTCGGCAGGATAGCGGCACGGCGCATTCTCGATATCGACAACAATGGTCGCGCCCGAAGGAAACTGCATCCGCGACGAAGGCGGCAGCAGAGTGAGATCGGGAATGCCGCGCGTCACCAGATTGGCGCCAACCCATTCCGGCTTCACTTCCTGAATTGCCATGCGCGCTGCAATCTCAGCCAACTCCTCAACTGAGAGGATCGACACCTGCCGCGCATTCTTCACTTCGGTTCCCTGCCTGAACTGCTTCAGCATGCGAGAGTCCGAAAGCCGTGTCAGTCCGCCATGGCAATCGTCCTCGATGCCATCGAGCCGCAACATGAGGCTCGCCTTCGCGGCCTTCTCAAGCCCGGTTTCGCGTTCTGGGCTCGCGAACAGACCCGCGACCGCGCCTTCGAATGCCGCTTTGGACAAGAGTTCCGACACCGTGTAACTCCCGGGATGATTGCCTTTGCCGCCTTATAGCCGAAGCATGACCAAACGCGATTCCGAAGAAGAACTGGATGTTTCGGGGCTCCTCTGCCCCCTGCCTGTGCTGAAAGCGAGGAAACGCCTGCTCGCTATGCCGCAAGGGCAGGTCCTCAAGGTGATTGCAACCGATCCGATGTCTGCCATAGACATGCCGCACTTCTGCAGCGAAGCGGGTCACGAACTGGTTTCGCAAACGTTGGATGGCGGCAAATACCTTTTCAGGATCAGGCGCGGATGAGTTTCGACTTCGGCAGCTTCAACATGTGGGGACCCTTGCGCAAAGTGGCAGTGCGCCGTCCGGCGGAAGCCATGGTGAGCGAGGCCAAGATCGCAGCGGAATGGAAGCCGCTCAACTATCATTCCACGCCGAAGTTTGTTGAAGCACAAGCCGAGTACGCCGCTTTCGAAGACATACTCAACCGCGCGGGTGCGGAAACGATTTATCTTCCGTACAATGACGATCTGACGCTCGATTCGCTCTACGCTCACGACGCCCTGATCGTCACGCCGCGTGGCCTCGTGCGCCCGTGGATGGGGAAGCCCGCGCGCCGCGCAGAGGCGCAAGTCAACGGCGCGTTTCTCGAAAAGCTCGGCTTCCCGATCGCTGGCGAAATCGCGCCACCCGGATTGATCGAAGGCGGCGATCTTGTCTGGATCGACCGCAACACGCTGCTGGCCGGCATCGGCTATCGCACCAATCTCGAGGGCGTGAAACAACTCCAAACGCTGGCCGGTTCGGCTGTCGAAGTTCTCTGGTTCGACATGCCGCACTACAAGGGCCGAGCAGACGTCTTCCATCTGATGTCGTTCCTGTCGCCGGTCGATCGCGATCTCGCTGTCGTCTACCTGCCGCTCATGCCGGTGCGCTTGGTCGAGTTCCTCGAATCGCGCGGCTTCGCTTTCGTGCATGTGCCCGACGAAGAATTCCCGACCATGGGCTGTAATGTTCTGGCCCTGGGTCCGCGCCACGTCACCCTCGTCGAAGGCAATCCCGAAACCGAGCGCCGCATGCGCGCCGCCGGCATCAAGGTCGAAACCTTTTCCGGCGCTGAAATCTGCCGCAAAGGCGAAGGCGGCCCGACCTGCATGACAAGGCCGCTGGTGCGCGGCTAACCCGCGATGTGACTCCTGATGAGCGCGTTCACCGCGGACGCTTTCTCCATGAACACCATGTGGCCGGCGCCCTCGATCACATGTACTTTCGCGCCCGGTAAATTCTGAGCGTGCGCCGAAGGAATTACCTCATCGCCCGCGCCCCAGATGACCAGTACTTTCGAAGCAGCGTCGCCGAGCGCCTTGCCGGGCGCGTCCTTCTGCCTGCCCCCGCCGAAGATGGCCTCCGCAAGCGACGACAGGAACGGCTGCACCCCATCGAGCCGCTTGTATTTCAGCACATCGTCGACAAGCTGGCGGCTCACAAGGCTCTTGTCGGCAAACAAAGTTTCAAGCACCGGCTTCAAATCGCGGCGGCCTTCCGCCGCCACATAGTCTTTCACATACGAACCGATCTCTTCGCCCAGTCCGCCCGAGTTGACCAGTGTCATCGTTTTCACCTTGGCCGGATGATCGATCGCCATTTGCATCGCAATCGCGCCGCCCATCGAGTGTCCCACGAGATGTGCAGAACCAATCCCCGCCCTGTCCATGAATTCGGCAAGCGCCGAGGTCATCGACTTCAACGACGGATTCGCCATCGTCTTTGAAGATTGTCCATGCCCCGGCAAATCGAGCGCATAGACGGTCGCCACTTCGCCAAGCGCATCGATGTTGAACAGCCAGTTGTCGAGATCGCCGCCGAAGCCGTGGATCAGGATCAGCGGATCGCCCTTGTCGCCGCGCTTGGCATAACGGATTTTGCCCGCGCCAATCTCAGCCCACTCGTAACTCGGCCCGCTCTCCTCGTCGCCCTCGTCGGGCGGCGGCGTCACATAGGCGGCAACATAGGCGTCAACCTCCGCATCGCTCACCTCGGGTGGCGCGATGACGCCGATCAGCGCCTTCACTGGATAGGTCGCATCCGGCACGCCCACGCGCCGCCGCAGGATTCCGCCATCCTGCGCTTCGAGCGCGCCCGCGATCTTATCCGTCTCGATCTCGAGAATCTGGTCGCCTACATTGATGGTCTTGCCGTCTTCCACGAGCCACGACGTTACCTTGCCCTCCTTCATGGAGAGGCCCCATTTGGGCATGACGACGGGTTTGATGCGGGGGTCGCTCATGGTGCTCGCCTCATCAGTTGGCCATTGTCTTCTGCACTGCCGAAGCGATTTGCGCCGCCGATGGAATGTAGAGGTCTTCCAGTGCTGGCGAAAACGGCACCGGCGTATGCGGCGCCGTGACAAGCCGGGGCGCTGCTTTCAACGCCTTGAAGCACTCCTGGCTCACCGCCGCGGAAACATCCGATGCTATCGAGCAGCGCGGATTGGCTTCGTCGACGCAGACGAGCCGTCCCGTACGCTCGACCGAGTCGAACACCGTGTCCATGTCGATGGGCGACAGCGTACGCAGATCGATAATCTCTGCTTCAACGCCACTCTTCGCGAGATCGGAGGCGGCATCCATCGCCCGGTGAACCATCATGCCATAGGTCACGATGGAAACATCCCTGCCCTCACGCGTCACATTCGCCTCGCCGAAGGGAATGGCATAGGACTCGGCCGGTACATCGCTCTCATGCGGATAGAGCACCTTGTGCTCGCAGAAGATCACTGGATCGTTGTCGCGGATCGACTGAATCAAGAGTCCCTTGGCATCGTAAGCATTCGATGGGCACACTACCTTCAGCCCCGGAATATGCGTGAACAATGGCGTCAGCATTTGCGAGTGCTGGGCCGCAGCGCGAAAACCCGCGCCCACCATGGCGCGGATGACGACTGGTGTCTCCGCCTTGCCGCCGAACATGTATTTGAACTTGGCGGCCTGATTGTAGATCTGATCGAAGCACACGCCCATGAAGTCGAGGAACATGAGTTCCGCCACGGGGCGCATGCCGCAGGCCGCGGCGCCAATCGCCGCGCCGATGAACGCCGACTCCGAAAGCGGCGTATCGAGCACCCGCCCCGGATGCTTGTGATAGAGCCCCTTGGTGACGCCAAGTGGTCCGCCCCAGGCGTCCATCTCGCCCTCACCACCTGCACCCCCGGCGATGTCCTCGCCCATGAGAAACACCGATGAGTCGCGGGCCATTTCCTGGTCGAGCGCCTCGTTGATTGCCTGGCGCATGCTGATATTGCGTGCCATTGTTCTTCTCCCGCTTAGTATTTCACATAAACATCGGTGGTGAGGTCGGCGATCGTCGGCGAAGGCGTTGACTTCGCGAACGCCACCGCCTCTTCGACGAGCGACACCGCATCCTTGTCGATGGCCTCGAGTTCGCCCCGCGAAACCGCGCCCGCTTCGATGACGCGCTCGGAGAAAATCTTGACGCAGTCCTTGTTGGCGCGGATGTCGTCAACCTCGCCCTTGCCGCGATAGAGCTGCTGGTCGCCTTCGAAGTGCCCAAAGAAGCGCACCATCTTACACTCGAGCAGTGCCGGTCCTCCGCCCTCTCTCGCGCGTTTGATGATTTCGCCCGCCGCTTCGTAGACGGCGAAGAAATCTGTGCCATCGACTGTCACTCCGGGAAGGCCGAAGCCCGCCGCACGATCCACATAGGAGTCGACCGCCACCGCATAGTCGCGCGATGTCGACTCGGCATAGCCATTGTTCTCGACCACGAAGATCGCGGGCAGATTCCACACCGCCGCAAGATTCAAACTCTCGAGGAACGTGCCCTGGTTCGAAGCGCCATCGCCCACAAAGGAAATGCCGACCGCGCCATCGCCGCGATACTTGGCCGCGAGTGCTGCGCCACAAATCAGTGGCGCACCCGCGCCAAGAATGCCGTTCGCGCCCATCATGCCCTTGGAGAGATCGGCGATATGCATGGAGCCGCCCTTGCCCTTGCAAAGGCCAGCAGCCTTGCCAAAAATTTCCGCCATCATGCCACGCACATCGACGCCTTTCGCGATGCAGTGACCATGCCCGCGATGCGTCGATGCAATCCGGTCCCTGTCCACGAGA
The DNA here is from genome assembly GCA_046160365.1 of Aestuariivirga sp. GTDB lineage: Bacteria > Pseudomonadota > Alphaproteobacteria > Rhizobiales > Aestuariivirgaceae > Aestuariivirga. The sequence continues at coordinate 5,557 of JBJXGL010000367.1, read as the reverse complement.
TGCATCATGATGGCCGTGCCCGCCGCTTCTTCGCCGGCATAGAGATGCACGAAGCCGGGGATCTCGCCCTTGGCGAATTCGGCGTGCAGCCTCTCCTCGAATTCGCGGATCGTCCGCATCGTGCGATAGGCGCGGAGCAATCCTTCCTTGCCCAGCGGGAATGCGCTGACGCTCGTCCTGGGTGCAGCAACTCTCTTCGGCGCGGCCGAATTCTTCGCCACAGCCTTCTTCGGAGTCACTTTCTTCGCCGCAACTTTTTTCGGTGCTGGCTTCGCAGTCAACTTCCGGGCAGGCTTCTTGACCGCCTTCTTCGCTACCTTTTTCGCGGCCTTCTTGGCTGCTTTTTTTGCCATCGACATATCCTCCTCTGTCATTCCGGCGGTTGCGTTCTCAATTTTGCTTCGCGCATGAGGCCGTGCCTCGCGGCGTAGAACATACATGCCTTCACATCCACGGTGCGGAACGCATTCGTCTCCAAAGTCACGGAAACGGCGTCTGCCTCGTTGAACGATAATTCGCGCTCGCCGTCGAGCGCAATAGAGCCTGCATCGATCTCCGGCGCAACGGCTTTGTTGGCGGCAAGTTTGGCGACGGATCGTATTCCGATGCCGCGCATGAAGCCCGGCGCAATCGGCGTGTTGACCGCATACTTCGCTTCCGATTGCCCGCCCAGTTTCACATGCAGTCCAAACTTCTCCGCTCGGCTCACAGGTTTCACAAGCCCCGCAATCGCCGACATGCCAATCACCTCGGGATCGGCGAAAGTAACGAAAAGCTCGCGGAACGTATCCGTGCGCCACAGCGCCCGCGCGCCGATATAGCGCTCGGTTACGACCGCCACATCCACCAGAGCGATCTCCGTCTGCTCGCCCACCTGCACAACGAGTTTCTTGTTCCCCGCAAAAGCCGTGCGCGCCGGAACCTTGCCCATCACCGCCAAGCCAACGGCCAATCCCGTGATGGTCGGTTCCCGATGCTCGGGAAATGCGTTGTTGGTGCCCGTCGAAATCCCCGCAATCGGAACATCGCCGCAAGCCGTCACAACCGCGCGGTGCGTGCCATCGCCGCCCAGAACCACGATGGCCGCAACGCCAATCTCCTTCATGTCGCGCGCCGCGCGAATCGTGTCCGCGACCGTGCCGGTGATCTTCCAGTCGAGATGTTCGAGCTTGGGAAATTCTCCCGTCCGCTGGTTCTCCGCGCGGTCGATGCCTCGCCTGACATGATGCCGGATGCCGCCATTCTCCGGCATCATCACGACGCGGCCCACGCCGCAGGCTTTGAGGCAGGCGAGCACCCGCAACACAATATTGGCGCGATCGGTGATTTGCAGCGCCGTGGCATTGGCGATGACGCGCCTGATGTCGCGCGCGGAAACGGGATTGGCGATAATGCCAACCGTTACGTCTCCCGGTTTCGTCCTCCCTGCGGCCACGCCAACCCCGGCTTGTTTTCGCCAATGGTTACCGCGAGGTACGCTGAATGCAACCCCCGATCTCGGCATGATGCCATGCACGGTCAGGCAGCCCTCCGCCGCATTCACCATGTGAGTCCAGCCGTTACAAAGCCTCATTGATGGCTTAGCCCCGCGCCGCTAGTATGGGGTGTTTTCGAGGACGGACAGTGACGACCGCGTTCAGATGTTTGATGGTTTGCCTGCTGGCATTCTTGCCGGCCACAAGCTTCGCTGGCCCGAGCCTTGTGTTCGACGTAAAGACCGGCCGCGTGATCGCGCACGACCGCGCGGGCGAGCCCTGGTATCCAGCATCTCTCACCAAACTAATGACGGCCTATGTGGTGTTCCAGAAAATCCGCGCTGGAAAACTCAAACTCGATCAGAAAATCCCAGTCTCTTTCTTCGCCACCACTCAGCCCCCCAGCAAAATCGGCCTCAAGGTCGGAAACGAAGTCACCGTCGATTTCGCCCTGCAAGCCCTGCTCGTCTACTCCGCCAACGACATGGCCTATGTGCTGGCCGAGGGCGCGTCAGGCACCATGGTGAATTTCGTGAGCGAGATGAACGCGCAAGCGAAGCGCCTCGGCCTCACCTCCACCAACTACGCCAATCCGAACGGCCTCTTCGATCCGCGCCAAATTAGCACAGCGCGCGACATTGGCATTCTCGCAGCAACACTCCTGGCCGAGTTCCCCGAACACAATCGTTATTTCGCGCAAGGTTTCGTTCAAGCCGGAAACCGCAAGCTCCCCAATCGCAACAGCCTGCTGCGCCTGATGAAGGATGCGGACGGCATGAAGACCGGCTTCGTCTGCAATTCCGGATTCAATCTCGTGGCGTCGGCCACGCGCAACGGCCAGCGACTTGTCGCCATCGTGCTCGGAGACAGGTCCGGCAAAGCCAGAACCGGCACCGCGCAAAAGCTTCTTCTCGATGGCTTCGCCCAAATGCCATCGCCGCAGTCCGTGCTGCTCGCACAGCTTCCTAACGATCCCCTGGGCGCCGTCGTTCCCGCCGACATGACCGAGACCGTTTGTAAGGGCAAGCCACTGGTCGCGGCAGTGAGCGCCAAGGAACTCGCGGGCTGGGGCGTGTCTTTCGGCACCTACGACACTGCGGTCATCGCCGACAAAGCCTTGCGCGGCCGCCTGATCGGCGCCGCCGGCCTCGCCGCTCCCGGCGATACCGGCGTCGTGCGCATGCCGGGTCCATCGAACTACGCCGCCATGATCTGGAATATCGATCAGTCGGCGAGCCTCTCGCTCTGCGCCCGTTACCGCGCCGAGAATGCCGTGTGCGATGTGATGACGCCTCAGTCTTTCCAGCGCATCGCCGCTCTCGCACCAGAGCCGCCAGCGCCTGTCGTGAAAGCATCGGCGCAGGGCTCCGATGCCGGCAAGTCCAAAAAGAAGAAGCGCCGTGTCCGCAAGAAATACTGACATCCGGAACAGCGGATGATCCACCGAGCAGTGCCGGGCATCGTCTGCGCTTTGATCGCGGCGGCGTTTTATGGCGCAATCCCGAACTTCTCGCGCGCGGCCTACGAAAACGGCGTACCTCCCGTCGAAAGCACGTTCTTCCGCACATCCGTGATCGCGGTCGCCTTCGCGATCATCGCCATTCTGCAATCCCAAAGCTTCCGCGTGCCCCGCGCCGCATGGCCAAGTCTCGCCGTGCAGTCCTTCGCCACATTGGTGATCTCGGTCGGCTATCTCGCATCTGTGCAGTTCATTCCAGTTGGACTCGCGGTGATCGTCTTCTTCACATTTCCGGTGTTGATCCTCTTGGCCGCGCCCTTTGCGGAAGGTCACGCGCCCGAGTGGACGCGAATAGCGGTCGCGCTCATCGCATTCGCCGGTCTCGCAATCGCCATCGGCCCGAACTTCGACACGCTCGATTGGCGCGGCCTCGCCTTGGCGGGAGCAGCCTCTATCTGCGGCGTACTGCAATTCTTCTCCGGCCGCGCAATATCGCGCTACCTCGCCCCCACGGTTTTCGGAACCTTGGCGCATGCGATCATCTGGCCGGCAACACTTGCCGTTGCGCTTTATGTGGGTGGCGGCAGATTGGCTTTCGTTCCAGGTGGCGGCGCGAGCGGCGCGGGCATCGCCTTCATGATGGCGCTTGGAGTCGTCTACGTCGCCGCCTATCTCACTCACATGCTCTCGCTCAGATTTGCGCCGGCCTCCACCGTTGCCCCGTTCTTCAATCTCGAACCTGTGGTAACAACCGTGATCGCAGCCTTGCTGCTCGGCGAACGGCTTGCGCCTAACCAATATGCCGGTGGCGCGCTGGTTCTTGCCGCTCTTGTGCTTTCGGGCTGGATCGGAATGCGGAAAGCTCGAACTCGATGACTGAGATGCCAATCCCCGTTGCCGTGCTCACCGGTTTTCTCGGCGCCGGAAAAACCACGCTGCTCAATTTCCTGCTGAAGGATCCGCTGCTCTCGAACGCCGCCGTCATCATCAACGAGTTCGGCGAGACCGGCATCGATCATCTGCTCGTCGAACGTTCGGACGAGAATGTGCTCGAACTTGCATCCGGCTGCCTGTGCTGCACCATCCGCGGCGACCTGATCGACACCATCCACGATCTTCTCACCCGTCGCGATGCGGGATCTCTCAAACCCTTCGACCGCATCGTCATCGAGACAACCGGCCTCGCCGATCCCGCGCCTGTTCTTCATGCGGTGATGAGCGAACCCCTGCTGCTCGCGCGCTGCCGGCTCGAAGGCATCATCACTGTCGTCGATGCCGTGAACGGTCCCGCCACACTCGACGCTCATCCAGAAGCGGTGAAGCAAGTCGCCATCGCCGATCGCATCGTTCTCACAAAAGTGGATTTGCTCTCAGGCCGCGAGGGCGAGGATCAGCTCTTTTCGATTATCGCTAGACTCCGCAAGCTCAATCCCGGCGCGCGCCTGCTGACGACCCACCGCAACGAAGCCAATGCCGAGCGCCTCTTCACCATGGGCCTGTTCGATCCCACAAAGAAAACGCCAGATGTCCAGGCCTGGCTCGCGGCGGAAGCACACAACAAACATCGGCATCACCATCACGATGTCTCGCGCCACGATGATCACATCCGCTCCTTCAGCTTTGCCGAAGATCGCGCCATCAGCCCGCAAGGCCTTGAACTCTTTCTTGAGCTGCTGCGTTCCTATCACGGCGCCAATATGCTGCGCATGAAAGCAGTCGTGAAAGTCTCGGACGATCCCGAAAGGCCCGTGGTCCTCCATGGCGTGCAGCACGTCTTCCACCCGCCGGCGCGGCTTGCCGCCTGGCCGGACGAAGACCGGCGTTCGCGTCTCGTGTTCATCGTCAAGGATATCGAGAAGCAGGCCATCGAAGGCCTCTTTCGGGCCTTCACCGACCAGATCACCGGCGGCGCCGCGGCCTTCACCGATACGACGCTGTCCTTGCGGAGATCGACATGACGCTCAAGGTCTATGGCCTCAACAAATGCTCCACTTGCCAGAAGGCCATGGAATGGTTCGACGGCAAGAAGCTCGCCTACAAATTCACCGACTACAAAGAAACGCCACTGACCAAGGACCAGGTGACGGGTTGGTCCAAAGCCTTGGGCGGCTGGGAGAGCATGATCAACAAAGCGGGCTACACCTGGCGCGGCCTTCCGGCCTCGGAGACCAAGGACCTCACCGAAGCCAAAGCCGTGTTGCTTGCACTCGAGAACCCCTCCCTCATCCGCCGCCCCCTCATCGAACACAAGAACGGGACCGTCACGGTTGGCTTCTCGAAGAAAGTTCAGGAGTTTCTGAACTAGAACCAAATCCGTGATCACGAGCGAGCGGAGCGTACTGGTTTCCTGGGTCGCGGCTGTAGCGGTCTTGCCTGGAGCCTTGTTGTTGAGGAGCAGCGTTTATGCCACCGCCTGCCGCCAAGCGAGTATCCGCATAACAGAATCAACGATTTAGGATGGTGCCCCTGGAGGGACTCGAACCCCCACGCCCTTGCGAGCAACAGATTTTGAGTCTGCCGCGTCTACCATTCCGCCACAGAGGCAATGGGGGGCGGAAATAGGGGGCGGCGCTTGCGGCGTCAACCCGAAACGGGCTTAACCGTTCCCCATGATTCGGATTAC
>JBJXGL010000366.1:0-3683 GCA_046160365.1 Aestuariivirga sp. | reverse complement strand
GTGTAACCAAAGGCCTGCTGGCGATCGAGCAATGGTACTGCGATCTTGGGCCGGCGCGTTTTCGCAGACGGCAGATCGCGCAGCACCACTTGCGTGCGCTTCAGCCAATCCTTGTAGGGATGCGCCGCCGACAATGTCTTCTTCAGCTCGTCGTCGGAGATGATGCGCTTCTGATCGAGATCGATGAGCAGCATCTTGCCTGGCTGCAAGCGCCACTTATGGGTGATCGACTCCTCGGCGAATTTCAGCACGCCCATTTCGGAAGCGAGCAGCACATGCCCGTCATCGGTGGTGAGATAACGCGACGGGCGCAGACCGTTGCGGTCGAGCGTTGCGCCGATCAGCTTGCCATCGGTGAAGCACATGGCGGCGGGGCCGTCCCATGGCTCCATCAGCGCGGCATGATATTCGTAGAAGGCGCGGCGATCCTCATCCATCAGCGGGTTGCCCGCCCAGGCTTCCGGGATCAGCATCATCATGGCATGCGGCAGCGAATAGCCGCCCATGTGCAGGAATTCGAGTGCGTTGTCGAAACACGCCGTGTCCGACTGGCCTTCATAGGAAATCGGCCAGAGCTTGGAGAGGTCTTCGCCCAGCACATCCGATTTCATGTTGGCCTGGCGCGCCGCCATCCAGTTGAAGTTGCCACGCACGGTGTTGATTTCGCCGTTGTGGCACACATAGCGATAGGGGTGCGCCAACGGCCAGCTTGGAAACGTGTTGGTGGAGAAGCGCTGATGCACGAGGGCCAGGGCCGACTCCATGCGCTCGTCCACAAGATCGAGGTAATAGTGTCCAAGGTCTTTGCCGAGGACGAGACCCTTGTAGACGATGGTGCGGCAGGAGACTGACACAGGATAATAGGCGCGGGCCTTGTTGCCGAGCACTTCGAGAACGCGGTTTGACACCACCTTGCGGCAGACGAAGAGTTTCCTTTCGAAATGGGCCTCATCGCGGATCGTGGGTCCGCGGCCGATGAAGAGCTGGCGGTGAATGGGCTCCGTGCCCTTCACTGAATATCCGAGCACCGAGGAATCGACCGGCACATCGCGCCAGCCCAGAACCTTCAGACCTTCTTCGCGCGTAGTTTCCCACCAGATGCGCTCGATGTCCTGGCGATACACGGCTTCGCGCGGCAGGAAGAGATAGGCCACGCCATAGTGTTGGGGAGCAGGCAGTTCGAAGCCGAGTCGCTTGGCCTCCGCCGAGAAGAACCCATGAGAAATCTGCAGCATCACGCCGGCGCCATCGCCCGCCTTGGGGTCAGCGCCCACGGCGCCGCGATGCTCGAGGTTCTTGAGGATCGAGAGGCCGTCGCTGACAATGCGATGGCTTTTCACGTTGTTGATGTTGGCGATCAAACCAATGCCGCAGGCATCGTGTTCGTTGCGCGGATCGTATAGTCCGTGAGCGGAGGGCATTCCTTCCGGCAGCATGGGGTTGTCTTGGCGCATGGCGATCGTCCTTCGTGTCGTCCTCAGCCTATCATGTCCACAACCACATGCCGACGCCGGAAACCGGCGGGCGGTTTGGTTGGGTCTGGCGCGCCGTTTTCGATCTTGAGGGTGGGCCTTGGGGTGGCCATGAGACCCGCCTTCGGATCAAACCCGGTGCCGCCGTTTTGCGGTGTCCGAGCCTGCCTTACTTACGTTTTGTGGCGTTGACCCGGGCCGCGTAAAGGGTAGCGGCGGCGTTATCCGCCGTCGTTTTCGTGGAGTTTTTGGCCGAAATCCGGAACCTCAAGTCCTCAAGTTTCACCCTAATAGGACAGCGTCACTGTCCTAATTCCTTATGACAGATGCTCTTGCTGTGCGCAAGGAAGGAATCATGAGGAGAGAAAATACGCAATGTTATTGCGCAACTTGCATCTGTCCCAGATATGAGATATTCTCCCGTATATGGATGCACTCAGTATAGATCTTCGAATTGCCCAGCGGCTCAAGAGCCTTCGCTCGGAGCGCGAATGGTCGCTGGATGATCTGGCCTCACGGAGTTCGGTCAGCCGGGCAACGCTCTCACGGCTGGAGAATGCTGAGGTGAGTCCTACGGCAGCGGTGCTCGGCAAACTCTGCTCAGCTTATGATCTCACAGTCTCCCGTCTCATGTTCATGGTGGAAGATGGCTTTGTCCCGCTGCTCAGAAGAAGCGAGCAGCCGGTGTGGGCCGATGCTGAAACAGGTTTCGAACGGCGCAATGTTTCACTGCCGGCACAATCGTTGGCCGGTGAAGTTATCGAATGCTCACTCAGAGCCGGTACGCGCATATCCTATGACCGCCCGCCACGGCCGGGGCTCGAACATCATCTGGTGATGCTCGAAGGCGAGCTTCATCTCACCATCGAAGGCCGCCTTTATGAGCTCAAGGCTGGCGATTGCCTGCGATACCAGCTCCATGGTGGAACGGATTTTGCCACTCCGCCCGAGACGGGCGCGCGCTATCTTCTCTTTCTGGTCTGAGGGAGGACCGGATGCTTCGGATTATCCCCGGCGATTTCGATGACGATCGGGTGCTGAGCCTGCTCCGCTATCATTTCGCCAAGTGCCATGAAGTGACTCCGCCAGGCAGCGCTCACGTCTTCGACGTGTCGCGCCTCAGGTCACCGGACGTCGATTTCTGGGCGGCTTGGGACGGCGACGCGTTGATGGGAGTGGGCGCTGTAAAGGAGATCGAGGCCGGCCATGGCGAAGTGAAATCGATGCACACGGCGGAAGCCGCGCGGCGGAAAGGTGTCGGCAGCGCCATCCTCAACCACATGATCGAAACCTCGCGCGCCAAGGGGTTGAGACGCCTCAGCCTCGAAACCGGTTCATTCGGCTACTTCCAGCCTGCGGTTGCGCTCTACAAGTCACACGGGTTTATCGAGTGTCCGCCCTTCGGCGGCTACAAGGTCGATCCCAACAGTGTGTTTCTCACGCGCGAAATCTGAACTCACGCCACCGCTTTGAAGATCACATAAGCGCCCGTCGCGATGACGAAGAGCGCGAAGACCAGTTGCAGCGCTGTCTTGTGGCCCGAGAGCGCCTTCCCGGCATAGGTGCCTGCTATTCCGCCTGCGATGCCGCCGCCCACGAAGAAGCCAGCCAACTGCCAATCCACTTCGCCGGCGTAGGCGTAGTTCGCCGCGGTTGCCGCGCCGAACACGGTGATGGCCACGAGCGAGGTGGCGATGGCGTTGCGGATCGGCATGCCGGTGGCGAAAATCAATGCCGGGACGATCAGAAATCCGCCGCCGATGCCGAAGAAACCTGAGAGGGTTCCCACCAGCAAACCCGCCGGAATGAGCCAGGGCAGCATGCGCTTCGCGGTTTTCAAAGTGAGGCGCACTTCGGGATCGCCTTCGGCGTCTTTGCGCACCAGCATCAGCACGCCGACGCCGATCATCAGCGCGCCGAAGAGCGCCACAAGCTTGGCACCAGGCAATTGCAGTGCCGCGTAGGAGCCAATAACGGTTCCGATGACGCCGCTCGATGCGAAGGCGGCAGCGCAAGGCCATTTCACCAGCCCGTTCCGCGCTTGGGCCAATAAATTGGCGAAGGCGCTCAGGGACACAGCGACTGCGCTTGTGCCGATGGCCGTGTGGGCCGCCGGAATGCCGACGAGATAGAGCAGCAGCGGCACGGCGATGATCGAGCCGCCGCCGCCCACCAGTCCCAGCACAAATCCGACAAGCCCGCCCGAGAGCG
>JBJXGL010000365.1:0-7549 GCA_046160365.1 Aestuariivirga sp. | reverse complement strand
GGAACGCCTTCGGCCGTTTCTCCCGCTATCTCGATGTGACCGGCGGTCGGCTGTTCGAAACCCGCAATCAGCCGCAAGCATGTGGTCTTGCCCGAACCGGAAGGTCCGAGCAATGCGAAGAATTCGCCCTCGCCGATGTCGAGCGAGACATCGTCAACGGCGCGCACGTTGCCGAAATGGCGGCTCACATGCTGAAAACTGACGGCGGGTTTCATGATCAAAAGTGACCCTCTCCCGCCCTTCGAAGGCGGGAGAGGGCGAGTTTGTTCAGCGGCCGCCGAGCCCCGCGATCATGTCGGAGACCCAGCGATAGTAGGGCACGCAACCAGCGGCTTGCGAGGCGCATTTGGCGACCGGCGTGCGCCAGAAGTGGATCTTCTCGAAGTTCTGGAGGCCATTGGTTTCGCAGCCGGTATCGGTCAGAAGTGCATTGCCCTTGCATGCAGCTGTGACCGCAGGCACCGAACCAAACCATGCCGCAAGATCGCCCTGGAGCTTCGGGTTGATCGAATGTTCGAGCCACATATAGGCGCAGTTTGGATGCGCTGCTTACGCATGCATCATCGTGGTGTCGGCCCAGCCCGTTGCGCCTTCCTCGGGAATGGTTGAGGCAATCGGCGTCTTCTCCATCGCTGCCTTGTCTGCTTGCAAGATATTCACTTGAAACGGCCAGGACGACGATGCAACCACGCCTTCGTTTTTGAAGTCGTCCATCTGGATGAAAGCATCGTGCCAGTAGCGGCCAACGAGACCGCGTTGCACGCGCAAGAGATCGAGCGCGGCCTTGTACTGCTCTTCCGTCAGTTCATAAGGGTCCTTGATGCCGAGTTCTGGTTTCTTCTTCATGAGATAAAGCGCTGCGTCGGCGATGTAGATCGGTCCGTCGAAGGCCTGCACGCGGCCTTTGTTCGATTTGCCGTCGGCCAGCGTCTGCTCTTCGAACACCACCGACCAGCTCTTCGGCGCTTCCGGGAAAACCTTGGTGTTGTAAGCGAGCACATTGGCGCCCCACTGATAGGGAACGCCATAATGCACGCCGCCGACCGTATGCCACGGTGCGTTTTGCAACCGCTCGTCGACCGTTTTCCATGACGGAATGAGATCGACATTGACCGGCTGCACCCGCTTGCCCGAGATGAGGCGGAGCGAAGCGTCGCCCGAGGCGGTCACAAGATCGAATCCGCCCTCGTTCATCAGCGCCACCATTTCGTCCGACGTGCCTGCGGTCTTTACGTTGACCTTGCAGCCTGTCTTGGTTTCGAAGTCGGTGACCCAATCGAAATTCTTGTCGGTTTGGCCGCGTTCGATGTAGCCCGGCCACGCCACGATATCGACCTGGCCTTCGCCGGCGCCGACTTCCTTCTTCATCTCTTGCGCAAACACGGGCGCGGCGCACATCGTGGCTGCGAGCAAGGCTGCTGTTGCGCGTTTCAAAACGGTCATGATGTCTCTCCCTCGTGGGCTGAGCCGCGCCTGTGAATTTGCCGTTCTGCCGGTCTTGTGCGCGGCTGCCCTGAAGTTTCTGCTGCCGGCGAACTGAATCAAGGCTAGCCGGTTCCCATGCCGAAAGGAAGCGGATACAAGTTTGGCTTCGGCGAGGGCACATCATGCGACTCTGGATCAAGGATCCGCTGGCAATCCTGGGCGATGGCGCGGAGCGGGGCGTGGTCGTCGAGAATGGCGTGATTGTGGAATGCATCGCAAAGGGAGCGAAGCCGCGGGCTTCCGTGACGGAATTTGACGCATCGCAACACGTGGTGTTGCCGGGCCTCGTCAACACCCACCACCATTTCTACCAAACGCTGACACGCGCGCACCCAAAGGCCATCAACAAGGAGCTATTTGGCTGGCTCACCGCGCTCTACCCCGTCTGGGCGAAACTGACCCCCGAGACACACCGTCTCGGTACGCGACTGGCGCTGACCGAGCTGATGATGTCGGGAGTGACCACAACGTCGGATCATCACTACGTGTTTCCCGATGGGCTTGATGATGCGATCGATATTCAGGTCGAAGAGGCGCGCGCCCTCGGCATGCGGATCATGGTGACCCGCGGCAGCATGAACCTGTCGGTCAAGGATGGCGGCCTGCCGCCGGACAGCGTGGTGCAGGACCACGATACGATTCTTGCCGATTGTGAGCGGGTCATCGGCCGATATCATGAACAAGGCGAGGGCGCCTGCGTGCAAGTGGCGCTTGCGCCTTGTTCGCCATTTTCCGTGACGCGGAAACTCATGCGCGAAACGGCGGAGCTCGCCGCCCGTCACGGCGTGCGCCTGCACACGCATCTCGCCGAGACCCACGACGAAGACGCGTTCTGCCATGCGAAATTCGGAATGAGCCCGCTCGATTACCTCGAAGACTGCGGCTGGCTCAACAACCGCACCTGGCTCGCTCACGGCATCCATTTCAGCGACAGCGACATCGCGCGCTTGGGCAGCCATGGCGTGGGGGTTTGCCACTGCCCGACCTCCAACATGACGCTTGCATCCGGCCGTTGCCGCACGTGCGAACTGGAGGCAGCGGGCGTACCCGTCGGCCTGGGCGTTGACGGTTCGGCATCAAATGACTCGTCCAACCTCATGGAAGGCGTTCGCCACGCCGTATTGATGAACCGGCTCACTTACGGCATGAAAATAAGCCACATAGATGCCCTGCGCTGGGCCACCAAAGGCTCCGCCGCCTGCCTCGGCCGCACCGACATCGGAGAAATCGCAGTAGGCAAGCAGGCCGACCTGGCCCTCTACAAACTCGACGAATTACGCTTCTCAGGGGCCGGAGACCCATTGGCTGCTCTCGTTTTGTGCGGCGCAACACGGGCCGATAGAGTGATGATCCAAGGGGAATGGAAGGTAATCGACGGGCGGCCTGTTCACACCGATCTGGAGCAACTCATGTTGGATCACCGTGCTGCTGCCGCATCTATCGGCTGAGGCAAAACCAATCGAAGAATTGCAAAAGCCGTTTTTGGTGTTAATCTCGAACCCTTGACGCGGCGTTGAAACAGACAGTGGGGGACAACAGGGCGATGGATCGGGCTTTGGAAGGTTCAAACAAACCGGTCGCCGTCGCGGTTGACGATCTGCATAAGAGTTTCGGACAGCTCGAGGTTCTGAAGGGCGTTTCGCTCAGGGCGCGTGAGGGCGATGTCGTTTCCATGATCGGCGCATCGGGTTCGGGCAAAAGTACGTTCCTGCGCTGCATCAACTTCCTGGAATCGCCCACGAGCGGCCGGATCGAGGTGACTGGAGAGACCATCGCCACCAAGCCCGGCAGCGACGGAAATCTGGTGGCGGCTGATCGAAGGCAGCTTGAGCGGCTTCGCACCAAACTCGGCATGGTGTTTCAAAGTTTCAACCTCTGGCAGCATATGACGGTGCTGCAAAACGTCATCGAAGCACCGGTGCATGTGCTAGGCGTATCGAAGCAGGAGGCCACCTCCCGCGCAGAAGTGATTCTCAACAAGGTGGGCCTTTACGACAAGCGCGACCAATATCCGGCCTTCTTGTCGGGTGGCCAGCAACAACGCGCGGCGATTGCCCGGGCATTGGCCATGGAGCCGAAAGTCATGCTTTTCGATGAGCCAACCTCAGCTCTCGATCCCGAGCTTGTAGGAGAAGTTTTGAAAGTGATCAGGCTCTTGGCGGAGGAAGGCCGGACCATGATCCTCGTCACCCATGAAATGAAATTTGCGCGCGACGTCTCGAGCCACGTGATCTATCTCTACAAGGGAATGATCGAGGAGGAGGGGCCGCCAAAGCAAGTCTTTGGATCGCCAAAGAGCGAACGGTGCAGACAGTTCGTTGCAAGCATCCATTGAGCGTCGGGGGAAGAAAACGCCGGCGCGAGCCGGCAAACGGCAAGCAAAAGGAACTCATGGCGAGCTGCGAGCGGACAATGAGGCAAAATAGGAGAGAAACATGAAACTAACGAAAAGGCTAGTTCTGGGCTTGGCGACCGCCGCATCGATTGCGATGGGCGTTAGTGCCGCCAGGGCCGATTTGGTATTCGCGACCGACGCGGCGCCTTATCCCCCCTTCACCTCGCAAAACGCGGCTGGCGAGTGGGAAGGCTGGGAGTATGACCTGCTTCAGGCAATCTGTGCCGAGATGAACGAGAAGTGCACTTTGATCCCGATTGCCTGGGATGGAATCATTCCCGCTCTTCTCGAGAAGAAGATGGACGGAATCTTCGGTTCCATGTCGATCACCGAAGAGCGCAAGAAGCAGATCAATTTCTCGAACGTCTACTATAACTCTGGAGCGGTTTTGATCGGCCCGAAAGGCGGCGACAAAAACATCGCGCCGGAGGCCCTCAAAGGCAAGACCATCGGAGCTCAGGCCTCGGCCACCCACGCCAATTATGTGGAGAAGCACTTCGTCACGGCTGGTGCAACGCTCAAGACATACAAGGGCCAGGATGAGGCCAATGCTGATCTGGCGGCCGGCCGTGTCGACTATGTGCAGGCAGACGGTGTGACGCTCGAATCGTTCTTGAAGTCGGACGAAGGCAAGGCGTGTTGCGAACTTTATGGCCAAGTGCCGCTCGATATCGAGGTGCTGGGCCCCGGCGTTGGTGTGGGCTTGCGCAAGGAAGACACAGCCCTGCTCGAAAAGTTGAACGCGGCGATCAAGTCACTTGCGGCCAAGGACGGCTTCAAGGAACTTGCGAAAAAGCATAGTCTCGATGCGCTGCTGATTCTTCCGCCTGATATTTGATAGAAACACGGCGGCAATTCCCGTCGGATTTGCCGCCGCGCTCAATTGGGGGTGCGGCTTTGCTTGAGGTTCTGAGTTTCGGGCGCACGGGTTTCGGCGATGAGTTGGCGTGGGGCACGCTGATAACGCTATTCATCGCGGTTTCGGCATATGTTCTGGGATTTATCCTCGGCCAAATGGGCGCCGTAGCCAAGCTTTACGGCGGCCCCATTGCCGTTGGCGTTGCCGGATTTTACACCACAGTCATACGTGCAATTCCCCAATTGGTGCTGATCCTCTTTCTCTTCTTCGCCGGTACGCGCGGCATTAGCGCATTGGGAGAGGCCGTAGGTTTCGGTCCCATTGATATCAACGGCACGCTGGCTGCCATCCTCGTGCTTGGTTTTGTGTTGGGCGCCGACACGACGGAAGTGATCCGCGGCGCCATTCAGGCGATCCCCGTGGGGCAGATAGAAGCCGCACGGGCTTATGGAATGTCATCGTGGCAAATCTTGTGGCGGATCCTCATTCCGGCAATGTTGCCGAACGCCATCCCAGGCCTTGCCAATCTCTGGCTTATCGTCGTTAAGGCTACGTCGTTGATTGCCGTCACTGGCGCTAGTACCGAACTCCTGCAGATGACAAGAAACGCAGCGGGATTCACTAAAAGATACTTCCTGTTCTTCTTCATAGCGTTTTGCATCTATCTGGCGATCACGCTGATTTCGAACGTGCTGATCGGCAAACTCGAGCGCCACATGCGGCGCGGCCAACAAAAGTTGGCGTGAGGCAGAGATGGACTTCTCATGGTTCCCCAAATATCTGCCCATGCTGCTCGGCGGCTTGTCGATTACGCTTCAGCTCCTCGTCATCACCATGGTTCTGGGAGTCTTGCTGGCAATACCTCTTGGTCTCGTTCAAGTGACCGGGCCTCGCTGGCTCGCATCGGTGGCGCGCGGTTACTGCACGGTCATGCGCGGTACGCCCCTGCTCATACAGCTCTTTCTGTTTTACTACGGCCTTGGCAGCATTTTCGCGAGCTATCCGGAGCTGCGACAGAGTTTCATCTGGCCGGTCCTGCGCGAGGGCTACTACTACGCAATTTTCGTGTTTGTATTGAATGAAGCCGGTTATGCTGGCGAGGTCTTTCGCGGGGGTTTTCTGTCAGTTCCGAAGGGCGAGCTTGAGGCGGCGCGCGCCTTCGGCATGAGTCCGTGGAAAGTGCTGCGCCGCGTGTGGCTGCCGCGCGCTTTCCGCAATGTCATGCCGGCGCTTGGCGTTGAAACGATCCAGACTTTGCACTCGACGCCCTTGGCGGCATTAGTGACCGTAGTGGACTTGTTTGGTGTAGCTGACCGCATCCGCCAGGAGACTTACATTATCTATCCGCCGTTGCTGACCTTGATGGTAGTTTATTTGATCCTCGTGTTCATCATCACGCGGGTATTTGGCCACCTCGAGGCGCAGGTTCCGGCAAGACGCTAGAATGAACTGGCTGAACCGAACAGCAAGCGAAAATTTCGCAGAACTGCAAGTCATTCGCCACGATCTGCATGCGCATCCCGAACTGCAGTTCGAGGAACACCGAACGTCCGCCATTGTAGTCAAGGAGCTGGCGCGCCACGGTATTGAAGTGACGCCGGGCATCGCAGGCACGGGTGTCGTCGGCACCATCCGCAGCGGAACATCACGGAAGTCGATCGGCATTCGCGCCGACATGGATGCGCTGCCGATCCACGAAACTACTAATCTGCCCTATGCCTCGAAAGCACTGGGCAAGATGCATGCCTGCGGTCACGACGGCCACACCACAATTCTGCTTGGCCTCGCGCGAAAACTCGCGGCCGAGCGGAACTTCGACGGCACGGTGCATTTGATTTTCCAACCAGCGGAAGAAGACATCAGCGGCGCCAAGCGCATGATCGCGGAGGGCCTGTTCAAGCGCTTCCCCTGCGACGGCGTCTTCGCGCTTCACAATCTTCCCGGCCAGCCGGTGGGGCAGGTGACGGTGAGGCCCGGAGCGATCACGGCCTGCGTCGATATCGTCAATGTCGTCATTCGCGGCGTGGGCGGCCACGGCGCGCTGCCGCATCTCGCCGTCGATCCGATCGTCGCCGCATCCGGCGTGGTCATGGCCTTGCAATCGATCGTCGCCCGCAATCTCGATCCTCTCGATCCCGCAGTCATCACCGTTGGCGCCTTCAATGCGGGATCGATGGCAACCGCCATCCCAACCGAAGCCCATCTGCAAATCGGCGTCAGGACATGCACCGAAGACGTCCGTGCGCTGATGAAAAGGCGCATCACCGAAGTGATCGGCAGCCAGGCGAAATCCTTCGGCTGCGAAGCGGACATTCAGTACGGCCACGGCTACAGCTATCCGCCCGGCCACAACGCCCCAAGCCTCGCCGCCGTCGTCCGCGAAGTCGCCCTCGACCTCGGCCAGAAGCCCGCCGATATCGACATCAAGGGCCCCTACATGTTTTCGGAAGACTTCGCCTACATGCAGCAGACAGTGCCCGGCTGCTTCCTCGGCATGGGCAATGGCGACAGCCGCGGTCTTCACGACTCCGGCTACGACTTCAACGACGACCTGCTGGAGAAAGCGCCTGCCTTCTGGGCCAAGCTCGTCGAGAAAATGCTGCCCCGTTCATGAAACGCTGGTGAGCCCGGCGCGGATCGAACGCGCGACCTACTGATTAAAAGTCAGACGCTCTACCACTGAGCTACGGGCCCTTTTGAAAGGCGGGCGGACCATAGTTGCGGTGCACCAAAGGGTCAATAGCGGCAAATCACGCATTCGCCACATCCCGCGATAGACTGCGGGCGAATCGGTTTGGCCCAATTTCATG
>JBJXGL010000364.1:0-14506 GCA_046160365.1 Aestuariivirga sp. | reverse complement strand
GCGGAGCGGTTCGATTGCCGAGGTCACCGGCATCATGGTGAATTCCGGCAGGAGCACGAGTGCGAAGGGCTGTGGCAAATCCTTGGGCTTGTCGCCAAACATGGCTGAGAACTCCGTCGCCGTTCTCTTGCGCCAGAATTGCGATTATGTCCATTGGCGTCACCGGTTTGGCCGAAAGCGACCATCGCATGGGCCAATCAGTCGGTTTCGGAATAGGCCTGTCGTAATCCTTCGCGGCGATCCGGGCGGCTTCGGGCATTCTTTACGGATACCGGCCCGAGGACTACCGTGAACGCACCTCTCGTCAATCTTTCGCCTTCGCCCAACCTGATGCCCGATCCTCTGAAGGACTTCTACCGAAAGCTCACCATCGAAATCACCGGCAGGCAGGCCGACAAGGCGCCGCTTCTGGCGCAGCGGCTCGCCAAGGGTACGCAGGTGTTCATCGCGCTGATCGATCCCGCCGATGTCGATGGGCAATTGCAGGCGGCGGTGGCGCTTCATGAGGCGGGGCTCGTGCCAGTGCCGCACATCCCCGCACGCTTCGTTCGCGACGAGGCGGATCTCGAGGCGCGGCTGGCCGCGCTCACGTCGAGGGCAGGCGTCAAGCAGATGCTGGTGCTGGGCGGCGGTGCGCCTCACCCCATCGGCAAGTACGACGCGGCCATTCAGCTTCTCGAAACCGGACTGTTCCAGAAACACGGCGTGACCCGCATCGGAATGGCCGGCCACCCGGAAGGCAATCCCGATATCACCAAGGTCCACGGCGAACCCGCGCTGATGGCGGCGCTGAGGCTCAAGCAGGCCTGGCTCAAGTCCAACAATATCGACGGCTTCATCGCCACGCAGTTCCTGTTCGAAGCGGGCCCGGTCGCCTATTGGGCCGATCAACTCCGCCAGCAGGGCATCGAACTTCCGATCCATGTCGGCGTGCCGGGACCGGCGACGATCAAGACGCTGGTGAAATACGCCGCCGTCTGCGGCGTCGGCAACTCCGCGCGGTTCATCCGCAAACAGGCGATGAACGTGACAAAGCTCCTGACCGTCAACACGCCGGACGCATTCGTGGAGCAACTCGCCAAACTCCATAGCGAAAAGCCGGAGCTGAAAATCGCCGCCCCCCACTTCTACCCCTTTGGCGGCTTCGACAAACTGTTCGACTGGCTGAGCCCGAAGCTGAGCTGAATTCCATTTTAGGTCAAAGGCTTAACTACGAAACCTTGAGACGCGGGCAGGGTCATGCTATTGGATATAGCAGGTAGCAATTCAGGTAGCAGGTACCTAGTCATGGCATTGAGCATCAAGAACAAGAGAGTCGAGGAACTCGCGCGCGAATTGGCTCGGCGCACCGGCAAGCCAATTACGGATGCAGTTGGTGATGAGCTGCAGAGAGGCGTCGACCGCCTTCGCGCAGTTGCCGCCGCTCAGGCGCGCCGAAAGCCCGATAATCTAGCCGAGCGGCTAATGCAGATTGGCCGGGAGGCCGCAGCCCTGCCTGATCTCAACGACATGACCGACGACGAAATTCTTGGATACGATGAATTTGGCGCGCCGACGAAATAGGGAAGCGGCAACGTGATTGTGGACTCGTCGGCACTTATCGCCATCCTTAGACAGGAAGATGACGCGCAACTTTTTTCTGAAGCCCTTATGCGCGCCGGCATCAAACTGCTGGCGGCGCCAATTTATGTCGAAACTTGCATGGTCTACTGTGGCCGAAAGGGCGAAGAAGGACTGCCGCATGTCGATCGCCTCGTAAGAGAAAGCGGCATCGAAATCCGCGCTTTCAGTAGCGACGCCGCTTCAATTGCAGTCGAAGCGTTCTTCAGATACGGCAAAGGCATTCATCGGGCAAAACTGAACTTCGGCGATTGCATTTCCTATGCAATGGCAAAAATCGAGTCGATGCCCTTGTTGTTCAAAGGCGATGATTTCCGCCTGACCGATGTCGAGGCGGCGATTTAGGCGCTCCGCGTCCCGAACACAGTGACTCTCGCTTCCTTCCGCGCAGCCCTTGCCAGGAAATCCCATGCGTGATGCGCGTAGGAGCGGAAGACGTAGAGGTCGAACACGTCGCGCTCCACCGCGTGCAGGAGCGCCGCGATCTCGGCGAAGCGGAGGCGCTTGACCGTGCCTTCGGGGAATTCCTGGCCGAGGAGATCGAGCGAGGTTCCCTTCATCAACGCCACGCGCGCATCTTCGCCTTCGATGCGGATGACACTGCGCATGTCGGAGACATCGACGGCGAAGCCGTGAACGCCATTGGCCGCTTTCTCGAATCCCGCGATCAGATCCCGCACTTTCGCGTGCGGCGCAATCACCAGCCACTGATCGATCGACAGCCACAGGATGCGGATATCGCCCCATGCCGCACTTGAACGCGGGGCTTTGGGAAGATCAACGCCGAATGCAACTTTCGCCGCGGTCATGAACTTGCGGTCGGAGGTGAACCCGCGCAGATCGATCATGCCGCGTCCCTGGATTTCGCGGAGCGACACGAGCAATCCATCGGGTGCGACGTGCCGGACGAGTGCCGTTTCGAAGCGGGGATCAGACATTCTGCCGCGCTCCTTCCTTGTCGTAGAAGACCGGATCGGTGACCTTGGCGCGGATCACCTTGCCCTCGATGGGAAAGGAGAGAATTTCGCCCATCCGGTTCCGTCCGTCATTGATGAGCGCCATGGCGATGGAGCGTCCCAGCGTCGGCGAATGATAGGTGGAGGTGACATGGCCGATGGTTTCCATCGGCGGCTTGTCTTTCACATGCCTCACCGCATGCGCGCCATCGGGCAGAACTTCGCTCGGATCTTCGGTCAAGAGCCCCACGAGCTGCTTGCGGCCCGGCGCTTTGAGATGCGCCTGTTCCAGCGAACGCTTGCCGATGAAATCCGCTTTCTTCTTGGAGACGAGGCCATCGAGGCCAACATCGGCGGGCGTAGTCGTGCCATCGGTCTCATCGCCAATCACGATGAAGCCCTTCTCGGCGCGCAGCACATGCAGCGCTTCCGTGCCGTAGGCCTCAAGCCCGAACTCCGCACCTGCTGAGACGATCTCTTCCCACAATCCGCGCCCGCCATTGGAAGGCGTTGCGACTTCGAATGAAAGTTCGCCCGAGAAACTGATGCGGTAAATCCGCACCGGATATCCCGCAAGCGTCCCCACCTTGTAACTCATGTGCGGGAAGGCCTCGTGGCTCAATTCGAAGTCGGGCGAGAGTTTCGCCAGCACCTCGCGCGCCTTGGGGCCGGCAATGGCGAACTGCGACCATTGTTCGGTCACCGGTGTCACGAACACGCGATAGTGCGTCCACTCCGTTTGCAGCCACTCCTCGAACCATCCAGCGATGCGGTCCGCGCCGCCGGACGTGGTGTGAACCAGGAAACGATCGTCGGAGAAGCGCACCACCACGCCGTCATCCATCAGGAATCCCAGCTCGTTCATCATCAAGCCGTAGCGGCAGCGTCCGGGCTTCAGAGTCGACATCATGTTGGTGTACATGCGATCGAGAAATTCCGCGGCGTCCGGCCCCTTCACCTCGATCTTGCCCAGCGTCGAGGCGTCGAGCAGACCCGCCTTGTTCCGTACACTGAGGATTTCGCGGTTGATCGCGGCGTGTTTGTCCTCGCCCATCTTCGGATACGTGTAAGGGCGCCGCCATTGGCCCACCGGCTCGAACACGGCACCTTGCTCCACATGCCACTGATAGATCGGCGTGCGGCGCACGGGCAAGAACAGATCGCGCGTGTTCTGCCCTGCAATCGAGCCGAACGAGAATGGCGTATAGGGCGGGCGGAAGGTGGTGACGCCAATTTCGGGAATCGATTTTCCGGTCGCTTCCGAGAGAATGCCAAGGCCGTTCAAATTCGAGGTCTTGCCTTGGTCGGTCGCCATGCCGAAGGTGGTGTAGCGCTTGGTGTGCTCGACCGACTCGTAGCCCTCGCGCTGCGCGAGTTCGAGATCGGCGGCGGTCACGTCGTTCTGAAAATCGATGAAGTGCTTGTTGCCTTCGTTGTATTTTCCGGTCGCGGGTGCAAACCACAAGGGTTCCATCGCGCCCCGCTTCGGCTCGGTCACCGCGGGCGCTTTGAATTTATTGGACTTCGATTTCGGCCGCACGGCCTTGCCCGCCGCTTCGCCGGCGGCGTGAGCTTCAGCCAATGTTTCCGAAACCGACATGGTGCCGTTACACGCGCCCACAGCCGACATCGCATCGGCGTGTGTGTTGGGCCGGAAGCTCGCAAGCGTCTCGTCGAATTTGATCTTGCCGCCGTTGTGGCACCATAGATGAAGCGCCGGATTGAACCCGCCCGACATGGCGACGAAATCGCAATCGACTTTGCGTTCGGTGATGACGCGGCCATGGCCCTTGCGGTAGGCGGCGATCTTGACTGCCGCAACGCCAAGCGATCCTTCGACTGCGGAGATGATCGAGCCCGGAAGCACTTCGATACCGTCGGCCATTGCGCGTTTCGGCAGATCGCCTTCAGGCCGCATGCGCGAGTCGGCAACCCGCACCAAGACGCCCGCCTTCTTGAGGGCAAAGGCGGTGAGGTAGGCATCGTCGTTGTTGGTGAAGACGACGCCGCTCTGTCCCGGCGCCACGCCATATCGTTCGACAAACCCACGCGCGGCGGAGGCCAGCATGATGCCAGGCTTGTCGTTGTTAGCGAATGCGATCGGCCGTTCGATGGCGCCGGTCGCGAGGATCACGCGTGAGGCGCGGATTTTCCACAGGCGGTGGCGCGGCGCGCCGCTGCTTGCAAGCGCCGGATCGTGATCCGCCACGCGCTCGACCGCCATGAGGTAGTTGTGATGGAAATGTCCGACGACGGTTGTGCGCGTGAGGAGATGCACATTCTCCATCGCCGCCAGCCGCGTCACGGAATCGGGCACCGTGTCAGCAATACAAGTTTCGCCGATCATGCCCTCGGTCAGATCGGCAATGCCGCCAAGCTGCGCATTCTCATCAGCCAGCACGACACGCGCACCTGATGCCGCCGCCGCTTCCGCCGCCGCAAGTCCGGCGATTCCGCCGCCCACCACCAGCACATCGCAATGAACATGCATGTGTTCGTAAGAGTCGGGATCGCGGCCTTCCGCAGCCTTGCCGAGTCCGGCGGCGCGGCGGATGAATGGCTCGTAGACGTGTTTCCAGAAGACCTTCGGCCACATGAAAGTCTTGTAGTAGAAGCCGCCAGGGAAAAAGCGCGACAGGTGGTTGTTGATGCTGCCGACATCGAATGAAAGCGAAGGCCAGCGGTTCTGCGAAACGGCGGTCAAGCCATCGTAAAGCTCGACTTGCGTGGCGCGAAGATTTGGCTCGTGCCGCGCCCCATCGCCCACGCCCACAAGCGCGTTCATCTCTTCCGAGCCAAGGCCGACAACGCCACGCGGCCTGTGATATTTGAAGCTCCGCCCAAACAGGCGCTGGCCATTGGCGAGCACGGCGGATGCGAGACTGTCGCCTGCAAAGCCCGTCATCTGCTTGCCGTCGAAGGTAAAGTGCACGGTGCGCGCCCGGTCGATCAGACTGCCGCCGGTGGCGAGGCGATAAGGTTTGCCGCTCATGCCTTGGCCCTTGCCTTGATCGCCCGCGCAAAATACTCCGCCCACGGACCTTTCGCCTGCTTCATCAGCTCTTCCGGCGGAAGTTCCGTGATGCCGTAGAACGCCTTGAACTCCATGGTCACCGTGTCGCGCGCCGCGTGGAACCACTTGCCGCAGCCGCGATCGCAGCGCCAGCGCTCGAAGTGGAGGCCCTTCGGATTGTGCCTGATGAAAAGATAGTCGCGCTGCTCTTCGTCGCTGATGTTGGCGGGGTCATGCGTTGCAGGACGGCGGACATGTGCCTGGCCGCCGGCATGGAAGTCGGTTTCATCGCCTTCAGCGCCGCACACGGGGCAGGTTACGGTTAGCATGAATTTTTCCCCGTGTAAGAGGCCCTCATCCGCCCTGTCGGGCACCTTCTCCCATGCGTTCCGCACGGGAGAAGGCGAATATCTGTAACGCCTTCTCCCGTGGCCCGCAGGGGCATGGGAGAAGGTGGCCGAAGGCCGGATGAGGGCATTTCCGTTTTGACTTGCACGCTCATCAATGCGCCACCGCTGCCGCAACGCTTTCGTCGATCAGCCGTCCTTCGACAAATCGGTTGAGCCCGAAAGCTTCGGCGATCCTGTGCGGCCGGTCGTTCGCAATCGTATCCGCAAACACAAAACCCGAACCCGGTATCGCCTTGAATCCGCCGGTGCCCCAGCCGCAATTGACATAGAGGCCTTCGACCGGGGTCTTGCCGATGATCGGCGAGCGGTCGCCCGTCATGTCGACGATGCCGCCCCACATGCGCAGCATCCGGAGCCTGGAAATGATCGGGAAGGTTTCGACCAGCGCCGTCACCGTGTGCTCGAGCGAGGGGAACGAGCCCCTCTGCGAGTAGTTGTTGTAGGGATCGGTGCCGCCGCCGATAACCAACTCGCCCTTGTCCGATTGGCTGATATAGCCATGCACGGTGTTGGCCATCACCACGCAGTCGATGACCGGCTTGATCGGCTCGGAGACCAGCGCTTGCAAACACAAACTCTCGATCGGCATCCGCACCCCCGCCATGTCCATGATGGTCGAGACGTGGCCCGCGGTAACGACGGCGATCTTCGGCGTCTTGATCATCCCACGCGTGGTTTCGAGACCCACGACCTTGCCGCCGTCGCGCTGGATGCCGATGACTTCGCAGTTCTGGATGATGTCGACGCCCAGCGCATCGGCGCCCCGTGCATACCCCCACGCCACCGCGTCATGCCGGCCCGTACCGCCTCTCGGCTGATAGTACGCGCCCAGGATCGGATAGCGGCAGGAGGCATCGTCGTTGATGATCGGGACGATTTCTTTCACTTCCGCCGGCGTCACCATGCGGCAATCGAGGCCCGCGAGGCGATTGGCGTGCGCCGTGCGCTTGAAGGCGCGGAACTCGTGTTCGGTCTGGCACAGCATGAGCACGCCGCGTGGGCTGAACATCATGTTGTAATTTAGCTCCTGCGACAGATCCTCGTAGAGCGATCGCGATAACTCATAGATGGCGATGGACGGGTCCTGCAGATAGTTGGAGCGGATGATGGTGGTGTTGCGCCCGGTATTGCCGCCGCCGAGCCAGCCTTTCTCGACCACCGCGATGTTGGTCATCTTGTGGGTTTTGGCGAGATAATAGGCGGTGGCCAGCCCATGCCCTCCCGCCCCTACGATCACCGCATCGTAGGATGGCTTGGGTTCCGGCGAACGCCAGGCCCGTTCCCAATCCTTGTGGTAATTGAGGGCGTTGCGCGCCAACGAGAATATGGAGTAGCGGGCCTTCATGGTGACGCCTTCTAACAAATGGTCTAAGGGTTCACCATGACTTTCCGACGCCCCATTGCTGCCATGCGACAATGAGACGTGCACGGAATGGCCGAGGTGAATTGTATCTCCATTGGTTGACATGTGGCAGGTTTGGGCGGTTCTGACGCTGATGACGCTGGCGGCGATGGGGGCCATCGCGCTGCCGCTCTTGCGCGCCCGTGAAGGGCGTGCCGATGCCCCTCATGACCGCGCCGTGTTTCAGGACCAGCTCGCGGAGTTGGACCGCGACCAGGCCGCAGGCCAGATCGGCAAGGCGGAAGCCGATGCGGCGCGGAACGAGATCAAGCGCCGGTTGCTGGCCACACGGAACGAGACCCAGACAGCGGGGACACCCAATTCGAAACCATGGGTGTCTCTCGCGGCACTCTTGATCGTTCCCGTGCTCGCGATCCCACTCTATGCCAAATTCGGCAGTCCCATGCTGCCCGACGTGCCGTTGAAAGAGCGTCTGGAGAAGGCAGCGGAGAACAAGGATTACGATGCTCTGGTGGCGCGGGTAGAGCAGCACCTGGCCTCGAACCCGGATGATGCGCAAGGCTGGATGGTTTTGGTTCCCGCCTACCGCGCCATGGGACGGTACGCCGACGGAGCCGAAGCCATCTCCACCATTATGCGGCTCACCGGCGCCGATGCGAATAAGCTCGCGGATTATGCCGAACTGCTCACGCTTGCCAATGGCGAACTGGTCAGCGCCGATGCGGCGCGGGCGCTTGAAGAGGCTTTGAAGCTGACACCCGGCCATCCCAAGGCCAGCTTCTACATGGCAGTTGCGAAGAAGCAGGAGGGCAAGTCGGACGAAGCCAGGGCCATGCTTGAGAAGATGCTGGCCGGAGCTCCGTCCGATGCTGGGTGGAAATCGATGGTGGAGCAGGAACTCGCATCGCTCTCCTCGCGTCCGCCTGCCTTGAGCCAGGAGCAGATCCAGGCCGGCGCGGAGATGAATGCGCAGGATCGGAATGCGATGGTCCGCGGCATGGTGGAAAGCTTGGAAAAGCGCCTCGGCGAGCAGGCCGACGATCCCGAAGGCTGGCAGCGGCTCATCCGCGCGCGCACCGTGATGAACGAGCCCGACAAGGCCGAAGCTGCGTATATGAAAGCCAAGGAAGTGTTCAAGGACAGGCCGGATGTGCTGGCATCGCTCGCGGCACTGGCGAAACAGTTGAGACTCGAATGACCCGCAAGCAGAAGCGCATCTCGGTAATCCTCGGTGGCCTCGCCATTCTTGGCGTGGCCGCGGGGCTTGTGCTGTTTGCGCTGCGCGACTCGATTGTGTTCTTCTATACGCCAAGCGAAGTGACGGAGAAGAAGCTCGGTCCGGGAACGCCCTTTCGTCTTGGCGGCCTCGTTGAAAAGGGAAGCGTCACCAAAGGGCAGGGCACGACCGTGACATTTCGCGTGACTGATACAATCGGCGTGCTGCCGGTCTCTTACACCGGACAGCTTCCCGACCTTTTCCGCGAAGGCCAAGGCGTCGTCGCCGAAGGCCAGCTCGATGCCGGCGGCACGTTCGTGGCCTCCACCGTTCTCGCCAAGCACGACGAAAACTATATGCCGAAGGATGTCGCCGATAAGCTGAAAGAGAAAGGCGTGTGGCAGGAGCCGCAGACCCAATGATCGCCGAACTTGGACATTACGCACTGGTTCTGGCGCTGGCCATCGCAGTGTTTCAGGCCATCGCACCATTGATTGGCGCTGCCCAGCGAAACGCGCTCATGCACGCAGCAGTGCCGGCGGCACTCGTACAGTTTCTGGCGGTGGCAACGGCATTCGCGGCGCTGACGCACGCTTATCTCATCAGCGATTTCTCCGTCGCCAATGTCTTCGAGAACTCGCATTCCGCAAAACCGCTCATTTACAAAATCTCCGGCGTCTGGGGAAACCACGAAGGCTCAATGGTGCTGTGGGTGCTGATCCTCGCGATCTTCGGAGCCTTGGTCGCGCTGTTCGGCGGCAACCTGCCGGAAACGCTGAAGGCCCGCGTACTCGCTGTCCAAGGCGCGGTCGGCGCGGCGTTTCTGCTCTTCATTGTTGCGACCTCCAATCCATTCATGCGCCTGGTTCCGCCGCCGGTCGAAGGAAACGGCCTCAATCCAATTCTGCAGGACCCGGCACTCGCCTTCCACCCGCCATTTCTCTACATGGGTTATGTCGGGCTTTCGGTGGCGTTTTCGTTTGCGGTGGCGGCGTTGATCGAGGGCCGCGTCGATCCCGCCTGGGCACGCTGGGTAAGGCCGTGGACGCTCGCGGCGTGGATGTTCCTCACCGTCGGAATCGCGATGGGATCGTGGTGGGCTTACTACGAACTGGGATGGGGCGGATGGTGGTTCTGGGATCCGGTCGAGAACGCGAGCTTCATGCCCTGGCTCGTGGCAACCGCACTCTTGCATTCCGCCATCGTGGTCGAAAAGCGCAACGCACTGAAAATCTGGACCGTCCTGCTCGCCATCATCGCCTTCTCGCTCTCGTTGCTCGGCACCTTCCTGGTGCGCTCAGGCGTGCTCACCTCGGTCCACGCCTTCGCCGTCGACCCCGCGCGCGGCGTATTCATTCTCGGCATTCTCTGCTTCTTCATCGGCGGCGCGCTGACGCTCTTCGCCTGGCGCGCGCCAAAACTTCAGGCGGGCGGCATCTTCGCACCAGTGAGCCGCGAAGGCGGACTGGTGATGAACAACGTCCTTCTCTGCGTCGCTGCCGCCGCGGTGTTGACCGGCACGCTCTATCCGTTGGCGCTCGAATCGGTCACCGGCGAGAAAATTTCGGTTGGCCCACCCTACTTCAACCTCACCTTCGGTCCGATCATACTGCCGCTGTTGCTGCTCATGCCGCTCGGACCGTTTCTCACCTGGAAGCGCGCCGATGCGCGAGGCGTGATGCAGCGCGTGTGGATCGCAGCCGTCATCACCGTCGCCGCCGGAGTGCTCGCAGCCGCTGTTCTCGGCGGAACGCCGGTGCTCGCGGTGCTTGGCGTGGCGCTCGGTGTTTGGATGATCGCCGGAAGCCTCGTCGAGTTCGCGGAGAAGATCGCGCTGTTCCGCACATCCTTCAAAGCCACTTTGTCAAGACTTCTCGGCCTTCCCGCCGCGGCCATCGGCATGACGCTCGCCCATCTGGGCATGGGCGTCATGGTGATCGGCATCATGTCGATCTCGACACTGAAGGAGGAGCACATCGTTGCGATGAAACCCAGCGATGCCCAACAGGTGGGCGGCTACACCGTCACCTTCGTTTCCGAAACCCCGTTCTCCGGCCCCAACTACACTGGCCGCGCCGGCCGTTTCACCATTTCGAAGGATGGCGCGGAGAAGGCCGTCGTGATCTCCGAAAAGCGCCAGTTCCGCCCGCGCGGAATGGACACCACCGAAGTAGGCCTTCACGCCATGCTCGCAGGCGATGTCTATGTGGTGCTGGGTGACGCCACCGATGACGGCGGGCGCGTGGTGCGGCTCTTCTACAATCCCTGGGTCTCGCTGATCTGGCTTGGCGCCGCCGTGATGTTTGCGGGCGGCGGCATATCGCTCTTCGACCGGCGCTATCGGATCGGCGCGCCCAAGCCCGCCGCACGCGCGGCAATGGCGCCAGCGGAATGAAGCACCTCATCGCCGCGCTCGTTTTCATCCTGCTCACGATTCCGAGCTTCGCCGTGGAGCCCGACGAAGTTCTCGCCGATCCCGCCCTCGAAGCCCGCGCCCGCGCACTCTCATCCGAGTTCCGCTGTCTCGTCTGCCAGAACGAGTCGATCGACGAATCGAATGCACCTCTGGCCAAGGACCTGCGCATCCTCATCCGCCAGCGCCTCACCGCCGGCGATAGCGACACCCAGGTGACGGACTTTCTCGTCGACCGCTACGGCGAGTTCGTCCT
This sequence comes from Aestuariivirga sp., assembly GCA_046160365.1. Lineage (GTDB taxonomy): Bacteria > Pseudomonadota > Alphaproteobacteria > Rhizobiales > Aestuariivirgaceae > Aestuariivirga. Next base: position 3,259 of record JBJXGL010000364.1, on the reverse strand, counting down.
CCTCCGCCCGCGCCTCACGCCGCAAACGCTCTTGCTGTGGGGCCTGCCATTCGCGCTGCTTGCGGTCATCGCGGGATTCCTGCTGGGGCGTCGAAGGAAAGTTACCGCAGGTTCGGAGACACCGTTATCCGCCGACGAGGAAGAGCGTTTCAAGGTCCTCAAATAGGTGACGACGTGAGGTCAACGGCCAATCATCTCCTCGAACATCGCCGCGACGCGCGATTGGTTTTCGGTGAGCAGGCTTTCGGCGGTTGCGATGTCGGGGGTGGCGGCGGCGCCGGCGACCAAGCGGTTGAGGCCCACGGGAGATTGCGCGGGATCGTAGGCGGTGGTGACACAGAGGCGCAGAACCTGGGTGAGGCGGTGGTAGAGGGAGCAGGCTTCGCGCAGAGTGGCGCCTTTCGTTTTATCCAGGATACCGGATGCTTCCAGCTTCGCGAGCACGGCGAAGCTGTTGGTGTCGAGGATGGCTGGCTCGCGATGGGCGTGGAGGAGTTGCAGGCTTTGGGCGATGAATTCGACTTCGACGAGGCCGCCCACCACCTGCTTGATGTCCCATACGCCGCCTGAACCTTTTTCCTTGATCATCAGGCGGCGCATGTCGCGGACATCGCTGAGCGTGGCTGCGGGATCGCGCGCGATGCAGAGGACTCTGGAAATGGTTTGATCCAGTTCCGCTTTCAGCCGCGGCGCGCCGTGCACGACGCGCGCCCTGGTGAGGGCGAGCTTTTCCCAGGTCCAGGATGAGTCCGCGTGGTATGACTTGAAGCTTGCGAGGCTTGCCGCCACCGGGCCCTGACTGCCGGAAGGGCGCAGGCGCAGGTCGACATCGTAGAGCACGCCTTCGGATGTTGGCGATGAAAGAGCGGCCACGAGGCGCTGGGTGAGTCGCGCGTAATACTGATTGGCGCCGAGTGGTTTGGAGCCATCGGACATCGAGGCGTCTTCCGCGTGATCGTAGATCAGGATGAGATCGAGGTCGGAGCCGGCAGTCATCTCGCGCCCGCCGAGCTTCCCCATGGCGAGAACCGCGCTTGCTCCGCCAGGCAATCGGCCATGGGCCTTGATCATCTGTCTTTCCACGGCGTCATGCAGAATTCCGATCAGGCTTTCGGCAATAGCCGAGAACGCGCCGCCTGCTTCTTCCGCGCTCGCGGTTTCGGAGAGCACGCGCACGCCGACGCGGAACATCTGCTCGCGTCCCACGATCCGGGCGCGGTCCACTGCTTCCTCCAGGGCAATGTCTTGCGGAATGATCTGTGCTGCCTGTGCGGCAAACTCGGCGGCTTTCGGCATCGGGCCGAAGAAACCAGGATCGAGCACCGCATCGAGCACGCGCGGCCTGCGGCTCAATTGATCGGCAAGGCGCGGAGCGGTTCCGAGGATGGTGCAGATCAGATCGAGCAGATTGGGATTGGCCTTCAGCATCGAGAAGAGCTGCACGCCCGCTGGCAGACCAGAAAGGAAGCGGTCGAAAGCCAGGAAGGCCAAGTCCGCTTCGCCGCTTCTGGCAAGGCTTGTGAGAAGCGCGGGCATCAGTTCGGTGAGCAGCTCTTTCGATTTGGCGCTGCGTGTTGCGGAATATCTGCCGAAGTGCCAGCCGCGAATGGTGGCGGAAACTTCCGAGGGCTGGCGGAAGCCCATGCGGCTCAGATTTTCGATGGTTTCGGCGTCGTCCTCGCCGCCAGTGAAGACGAGGCTTCCCGATGCCGTGCCGAGTTCCGGCGCATCTTCGAACAGCGCGGCGTAGTGGCCTTGCACAGTTTCGAAAGTGGAGCGGAGTTTGGCGGCGAACTCCGCCGATGTTGCGAAACCCGAGAAGCGCGCGAGGCTTTCGAATTTCTCGCCGGCCTGCGGCAGCAAGTGAGTCTGCTCGTCATTGACCATCTGCACGCGGTGTTCGATGCGGCGGAGGTACAGGTATGCCTCTTTCAACTCGCGCGAGTCTTTGGGCGCGATCCATTGGGCTTCGGCGAGTGCGTCAAGCATCTCCAGCGTGCGGCTGCCGCGAAGTTTGGGATTGCGTCCGCCGGCGATCAGTTGCTGTGTCTGCACGAAGAATTCGATCTCGCGGATGCCGCCGCGCCCAAGCTTGAGGTTGTGGCCTTCGACCGCGATCTCGCCGTGGCCTTTCACCGCGTGGATTTGGCGCTTGAGAGACTGCACATCGGCGATGGCCGCGAAGTCGAGATATTTGCGCCAGACATAAGGCTTGAGACGGTCGAGGAATTCCCGGCCCAAAGCCATGTCGCCCGCGGCGGGTCGCGCTTTAATCATCGCGGCGCGTTCCCAGTTCTGGCCCATGTTCTCGTAATAGACCGCGGCGGCTTCGATTGAGATCGCCACTTGCGTGGCGCGCGGATCGGGGCGGAGCCGCAGATCGGTGCGAAACGCATAACCATCCGCGGTCACGTCCTGCAGCAGCGTCACGAGATTCCGAGTGAGCTTAACGAAGAAAGTGGCAGGCTCCGCTCCGCCCGTGAGCGAGGCTGTTTCGGGGTCGTAGAGGACGATGAGATCAATGTCGCTGGAGTAGTTGAGTTCGAACGCTCCATGTTTGCCCATGGCCAGAACAACGTATCCGCAGGACTGCGACGGATTGTCTGGATCGGCGAGTGTCATCTTGCCCAGACGCGCGGCTTCGAGAAGCAACCAGTTGAGCGCAGTCTGAAGGATCGCATCCGCCAGTTGGGTGAGCGCCCGCGTGACCGCGATGACGTCCCACCGCCCAGCCACATCGGCGCAGCCGATCAGCAATGCGGCATCGCGTTTGGCGTGGCGGATGGCGGCCATCAAGGAAACTTTGTCCGCGAGATCCTTATAGCCCTCAATGCCTTTGAGCAGATCGGCGAATGCCTCATCGGGATCATTTCCCAACAACTTCGCCGCGTGTTCCGGCTCGCGCAGGATGATTTCACGGAGGTAGGGCGAGCCGCCGGCAATCGCTTCGATGAGCGGGCGCGCCTCTCGCAACACGTCTCGCTGCGGCTCCGGCACATCCTGCCAGAACCGGGCGACAGCGGGTTGGTCAAGAGGTGGCAGAAGATTTGGGGTAAACTCGGCAAACAGGGAGGCGGGCATGGGTTCTTCTATCGTGGCTTCTTGAATAGGGGAACCGCTGGGCAATCACCCTTCCCCCATCGGGGGAAGGTGGCGCACCGCTTGCGCAGCAAGCGCGCGCCGGATGAGGGCCTTGGGAGCGGTACTGCGCCAGAGTTGTCGGCAGCGCGTGAGGACGAAGGCCCTCATCCGGCGCTTC
>JBJXGL010000363.1:0-4324 GCA_046160365.1 Aestuariivirga sp. | reverse complement strand
TATCCGCTGCCGCCGGGCCTCGGCGCCTTTCCGCTGCGCCATCTGGACGACCATGCGGCGCGACTGCCCGAGGACTGGCGCCGTCGAGGCGGCGTCATCATGCCGATGTACCAGGCCGAGGCGATGTGGCTGCATTTCGGCGGCGGCCGCGGCTGGGGCGGCTACCCGTTCGCGGTCAAGATCGGCACCGGCAAGATCAACGCGGTGTCGGGCGAGGGCTGGAGCAGCGGCCTCAACCGCGACCCGCAGGACTATGTGGCGGTGCCCAGGCAGCCCTGGCTTGACGGCTACTGCGTGGAGAAGGGCGTGATCCGCCAGTTCGTGGCCATGAAGCTGGGCGAGGGCTGGTCGGTCGAGGAGCAGCTGACCGGTGCGGCCGAGTGGGGCGGCGTTCAGATCGTGGTCTATCCGATGAAGGCGGAGCGGTATGAGGCGCTGGTCAGGGCGCGGCGGGACGAGGCGATGTTTATGCGGAGAATTAAATTCTCTGTTCGCCAAGATAGCTTCGCCATGGGCCTCGCGCCCGGCGGCCGCATGAAGCAGGAGATCTACGACGATCCCTACGAGTTGGCGGACTACGACCAGCGCCGGGGCAGCCGCTGCTTTGTGACCATCCTCAACTCGGCGGCTTGGCGTGCCGTCGCCGGCGAGCGGCCGCCGATGCAGCTGCCGACCGCCAAGGACTACGCCAAGGCCGGGCTGCCCTGGTTCGACTACTACGACGCCGACGCCAAGGCCCTCGGCGGCGCCGAACCATTCGGCCAGGTCAAGAGCCTGGGCTGGCTTGCCAAGCTCAAGGGCGGCCTGCCGGCAGATATCGGCGAGCCGGTCGCGGCCGACAACGTGGTCAAGCTCGGTCCGAGCCGGACCGCGCAAGTGCGGGAGGCGGAGCTTTAGGTCGCGGCGCGGGTCGACTGATGTGAGGGGCAAGTCGACACGGGGACGTGATGCTGATGCTTGTCCTGACATTGTACGGATGCTAGACTATCCGGCAAGAGCGGAGAACAGGTCATACGGAGCCTTGCGATGGAATCGCCCACGGAAATGCGCACGGAACGGGTCGATCTGCGACTCACGCCGTCGGCGAAGCAGACGCTGCAGCGGGCGGCGGCGGCCAGTCAGAAATCGGTGACCGAGTTCGTCATGGATAGCGCCTTGGCGGCGGCGTTCGACACTCTGGCCGACCGGCGCGTGTTCCAGCTCGACGAGGCGCAATGGGCGGCCTTCAACGCCGCGCTCGACGCGCCGGTCGCCGACAATCCGGCGCTGCGCGCCCTTCTGGTGCGTAAACCGGCCTGGGAGAAGTGACCGCGCCGCCGGCGGACGCGCCGCGGCCGCCCGAAACGCTGCGGCCGGACCACGACCTCGACGCCTTCGACTCGGGCGTGCCGCCGCTGGACGCGTGGCTGAAGAGGCGGGCGCTCGGCAACGAGGGCGAAGGTGCGTCGCGGACCTATGTCGTGTGCGTGAGGCAGAGGGTCATCGGCTACTACGCGCTCGCCGCAGGTTCGCTCATGCATGGCGAGGCCACGGGCGCGGTCCGCCGCAACATGCCCGATCCCGTGCCGGTGGCGCTGCTGGGGCGGCTCGCCGTCGACCGCGCGTGGCAGGGCAAGGGGCTGGGCCGCGACCTGATTCGCGACGCGATCCTCCGTGTGCTCGGCGCCGCCGACGTGATCGGTCTGCGCGCGATCCTCGTGCATGCGATCTCGGACGAGGCGAGGGCATTCTACGAGCGCTGCGGCTTCGCCGCGTCGCCGGTCGATCCGATGACGCTGATGATCACGGTCGCTGCGGCGCGCAAGATGCTGGTGTCTTTGTCAGTGCCGGGCTAAGTGACTCTCGCGGCTGAAGACATCCGGCTCCGACCCCGTTTACTTCAGCCCACTCAAGGTGACTGCAACGGTGCAGACATGGCCGACGATCTCTATCAGGACCGCGTGCTAATCTACATCGACATTCTGGGCTGGAGTACCGCGTGTCGCGATTCTGGAAATCCGAAACTGAGAAAGGCGCTCAAAGTCATTCATCGTGAAGCGGAAACGTATAGTGAGGCTTTTCGGAAAGGGATAACCGCGCAAGACGCGACAATCACCACCGAGTTGGGAACGATGCCGATCCAGGCCGTCAATCCTATGTTTCTTCAAGTTCAGTTCGGAGCCTTCTCAGACCATTTCGTCTTCTCGATGCCGGCATCCTTTGGCTCTCGAATTCTGAACGTGGGAAACATGATCCGCAGCCTCTTGCTCCTGGGGTTCGCCACGCGTGGTGCTGTTGTGCGGGGCCCGTTGTATCACCTGGACAATGTCATCTTTGGCCCCGCTTTGATTGAAGCTGTTAACATTGAGTCGACTGAGGCGGTCTATCCGCGCGTGATCGTTGCACAGGCGTTACTTGATTGGCTGCGAGAGATCGGCCATTTGGACGGCTCTGCTTGGGGATATCTCGTCGAAGATCATCTTCATCGCATGGTAGTCAATCCATTTCCGCTCGGCTTATCAGGGCCTCCCGAAGTCATTGACTCATCGATCCGCGAGAACTTCGCTCTTCCAGAGATCAAAGCCATTATTGAACACGAGATTGCCGGCCACGAGGCGTCGGGCAACAAGAAATACGCGGAGAAGTGGCACTACTTGCGCGACTTCATATCTGGCCCGATCATCGCTGCGACACCTCAGATGGGAGCCTATTGGCGTTCGCCGGTAGACGCCACAGGCGCGAGCTGATCCGACCCGCAATGCGCTGAAATTCTGCAAGTTTGAGCTGCACCGAGCGATAATGCGTCGAACGAAAGGCGCTGGAGCGGCGGAACTGGACCGCTGCCGGGCAGGGCAATGATAGAGACGTGAGATCCCAGAGGAGGCGCGGTTAGCTCTTCTGGCTCTTGAAGCCTTCATATGTGGGTCGGAGGCGGCACTGCAGAAAGGCTTCCAGCAATGTCAACACACGGACGCCGAGCCGTGCACTCATAAGAATGTTGACGCGGTCCATGTTGCTCTTGATCCATTCGCCGATCTTACCGTCCTCAATCCCAGCAATGCCAAGACGACTGCGATCGGCAAGGAGAGAACCGGCAAGTGTGCTGATGGCGCTGCAGGGATTGTAGTGCTGGCTCGTATATCGCGCTTGGCTGTTCGGGCCAACGTTGCCGACCTTTAGGATTTCGTCTCCTCGCGAGAACACGTAGATTGCCATGAACCCGGACGGCAGTGTGACCGGTGCGGCATGGGGAGCGGGATTTGTCTCGATCTGGATGTCCTCTCCTGTCACTTCGATGCCCGCGAGCCGCGCGACGGTCATGAAGTCGTTCAGGGCAGCTTCGGCGTTCCACGTCATGACTTCACGAACCGCACAACGCCATCGCGTGGGTGCTGTTGTACCATGTCCACTTTGAACCCGGCGTCGATCCAGGACCTAGCTTGCGGTCGGTTCGATACATCCGACTGGTTCGACCACCATTCACGATGATTGTAGGCCGATGGCGGCAGACGTGCGCCGACGATCGGTTCGATTTCTTGGAAGCGCAGAGTTATGTCACCGCGAGTGTGTTGGGCCATCAGATACTCCCGGAGACGATCATACTTTGAAGTCATGTGCTCAAGACAACGACTGTCCCTACTAACAAGATGCTGCGCGATCTGCTCGTAGCCAGGTGATAGTTGGCCGATGGCCCGTCGCCCCTATGCCGCGGCCACGATCTGCAGGCGGCCGGGGCGGCGGGCGCGGGCGGGCTTGGGGCGGATCACGATGTCGATGTCGCGGTCGAGGGCCATGAGCAGGCGCAGCAACCGCTCGACCGAGAAATCGCGGAAGTCGCCGCTGAGGAGCCGCGATACGTCGGGCTGCTTCAGGCCCATGACCGCCGCCGCCTTCGCCTGGGTCAGCTTGCGATGGCGGATGATATCATTGATGCGAAACACCAAATCCGCCTTGACCAGATGCTCTTCCGCATTGGGAAAGCCGAGGTCGGCGAATATGTTCCCGCTGCCGGTCTCAACCGGGAACCTGGTCGTCTTTGCTTTCTTCATCGGTCCTGGTCCTCTCCGTATTTCTCGAGGTAGTGCGCTTCCGCCAGTTTGAAGCGGCCGCGGATCACATCGATCTCGTGTTGCGGTCGACGTCCACGACCACTTCCAACAAGCCGGCGCCCAGCCTTGCCAGCGGCTGGGCAGCTTCATGCTTCGAACCGCGCTGGGCTGCATAGAGCGCATAGCCGATCTTGTTCTGGACCTTGTCCGGAAAGGCCCTGAGGTCCTTGCGACTCGATGCGATCCACTCCACGGGAGTCAGCACGGCCATCGGCATTGCGTCTTATAGTCGTTCC
>JBJXGL010000362.1:0-13955 GCA_046160365.1 Aestuariivirga sp. | reverse complement strand
CGACAAGGCCGTCGACAAGAGATGCGTCGAACTCACGAGCCAAACCGAAGCAATCGGCGCCAGCACCCTCTTCAACTGGTGGCCGTGCAAATCCGACAAGAAGTGATCAGCCGGAGTCGGTATGATTCTGGTTAACTTGCAGAGGAAGATTTCCAATGAATTCCGGAATCATTCCAACAGCTTGGACAGGCCCGATTCTGTCCGTCCTGCGCATCGTGACGGGGCTGCTGTTTCTTGCCCATGGCACGGCCAAGCTCCTGACCTGGCCGCTCACGGACTATGTCAAGGATGGCGTTCCGCTGTTCTCGATGATGGGCCTCGCGGGCGTGCTTGAGATCGTTGGCGGCCTGCTCATCGTCCTCGGCCTGTTCACGCGTTACACCGCCTTTGTCCTCTCGGGCATGATGGCGGTCGCCTATTTCATGGCGCATGCGGCGCAGGGCTTCCATCCGATCCTGAACGGCGGCGAACTAGCGATTATGTTCTGTTTCGTGTTCCTCTATTTCGCGGCCGCGGGCGCTGGACCCTGGAGTCTCGACGCAAAGAGAGTGTGAGTTTTCGCACTGAGCTAATTTTGAGGCCGGGCTAACAAGCCTGGCCTTTTGCTTTCCTGAATGAAGGATGAACAGCCGGTTGAGGCAACGTTCATGCGCGTTGCCTCATCTTATTGGGCGGCGGCAGAACTTGCGTCAGCGTGACGCAAATGGCTCGCACTGCGAAGAGCCGGAATTCTTGAATCGATAACAGCCTGCTGGGGGCAAACCAGGAGGATGAGATGGGTTTTGCTAAACTTGGTTCTGAGATCGTCGTCAACGCCGACGCCGGAGATCAATTCGATTCCGCTGTCACACAACTCAATAACGGAAACATCGTCGTCACATGGACGGATGAAAACGGGACCGCCGTCAACGTTTTTGGTCAAATCCTCAGCGCCGATGGGCAAACCAAGATTGGTGGCGATTTCAGGCTCAACACCACGCTCGACAACTGGCAGTATGATGTAGCCGTGACCGCGCTCGGCGACGGAGGATTCGTTGCCGGCTGGACGAGTTCCGCCGACTGGCCCGCAGGAGCAAATTTCCCATTCTTTCTCTCTAACGACGGCTTCGCCTGGCACGTCGTCACGCAAGTTTTCGATTCAAGCGGCAACATGGCTGGCGGAGAGCAGACTCATTTCCTTAACGAGAATGACTATGGCGCAAACTCCGAGTTCTTCGCGCTCGACAACCACGACCAATATGATGCCGCACTAACTGCCAACGTTAACAGCGGAACAGGCGAATTCGATCTCTATTTTGCCGAGTACCTATATGAGTATGACAATTCAGCAATTCTGTTCCCACTAACGGAAGTGAACGAAACAGCAGAAAGCAACATCGCGCACTTCACGGGTGGAACAGGAGAAACCCTCATCAATCCGGCGCAGAACCTGACATGGGATGACTATCACTACCTCGGCTTTCTCGCACCACGCGACCCGGGCCTCGTCGTCATGGATACGTTCGGGGACACTTTTGCCATAACATTGTCCAACGGAACTACCGCTTCCGCCTATGTCCGTAGGTCGGACAATCTGAGTAGGAACGGTGTTTACATCGACATCCCTGGTGCACCTGATGTCGTGGTGGGTTCGGAAGACGCCTATGCACCATCGATTGCTGAGCTCACCAACGGGGATATCATCGCGGTCTGGATGGACACGAAGGATTCCAGCGATGGAGACGAGTCGATCAAGGCGCAACTCATCGCGCAAGACGGTGCCAAGATCGGAGCCGAGTTTCTCATAACTCACTCGGCTGGCTTCGGTCTGACAGAAAATCTAGCGCCCGAAGGGCCGGTGGCTCTAGCCGCCCTGACCGACGGCCGCTTCATCGTTGTCTGGCAGGACGTTGCGGGTGACGGCAGCTCCACCAGCATCAATGCTCAGGTTTACACCGCGGCAGGCGAAATCTCCGGCGAGGAGTTCATCGTTAACACCACCACCGCCGGCGAACAGATGTTTCCAACGGTCACCGCACTTGCGAATGGCGACGCAATCGTCAGCTGGACTGATGCCAGCGGCACGACCGGCAACATTCTTTCTCAGGTTCTCGATCTGCAGACCTATGTTGGCGACAGCTCGGCTGAGACTGTCTACGGCGGCACGCTCGACGATCACCTCGATGGCGGTGGCGGCGCCGACATTTTGTATGGAGAACAGGGTGACGACGTCTTTGAATCCGTGACAATGGATGACCTGAATGACGGCGATGTCTTTGACGGCGGTGCTGGAACCGACACGCTCGATTTTGACGACTATGTTCTCGAATGGGGCGGCCCACCCGTGTTGATCGGCGACAACGGCACTGTGACCGGCGTCGAAGTTATCAACCTGCACGGCCCCACGGTGGGCGCAGGCATCAACAGCGTCGACATCGCGATTCCTCTGGCGAACAACACATCCAATGACACCCTGACCGTAAATGGCGCTTTGGCGCTCGACATCATTTACGCCGACCGCATCTCCAACACCGCGGTCGAGGTGTTCCTCAATGGCGGAGGTGGTGACGATCAGTTGTTCGGCGGCGCCGGGGCCAATCATCTGAACGGCGGCACCGGGGTCGACTACATGCACGGCGGTGGCGGCAACGACACCTTCACCGTCGATTCATCGGCTGACGTGGTCGAGGAAGAACTCTTGCAGGGAACCGATCTAGTTCTGTCCTCGATCGACTACACCATTGGAGCCTATGTCGAGAACCTGACTCTGACGGGCAGCTCGGACATCGACGGGACCGGCAACAGCCACAACAATATTATCAATGGAAACAGCGGCGGAAACCGCCTCGAAGGCGAAGGCGGTCTGGACCATCTCTATGGCCTGGGCGGAGCCGACTACCTCTATGGCGGTTCGCTTACCGATTGGCTCTATGGTGGAAACGAAGACGACAATCTTTATGGCGAAGATGGCGATGACGTCCTGGTCGGTGGCCTCGACAACGACGAACTCGATGGCGGGACTGGCACAGACTACATGCAAGCCGGCCAGGGTGACGATCTCTATGTCGTCGACAATACCGGCGACCGGGTGGTGGAGTACGACAACCAGGGCACTGACCTAGTGCTTTCGTCGATCACGGCAATCGCGCCCGCTTACACCGAAAATCTTTGGCTGACCGGCACCGCAAACATCTCCGGCATCGGCAATCTTCAGGACAACATGATTATCGGCAATTCCGGCATCAATGTCCTGAGCGGCGTCATCGGTGACGATATGCTCTACGGTTTCGCCGGTGCCGACCTGCTTTGGGGCGGGGCTGGCGGCGACACGATGGACGGCGGTGAAAACAACGACACGGTGACCTATCTCGGCTCAGCTGTGGGCGTCTACGCCGACATTGGCGCGAACCTCTATTTCGGCGGCGATGCTAATGGCGATGTGGTGTCGAATGTCGAGAACCTCATCGGTTCCGCTCACGACGACGTCCTCGTCGGCGATGGCGGCAACAACTGGCTGAACGGCGGCGCAGGCGCCGACACCCTCGCTGGCGGTGGCGGCAACGACACCTATGTCATTGACAACGTCCTCGATGAGATCATCGAGATTGGCGGCGGCATCGATACCGTTCTCACGTCTTTGACCAGTTTCACGCTTGCCGCGGAACTCGAGAAACTGGCGTTCACGTCTGCCATCGCCAACATCGGTGTTGGAAACGAGCTGGACAACACGCTGACCGGCAACATCGATGTGGACATACTCACTGGTCTTGCCGGCAATGACACACTGATCGGCCGTGACGGGAACGACGTGCTCCGCGGCGGTCTCGGCGCTGATGTCCTCAATGGCGGCCTCGGTATCGCCGATCTCGCTGACTACATCGGCGCCACGGCGGCCATCACCGCAGCACTTGACGGTTCGCTTGCCGGTGCCGGTGAAGCGCTGGGCGATACATTCTTGGGGAACGAGCGCCTGCGCGGTTCGAACTTTGACGACACGCTTACAGGCGACGGCCTCGACAACATCCTGTTCGGCCAGGATGGCATCGACACAATGAATGGCCTTGCGGGCGTCGACCGGCTGTTCGGCGGCAACGGCATCGACACGCTGACCGGCGGCGCCGGGGCGGATCGTTTCGAATTTGGCACACTTACCGAAATCGGCGACATCATCACCGACTTTTCCGCCATCGACGACACTATCGTGGTCACGGCGTCCGCCTTTGGCGGCGGCCTTGTGGCCGGGACACTCAATGCCGCGTTCTTCCAATCCAGAGCTGATAATGTGGCTCAGGATGCCGACGACCGGTTCATCTTCCAGACCACGGATCAGACGCTCTGGTTCGATGCCGATGGCAATGGCGCCGGCGCCGCGGTGCTGGTCGCAGACCTTCAGGCCGGCGCCACCGTGACAAATGCGGATATTCTCGTGATATAGATTTCTCCGGGAGATTCTCGGAGAGTTCATATGCGGGCGCCACTGGCGATCGTCACGGGTGGGTCACGTGGGATTGGGTTCGAAGTCGCGCGGCAACTGGGCTTGCGCGGCTACCTGCTCATCATCGCGTCCAAGAACAAGAAGGGCATCGATAAGGCCGCGCGGCAATTAACTCAGGAGGGCATCGATGTTGCGGCCAAAGTGCTGGATCTCGGATCGCTCAAGTCGATCACCGGATTTGCAAGCTGGGCCGCGCGGCGGGGCGATCTCGACGTGCTGGTGAACTGCGCGGGCATACTGCCGGAGCAGGACAAGCGGCATTCGAATGGCGGCCGCGGCAAGACCGTGCTTGGGGCGGCGGACAAGGCGGTCTCAAACTCGTTCAATGTCAACGCTCTGGGAACTTGGCGTTTGACGCGCGCGGTCGCGCCGCAACTCGTTCAAGACGCGCGCATCGTCAATGTCTCGACGGGCATGGCGGGATTGTCGGAGATGGGCAGCGGGTTCTTTGGCTATCGCGCGTCGAAAGCAGCGGTGAATGTATTGACCGTGACACTTGCAAAGGAACTGGCGGATCGCGGCATCATGGTGAACTCGGTGTGCCCCGGTTGGGTGCGCACCGGCATGGGCGGCGATGATGCGCCGCGCAGCATCAAGGAAGGCGCTGCCGGCATCGTTTGGGCCGCAACACTGGAGCCCGGCGGCCCCACCGGAGGATTTTTCCGGGACGAGAAGCCGCTGCCCTGGTGAGTCCTCAGCGCGACTCTCTCAGCTTCTGCGCATAGATATTGATGATCAGCGCTGCAAGCAGGATCAAACCCCGGATCAATATCTTCAGGAAACTGTCGATCTGAATGTGATCGAGGCCGTTGTTGACGACACCGAGAACCAAGAGCCCGATGATCGTGTTTCCAATCCCGCCCCTGCCCCCAAATAGGCTCGTTCCGCCGACCACCACGGCAGCGATGGCATCGAGGAGGAAAGTGTCGAACTGGTTTTGCTGTGCCGATCCGAAATAGGCGACGCCCAGCATGCCGGCGACTCCGGAGCACATGGCGCAGATCACCATCACCGAACCAATGATCAGCCTTACATTGACGCCGGAATACTCCGCTGCTTCGCGGTTGCCGCCGACCATGTAGATGTAGCGGCCATAGCGCGTGTATTTGAGAACGATATGCCCGACAATAAGGAACACCAGACACACGATGATCGTCCAGCCGATGGGGATGAATGCCGCCTTGCCCGCAGCATCGACGCCAATCGGTATTCTGAACGCGGTTCCGGAGCCCAGCGTCGTGACAATCTCAGGATAAGAATAGGCAATCTGCCCGCGCACCAGAAGTGCGGACATGCCGTTTGCGATCTGCATCATCGCCAGCGTCATGATGAACGAGGGAATGCCGATAATGGTGATGCCGCCTGCTGTGACGAGGCCAATGGCAAGCGCTGCCAGAAGTGCCAGGATGACGGCGATCCAGCCTTGCATCGGGACGTTCGCGATGTTCACATAGTCGGGCTGGATGGTGAAGTAGGCAACCGTGATTCCGATGGCATTCGCAACCGCCGCCACGGATAAATCGATCTCGGCAGTGAGAATAACGTAGGTGAGTCCAACGGCAATAATGCCGGTGATCGACAGCTGGCGAATGATGTTGAACGCATTGTCGAGGGTGAAGAAGGTACTGCTCGCGAAGCTGAAGAAGATCACCAGCGCAATCAGGGTGATGACCGGCGCAATGTTGCGCAACTGATCCGCCAGAAATCGCTTTGCGCTCGCGCCGCCCACCGCCGTTTCGCCGCTTGCCGTCATTGCATCTATCCCCTCACGCCGCAGCCAAAAGATCGGCCTTCTCGATCTTGCCAGAAGAAAATTGCCGCGCAACCGTGCCTTTCTTCATGACCGTCACTCTGTCCGCCAGCGTCAGAATGGTCTCCGGTTCCGCCGACAGTACGAGAATGGCGACCCCCTTGTCGCGGAGCGATTTCACGATCCGGATCACGTCCTCCTTGGCGCCCACATCCATGCCGCGCGTGGGTTCGGAGAGGACAAGCACCTTCGGAAGATGCGTCAGCCACTTCGCCAGCGCCACTTTCTGCTGATTGCCGCCCGAAAGTGAACCCAGTGCGATCTCGGTGCGCGGCGGTCTGATCTGCAGGTCCTTGATGTGGCCTTCGGTGATGCGTTTCTCCTCCGCCGGTTTCACGAGCAGCCGGTGAATGCGGCCGAGAATGGCAATCGAAACGTTCTTGAATACGGGCTCGGTGCGGAACAGCATCATTTGCCGGTTCTCGGGAAGGAACGCGATGCCTGCCTTTCGCGCCCCCGCAGTTGAGCGAAAACGCACGGGCTTTCCATCGAGCTTCACGCTTCCGCGCCGCAACGGCAGCTTGCCGAACAGCGCTCTGGCAAGTTCGATCTGCCCGGAGCCCATGAAGCCGTAGACACCTGTAATTTCGCCAGCGCGCAGTTCGATCGAGAAGTCGTGCAGCGTCCGGCCATCGCCGACGTTCTCAAGCGACAGGACAACGGGTTTGCTGTCGTCTCCCGCGAGCATCGCGTGCTCGCCCATGTGCATGTCAATCGAACCCCGGCCGATCATGTGAGAGATGACCGCGTCCTTGGTGAGTTTCCGCGTTTCGTCCGTGATCACCTTCTTGCCGTTTCGAAACACCGTCACGCGGTCGGAGATCGCCAGCACATCGTCGAGGAAATGGGAAATGAAAATGATGCTCCGGCCCTCGCTGCGAAGCCTGCGCAGAACATCGAAGAGCTGCCTGATCTCCGGTGGAGACAAGGCGGAAGTCGGTTCATCGAGTATGATAATCTGCGCGCCGGAAAACAGGACGCGCGAAAGCTCCACCAGTTGCTGCAGGCCCACGGGCAGCGTGCCCATGGTCGCAGCCGGATCAATTTCAAGACCAAGGCTCGCAATCAGCGCCTTCGCCTCGCGGTTCATGCGCGGCCAATCGACGATTCCGAGCGATGTCAGCGGCTGCTTGCCGAGAAACACATTCTCCGCGACCGAAAGTTCGGGAACGATCGAAAGCTCCTGATGCACCATGCCGATGGAGTTGGCCAAGGCATCCCGCGCCGAACGGAGCCGGGTCTCCACGCCGCGTATCTTCATTACACCTTCGAAGTCGTGATGGACTCCCGCGATGATCTTCATCATCGTTGACTTGCCGGCGCCATTCTCGCCGACTAGGCCGTGAATCTCGCCAGGATAGAGCGTGAAATCGACATCCTTCAGAGCCGTGACGCCGCCGAAGGATTTCGATACACCCGTCAACTCAAGCAGGGGTGGCGCACCACCCCTGCCCGTTTGTTCATCCGTCATCCGGCACTCAGATCAGGAAGTTCTTTTGCAGCCAAAGGTGACCGGGTGCTGTTTCCTTGGTGATGACCGGTCCATCGGCGAGGATGAAGTCGGGAATGTCCTTGCCCGCCACCTCGCCTCCCTGCACGGCGGCAACACCCGCCGCCACCGACCAGCCATGAATACGGCAGGACGGATTGCGCACGGTCGCCAGCATGGTGCCCTCGAGCACCGCGTTCACCGCAGGCGGCATCGCATCCACGCCGCCGATGATGATGCCCTCGCGGCCTTTCTGCTTCATGACCTGCACAGCGGCCAGCGCCATGTCGTCATTATGGAAAAACGCCGCTTGAATGTCCGGGTTCTGAGTCAGCACCGAGTCCCAGATGCGGGCCACTTTGGTCACATCCCAGTCCGCCGGCTCTTCGTTCAGCACCTTCACATCGGGGTAGGCCGCCAGCACCTGCGTGAAGCCCTTGGCGCGGCCCTGGGCGCCCGAATGGCCGAGTGCGCCTTGGGTCATCACGACATTGCCCTTGCCGCCGATCGCCGACATCACCTGCGAGGTAACGGCCGAGCCCATCATGATGTTGTCGGGCGCGATGAAGGTGTGGATCGGAACCGTTCCCGGAGGAGCAACCAGCGTATCCATGGCGATCACCGGCGTTCCGCCATCGATCATCTTCTTGATCGGATCGGTCAACGTGCCGATGCCGAAGGTCTGGATTGCGACGAAGTCCCACTTCTGGGTCGCCATGTTGTCGATGGCGGCGCGCTGTTTGGTGGCGGAGAGTTCGCCGTCGAACCAGGTGATCTCGACATTCATGAGCTTGCCCCAGGCTTCCGCTGCCTGCTTGCCTTGCGCGCACCATGTGGCCTGAAGGCCGGCGTTCGAGAATGCAGCCTTCATCGGCTTTCCGGCTGGCGCCAGTGCCTGCGCCATGGCGGGATCGAATCCCGCGTCCGCGAACAACGCTCCGGCCAGAGCCGTAGCGCCAATCGCCTTGAAGACGTCGCGCCGCGTTTTTGCTTCGTTGATGATATCGTCAAGCATTCATAGTCCTCCCATGGTTAGAGGCCCTTCCAGAATGCGGAACGCTTTACATTTTTGGGCAAGAGTGGCGTCCCGTGCCATCCGGGCCATGTGCGATGATCATGCGGCAAACGGGCCGCGTCAAGCGCGATATTGTATGACAAATTCCAAT
Source organism: Aestuariivirga sp. (assembly GCA_046160365.1). GTDB lineage: Bacteria > Pseudomonadota > Alphaproteobacteria > Rhizobiales > Aestuariivirgaceae > Aestuariivirga. Next base: position 5,016 of record JBJXGL010000362.1, on the reverse strand, counting down.
CTCAATGCGTATGCGTTCTAGCTGCACTGCACAAACCGGGAGCGCGGCCCGCGCACCTGGACTGGCGTTTGTGTTTGCGTGCCGGATATCCGTTTGTTACGACCGCGCCCGTGTCCACTCTGAAACATCGCATTCTCAAGAACGTCTTTGGTTTCGACGAATTCCGCGGGCACCAGGAGGCGGTGATCGACACGCTTTTGGCGGGGAGAAACGTCCTCGCCGTGATGCCGACGGGGTCTGGGAAATCGCTGTGCTATCAGGTGTCCGCGCTCGTTTCGGATGGCTTGACGCTCGTGGTTTCGCCGTTGGTCGCGCTGATGCGGGATCAGGTCGCCGCGTTAAAGCTTTCGGGCGTCGCCGCGGCGGCGATCAATTCGTCGCAGGAACGAGAAGACAATGTCGCGGTCTGGCGCGATGTCGCCGGAGGCCAAATCTCGATTCTCTATCTTTCGCCCGAACGGCTGATGACGGAACGGATGATTGCCGCGTTGCAAAAACTTCCCGTTGCTCTCATCGCCGTCGACGAGGCGCATTGCATTTCGCAATGGGGTCCGAGTTTCCGGCCGGACTACGAGTCTTTGGCTCAGCTCGGCACATTGTTTCCAGGCGTCACCATCGGCGCATTCACGGCAACGGCAGATGAGGCGACGCGAAACGACGTCGTGCAGAAGTTGCTCGGCGGCGACGCCTGCGTCTTCGTGCAGGGCTTCGACCGGCCCAACATTTCGCTGACAGTTGCATCCAAGACATCAGGCCCAACACAATTGCTCCGCTTCATGGCCGAGCATCGCGGCGAAACCGGCATCGTCTATTGTCTGTCGCGCAAGGACACCGAAGAGACGGCTTCGCGGCTTCGCGAGGCAGGATTCAAGGCAATCCACTATCACGCAGGAATGCAACCTGCGGCGCGCGAGGCGGCGCAGAACACGTTCATGAGCGAGACCGAGGTGGTGGTTTGCGCCACGATCGCCTTCGGCATGGGAATCGACAAGCCGGATGTACGCTTCGTATTTCATCTCGATATGCCGGGAAGCCTCGAGGCCTATTACCAGGAGATCGGCCGCGCGGGGCGCGATGGACTGGCGGCGGCGGCGCACATGCTATTCGGGCTGGGCGACATCGCGCAACGCCGGCGGTTTGTCGAGGAAAGCAACGCCGATGACATGGCGAAGCGGCGCGACCACAAGCGGCTCGACGCGCTCGTCGCTTATGCCGAAGCTCCGTCCTGCCGGCGGCAGATGCTGCTGGCCTACTTCGGCGAAAGCTCTGGCCCCTGCGGCAACTGCGATATCTGCCGCGATCCGCGCGAATTGACCGACGGAAGCAACGAGGGGCGGACCATTCTCGCGGCAATCCTGGCCACCGGCGAACGGTTCGGACCCTCGCATATCGCCGACGTTCTGCGTGGCAGCGAGACCGAGCGGATCGCGCAGTTCAATCACGCGCAGCTCAGCGCATTCGGATCGGGCAAGCAGCTGTCGCGAACCAATTGGCTGACATTGATGCGGCAGATGGTGGGATCAGGGTTTCTGCGGATCGATGTTTCAGGTTATGGCGCGATGAAACTCGGTCCCAAGGCGAGGGGGCTCCTTGCCGGCGAAGATAACTTCCTCTACCGCGCGGAAACGCTTCGTGGCGGCAAACGACTCCGGAAGAAAGCCGAGACCACGGTTCAAAACGACGCGCCGCCAGAGCTACTCAACCGACTGAAAGCACTCCGCCGCCGCCTCGCCGAGGCGCGGCGCGTTCCGCCCTATGTGATCTTCTCCGACCGCAGCCTCATCGACATGGCGGCGAAGGCACCCAAGACCGAAGCCGAGTTTGCCGCAGTTCACGGCGTCGGTGAAGCGAAGCTGCGCGATCTGGCGAAAGCGTTTCTGGCGGAGATCGGAGCGGAGTGATGGACGGAACGCCGTCCACGCTCAATCTCTGGCGATCAGACTCGCGATCTCATCCGGTTTCGAACGCGTCATATCCTTGGCAAACTCAGCCGTAGCCACCTTGCGCAGAGCGGACGGAAGCGCTGCTCTCAGATAACCAAGGGCTCGTGGCGCGGCAACCAGTATCACTTCATCAAATGACCCCTTATTCCACTCAGCCGTCAGCGAAGCGGAAAACCGCTTGATGAATTCTTCTTCCGCGGCTTCATGCAAGTCCCTGCCTGGCTCGATGCCATGCATCGTGGGAGAAGCAGACTCTTTCACTCTTGCTGGCCGGTCCCTACCCAACTCCGAAGAACGCGGATGTTTTTCCTCAAGAGTCATTCTTTCGATGGCCGTCATCGCTGCTCCCTTGCCGATCCGCTCATAGACCCGCGCACGCGCGCCATCGGCCACAACGATCCAAACTCTCGCGCTCTTCATTATAACCTCCACAATCCAATTCTCTAAAATTGACGCCAACCGTCGATTAGTCATTGACACATGTCAAGAACATGAACCGCGTCGGATTGTAATTATTAAGAAAGCAGGCAGCGGGAACAACGGTTCCGGCGGTGGAGACGATTAAGCCGGCGTGCCGCGATCCTTACGCAGCTTAGCCCACCATTCGAGGCGTTTGCGAATTTCGCGTTCGAAGCCGCGCTCGACGGGATGGTAGTAACTCTCGCGCGTCATGCCCTGTGGAAAGTAGTTCTGACCCGAGAAAGCATCCGGTTCGTCGTGATCGTATCGATAGCCCGCGCCGTAGTCCTGCTGCTTCATCATTTTCGTTGGCGCGTTGAGGATGATCTTTGGCGGGATCAGCGAGCCGGTTTCCTTGGCGCGCGCGGTTGCGGCTTTGAATGCGGTGTAGATCGCGTTCGATTTCGGAGCCGTCGCCACATAGGCGCAGGCTTCGGCAATTGCGAGTTCGCCTTCGGGCGAGCCGAGGAAATCGTAAGCGTCCTTTGCCGCAAGCGCCACCCGTAGAGCCTGAGGATCGGCGAGGCCAACATCCTCAATTGCCATGCGCACGATTCTGCGCGTCAGAAACAGCGGGTCTTCGCCGGCAACCAGCATGCGCGCCAAATAATAGAGGGCTGCATCGGGATCGGAGCCGCGCACAGATTTGTGAAGCGCCGAAATCAGATTGTAGTGACCATCCGCCGCCTTGTCGTACAGCGGCATCCGTTTGCGAACCGCCGCCGAAAGTGCTTCCGGGTCCAAGGGTTCGCTGCCTTCGGGCGTGCCGGCGAACAGCTCCTCGACGAGATTGAGCAGGTAGCGCCCATCCCCATCGGCCATCGCCTTCAGCGCCTCGCGGGACTCCGGCGTGAGTGGCAAGGGACGCTTCGCGTGAAACTCGGCGCGCACCGCAAGCGCCTCGAGCGCTGCTGCATCGAGCTGGTTCAAAACCATGACCTGGGCTCTGGAAAGCAGCGCGCCATTCAATTCGAAGGACGGATTTTCGGTTGTGGCTCCGACGAGAGTGATGGTCCCGTCTTCGACATAGGGGAGGAACGAGTCTTGCTGCGATTTGTTGAAGCGATGAATCTCGTCGACGAACAGTAAAGTTCCCCTTCTCTGTTCGCGCCTGATGCGGGCTTGTTCGAAAGCTTTCTTAAGATCCGCGACGCCGGAAAAGATGGCCAACATCTGCTCGAATGCAAGACCCGTTTCGCCGGCCAGAAGCCGCGCGATGGTCGTCTTGCCGGTGCCGGGCGGTCCCCAGAGGATGATCGACGGCACGCGGCCCGATGCCAGCATGCGCGTCAATGCGCCTTCGGGACCAACGAGGTGATCCTGACCAACGACATCCGCGAGCTTCTGCGGCCTCAGCTTATCCGCCAACGGACGTGGCGCGTCCGCGCCCAAACCGCCCGCTTTGAAGAGATCGTTCATCCGCCCAGCGTCAAACGCAGAACTCGATTGCCGCGGCGGATGGCGATCCGCCAAAAGCCGCTGCCTTCGGACAACACGCGTTTCAGGGTTTCGACCGTATCGATGCCGACGCCGTTGACTTCGACGATCATATCGCCCCGGCGGAAGAAACGATTGGCGGGTGGAGCGGTCGCGCCCATGGAAACCACGCCATTCGCGGCCTGTCTCAGGCCAAGTTCCTCCGCCACCGCCGGAGACAGGTTCGCCACCGTCAAGCCTGCGAGCGGATTTTCGCCTTCAAGCAGCGTTTCCTCACGATCGATGGTTTCGGGAGCGCCGACCATGCGCACGCTGGTTTCATGCACGACACCTGCACGGCGATACTCGACGATGACATCTTGGCCAATTGTCGCCGTGGCCGCGCGGTAACCCAGTTCGCGCGCACTTTCCACCGGCTTGCCATCGAAAGCCAAAATGACATCGCCCCGGCGGATGCCCGCACGCAACATCGGGCTATCGGGATTGAGCCCCGCGACCAGCGCTCCCTCGGGCCGGGCAAGGCCCAGGCTTTCGGCAAGATCTGCCGTCACGTCCTGCAAGTCCGCGCCAAGCCAGGGACGCTTCACCGTATTCCCCGTTTCCGCCGACTGAATGACCGTCTTCACCATGTTGACGGGGATAGCAAAGCCAATCCCGATCGAGCCGCCGGAGCGCGAGAATATGGCGGTGTTGATGCCTACAAGAGAGCCGTTCATGGAAACAAGTGCGCCGCCCGAGTTTCCCGGATTGATGGCGGCGTCGGTCTGGATGAAGAACTGATAGTCGGATACGCCAACCTGGGTCCGCGCCAACGCGGAGACGATGCCGCTGGTGACGGTCTGGCCGACGCCGAAGGGATTTCCAATCGCCAACACCAAATCGCCCACTTCGAGCGAGTCGCTGTCGCCCAAGATCACTGTCGGGAGGTCTTCGTCCCCCGCATCTATTCTGAGCACGGCAAGGTCAGTGCGCGGGTCGGTTAATAGCAACTCTGCTTCGAACTCGCGCTTGTCGGCCAGCACCACACGAATGTCGGTACCGCCTTGAACGACGTGGTTGTTGGTGACGATCAGGCCGCGTGAGTCGACGATGACGCCGGAGCCTAGCGAGTTCTGCACTCTCTCCCTCGGCCTTCCGAAGGTGCCGTCGTCGCCAAAGAAGCGGCGGAAGAATGGGT
>JBJXGL010000361.1:0-5522 GCA_046160365.1 Aestuariivirga sp. | reverse complement strand
CCTGTGGTCTTGTACGATGGTTGTCAGGCTGTAGGATTTCCATGACGCCTCCGGGATATCATCGAAACCGGCCACAAGCACATCTCCCGGATGAGCTGATGGGCGGAAGGCCAGACAGGGGCAATGGGCGCTGGCTGGTCGGTGCTGCGCAGAAATTCAGTTCATTGCATGCTGAACTAGTTACTTGGGCCGCATCCATATGAGCGACCCTGCTGCCTGCATCGCTGTTCTCGACATGGGAAAGTCCAACGTCAAGCTCTCGGCGGTGACGTCGGAGGGCAGCGTGTTGCAGACGATCGCTACGCCGAATGTTGTTCATGACGGACCACCTTGGAGGCACAACGATCTGGCTGGCATCAGCGACTGGGCGCTTTTGGAACTGGCTGGACTATGCCGTGAGCATCCGATCCGGCATGTGATTGCTACGGGCTACGGTTCGAGTGGTGTGTTGGTGCGCAATGATCCCGGTGAACCATCAGGGGGCGTTGCCCTACCGATGATCGACTATGAACAGCCACTTCCCGATGATGTTGCGGCAGCCTATCCTGCAGAGGCGGGCACATTTCTTGACCGCGGTTCAGCCATTATGCAGGCATCCACTCATCAGGCGCGGCAACTGCTGTGGATGGAGATGCGGGAACCTGCGGCTCTGGCCGTAGCGCAGTGGTTTCTGGGTCTTCCACAATACTGGGCTTGGCACTTCAGCGGGGTGGCGCGCTCGGAATTCAGCACACTCGGGGCGCAGTCACACCTGTGGAATGTGGTGGACCGCCGGTTCTCCCCGATTGTCGCGCGCCATGGCTGGCAGCGTCTCATCCCGCCCTTCGCCCATGCGGGTGCTGTCTTGGGCCCATTGCGGCCCGCACTCGCGCGTCGCTATGGTTTGCCGGAGGGACTCTCGGTCCACACGGGCGCACACGACAGCAGCGCCAATCTTTACCGCTACCATGCGGCGGACATTTTCGATTGCTGCCTGGTTTCCACTGGCACATGGATTGTGGCTCTGTGCAGTTCGGTTGATCCCGCGAGGCTCGACGAAGTCCGCAACATGACTCTCAACAGCGACATGGAAGGAAGGCCCGTGGGCGGTGCGCTGAGCATGGGAGGCCGCGAGTTTGCAGCCATCGCCGGAGACCAGGAGCCGGACGCTAAAGCCAACATGGCGCAAGCTGCTGCCCTCGTCTCCCGCGAGACCTATGCGCTTCCTGCATTTGGTGCGGACAGCGGCCAGTTTCCCGGCTCAGCGGGGAAGGGCCGCATTGTTGGCCCTCCACCTGCCTCGCGCGAAGAGCGACTTGCACTTGCAGTACTCAACGTGGCGCTTCTCACGCGCACCTGCGTTGATTGCCTGGCGCCACAGCAATCGATCATTCTCGATGGATCTTATTTGAGCGATCCCGCATACGGGAGCCTTGTTGCCCAGCTTCGGCCTGACGTTTCTGTCCGAACGATGCGCGATTGCCACGGAATTGCGGCCGGAGCGGCGCTTCTTTGCGGGCACGACACCCGCCGCCACCCTGTCGCGCTGGATTTCGAGACCCCGGCGCAGACCACACCCATTCCCGGCTTGGAAGCCTACGCCAAACGCTGGTACGACCTCTCCAACCGACAACACTGAAAAGGACCTCCCCATGGGCAATAAGCCAAGCAATTTCGAAGAACGCAGGGCACTGGTTGAAACCTGCCGCAAAATGAATGCGTCTGGCATCAACCAAGGTACGGCCGGCAACATTTCCCTGCGGCTGCAGCATGGTTTCCTCATCACGCCTTCCTCGCTTCCCTATGACAATATGGTGCCCGAGGATATTGTGGAGATGGACTTTGACGGCACCTATGTGGGCCGCCGGCCCTCATCCGAATGGCGCTTCCACCGCGACATCCTGAAGTCGCGCACCGACATCGACGTGGTGCTTCATTGCCACTCGGTCTACGCGACAACGCTTGCCGTCCATCATAAGACCATTCCCTCCTTCCACTACATGACGGGCATTGCCGGTGGAACGACGATCCGCTGCGCGCGTTATGCAACCTACGGCACCCAGGCCCTGTCGGAGGCAGCACTCGAAGCCCTCGAAGGCCGTCTTGCCTGCCTGCTTGGCCAGCATGGGCAAATCTCGCTTGGCAAGACGCTTGAGAGCGCCTTGTGGATGGCCACTGAAGTGGAAACCATTTCGCGTCTCTACGTACAGGCCCTGACGATTGGCGATCCGCCGATCCTGCCGGATGATGAGATGGAGCGCGTCATCGCTCAAATGAAACGCATGAGCTACGGTCAAGGCCCAGAACCCGAAGGCTCAAACGATGTCGCCCGTCCAAAGCAGAATTAGCTATCCAGGATGGCAGGGAAACGATCAGGTTCGCCGAGTCGACCTCTCGAAGCCAATTGATGATTGTGGTCGCGGCGCATACGTTGCGATCACTGCACGGACGCTGGTTCTGATCATAAATCGGATGTGAATCGGAAAGAAAACGCGGGACAAGTCGACAAGTCTATGACGGCTCATCGTGGACCGAATGCACGTGCCGTGCTCCGAGATTCTCGAAAAATTGATGATGAAAAGCCAAGGGAACATTGTGCCGGATTGTCACTCCGATGCCCTCGATTTCCTGCCTTTCCCAATTGACTTTTTCAGAGCTGCCGACCTTCAGGTTATGAGACACAGTCAGGGGCACACAGAGCGGTTCACACAACTGCCCGGAGCTGCACGTAGACCATTGATTCAAAACATACTTATTGACTTTGGGCGACAGGCTCTTACCTTTGCGTGCATCGCCGTTCTTGTCCTGCTGTGCCCCAGCTGTGCCCCAGAACGACCGCCTGATCATGAAACCTGAAGGTTGATGCCAATGGCCAAAATCACCAAGCGTTTCGTTGAGACCCTGCCTGCGGATGGTCGGGATACCGATTATTTTGATGACGCGTTGCAGGGTTTCGGCGTCCGCGTTCGCGCTTCCGGCAAGAAGACGTATTTCGTGAGGCACCGAACCCGCAATGGCCAGCGCCGCCTGACCATCGGCCCACATGGACCATGGACCGCGGAAAACGCGCGAACCGAAGCCATCCGTCTCTTGGGAGAGTTCGCGGGCGGCAAGGATCCCGCTGCCGAAATGGCGAAGCAAAAATCGGCCGCGACTATTGAAGATCTCGGCGAACGCTTCATCGAACAGTACATACCGAGCCACCTCAAGGCGACGACGCAAAGCGAGTACACGCGGGCGATCAGATTGTTCATCAAACCGAAGATCGGAAAATTGACAACTGCGGACGCTGCGCGGAGCGACATCGCCGAGTTTCACCACTCGTTGCGCACGATCCCCTATCAAGCAAATCGCGTCGTCGGCGTGCTTTCGGTGATGTTTGCACAAGCGGAACTTTGGGGACTACGAGCCGAAGGCACTAATCCGTGCCGTGGCATCAAGAAGTTCAAGGAGCAGAAGCGCGAGCGGTTTCTTTCCCAGGATGAACTGAAGCGATTGGGAAACGCCCTGCTGGAAGCCGAACCCAACGCGCCCTCGGCCGTGAGATGCATCAGGCTCCTGACACTGACAGGCTGTAGGCTCAGCGAGATCCAAACGCTGAAATGGGACTACGTCGATCTCGATGCTTCGATAATTCGCCTTCCGGACTCGAAGACGGGCAAGAAGACGATTTTCTTGGGCAAGCTGGTCGTTGAAGAAATTCGGCGGATTCCGAAGTTCGACGACAATCCATTCGTCATTGCCGGCTACATTCCCGGGCAGTATCTGACTGACATTCAGAGGCCCTGGCGCCGCATTCGCAAGGCGGCTGGATTGGAAGATGTCCGCATTCATGATCTCCGCCATACATTTGCCTCTCGGGCGGTGGCCTTGGGCCAAGGACTAACAACCATCGGAAAGCTCTTAGGACATACCCAGACGCAAACGACGGCACGCTATGCCCACCTCGCAGTTGATCACTCGCTAGCTGCGGCACAAAATGTGTCGGAGAGCCTCGCTGCGGCGCTGGGATAGACACCCCTCCAAAGGGCGTTCGAGGCAAGACGCTTAGGCCTTACTGCTTCGGGAACGCCTTACGAAGAGCAGTTCTGCATCTGCTCCTAAAGCATCTGCCAACTTCTCGATCATGTCGACCGTCGGCGATTTCTCCTCGCGCTCGATCTGACCGACATAGTTGCGGTTGATGCCCGCCTGGAACGCCAGTTCGTCTTGCGACAGCCCCTTCTGCTTTCGCATCACCCGCAAATTCCGCGCCACGACCTGCCTCAGCTTCATCGAGACAGGCAGCCCCAGAACCTACTATAGTGCGACCTACTATGGTAGGTATTCGTATCTGGTAGCCTGTCCTATGCCCGAACATGACGACGAACCGAGCGTTTTGCGCCTGTGTTTTTTGGCCGTCGCCGATGCAGTGCCGGGGCTTGGCGTTGACCACTATGTGGCGTCCGTTCGGGACGATGCGGGCCTAGCTGTTTTTGAACTTCGGCTCCCCGCTGCGCAGGTCGAGTCGGTAGTGGTCAATCATATCACGCCGACAATCGCGATGTCGCTGGACGGAACAATTGCAGTGGTCGACGATCAGCGGGAGGGAAGTTTGCGCGCAGGAGACGAGGTTTCTGTTGATGCCCTCATTCGGCGATCGATCGCCCCGGAAATGCTCGAAGACGAACCCGATGCGTCGGCGATGTTGGCTCTGCTTCGCGACCGATTGAGAACGGCGCTGCGTGATGTCGAAGCGGCCATTGATCGGTTGTAGATCAGCCTTGCCGACCCGTGTGCGGCTAGCCCTTCCTTCGCCACACGAAATTCAGCTTGTCGCCGTCCTCGAACAGCGCGCCGCGGAGCGGCTCGGCGAACATCGGGTCATCGATCATGGCGCTGAGATATTCTCGCGGTTCGGCTTCATGGGTTTTCGCCCGCCAGGCAGCGCCAACCTCCTGCATCCCAAAGAGGAAGCGGAAGTCGGGCGCGTCATCGCGTGACTTGTTGTCGACCGCCACCATGCGGAGCTTGGCGTGGATGGTGAGGGTGCGGATGGTTCCGACATAGCCGTCGGTCGTCGCGACGAATGTTCCGATGACGGACATCAGCTGTCCTCCTCGTGCTTGGGTTCAGGCGATCCGGTTCTGCGATGGCGTCCGATCGGGAGGCTTGGCGGGTCCTGAAGCTCCTTCCGGCTCTTCCGGAACGCCGCATCGGCCTTGAGGAAAGCGTCCAGCATATAGGGGATCAGGTCCGAGACCTGTTCCTCGGTGCCATAACTTTGCGCATAGAGGACGGCGTAGTCGTCGAGCGCACGCTTGAGGTCAGGCAGCACGGCGATCGCGATTTTGACCGGCACACGGTCGGGGAGTTGGCCCAGTTTCAGGGGAGTCATCTCTGGCCTCGCGCCTTCGAGTAGGGATCGAGAACCAAATCATATTCCGAGTACCGGACTATGCTGAGTTTTGAATGCATATTCGCTTCTCCTCTGATAAAGTCATCCGGCATTGTCGGCATAGTTTTGCCCGGCGTGAATGGGACGGCACGGAGTTGGCCTATGC
>JBJXGL010000360.1:0-46397 GCA_046160365.1 Aestuariivirga sp. | reverse complement strand
TGTTCTATATATGTTCCTTTGTTTGAAGAGGAACCCCCATGGACTGGGACTTGGCAATGAACCGGAACCGGGATGCGCTTTTGCGCATCGTGGCTTCACTGTTTGCCATGCTCGGGCTTGTGGAAGGTGCTGCCATTGATCGGATTCCGCGCCCGCTGCACACCGCCATCCTGCGCATTCTCCGGCCTGCGGAAGCCGCTGTCCGGCGACTGATTGTCGCCGCCGCAAGGGGAATGGTTGTGAAGCCCACGGTTTCGCGGCCTATGCCAAGGGGTGAAATTGTCAGGAAAGGAACAGGCAAGACCCGGCGTCCCGCTTTCCGGCTCGAAGACATCCGCCCACCGCTTCTGCCTCCCGAGCCTCGCCCGAAACATCCTCTCAAAAGTTTCTCCCCCGCCGATCTCACTCCCGCAGCACTCCGGGCCTTGCACAAGAAGAGCCGCGATCTCATCGCCAAATCCAAACCCGCTCCGATGAAGGACGGCAAAGTAAATGCCACGTCTCTCGCAAACAGGCTTCACGCGATCAGCTTCGCACTTGACGATTTGACCAGTCAGGCCAGGCGTTTCCTGCACTGGAAGGCAAGGCGGGAGAGGCTTTCGAAAGAGCGATTGATCTACACCAACCCGATCCGCCCCGGCCCGCCGCCTTATGTCCACAAAAAGCCCCAGCACGAAGTCGAGGACGTTCTCCGAGACTGCCACTGGCTCGCCTGGGAAGCACGGAAACTCGATAGCTCCTAAGCTGCCTCCGCATCTCCACAGCCAATCCCCACTCTCTCAATCCCCACTCTCTCCATGGCCGGGCTTTGACCAGTCGCTGGGTGGCCGGGTCGAAGCCCGGCCATGGAGAGAATTTGGGGTCGCCGAACGCCGGCATTCGCCCGCATCTATTTCAAAACCCCTTCTTCCATCTCTCAAAACCGTCATCCTGGCGAACGCCAGGATCCATGGCTCCGAACGCGGATAGTTCCGCGCCATCGATCCCGGCTTCCGCCAGAATGACGGATGAGGGGAATCGAAAAAATAATCCGTATACGGATTACTTCACTCCCCGCGCGTCTTGCGGCGTCAGAATGAAGGAAATTTCACGTCCACAGTTTGGAAAGCTCGTAACCCGACAGGCATACGATCAGCAATCCAACGGCAATGAGCAACGGCCGCCGCGGCGCTTTCTTCAACAGCCATCCTGCAATGAGCGCCGCGGGAAGTCCGCCCGCCACAAGACCCGCGATCGCCCAGACATGTTCGCCGATGCCCTTCGAGTCCGTCCAGTGCCCGCTGAACAATGTCACCGCGAAGGCCGACACGATGGCGCACGTCACCACGAACTCGGCCGCATTGACCGTGCCCACGACGAAGCGGGGCGGGGCGCCAGCGCCAATCAGGCTCGAAGTCACGACTGGGCCCCAGCCACCGCCGCCCAGCGCATCGAGAAAGCCGCCAACGCCGCCCAAAGGCAGAACAAGCTTGCCACTCACCGCCCGTTGTTGCGCCATCTTGATGCCGCGCAGCATGATGACGAAGCCGAGGATCATCAGATAGCCGAAGATATAGGGCCGCACTGATTGCCCGGGCAGTTTGACCAGCAGCGTGGCTCCCAGAATGCCGCCCAAGACGCCGCCCGTCGCCAGAATCCAAAACATCCGCTTTTCCACATTGCCATGCAGGATGTGGGACACGCCGGACGTGGCCGTGGTGAAGAGTTTCGCCGCGTGAACGCTGGCCGAGGTATGGGCGGGCGGAACGCCGCTTGCGAGCAGCGCCACCGACGAGATCGCGCCATAACCCATGCCCATCGCGCCATCGATCAGTTGCGCGACGAACCCGATCGCCATGAAGAGGAAGAATTCGTCCATGCCCGGCCCCCGGCTGGAGTTGCAGAGCGTAGACTACTACCCGTTTGCGGCCAGCCGAAGTGGTATTCCGTTGGCGGTCCAGTGAATGCCGCACTCGATCTTGTCCATCCCGGCCCAGCGCCCGGCGCGCGGATCGGCATCGCTGCCGCCCACCACCGTGCACGGCTCGCAGCCAATGGAGCGATAGCCCATCAATGCGAGTGGATGCGAGGGAAGATCGTGCGCGACACGAAACTGATTGAGATCGAGCGCCGAGAACCCGGCGAGCGGCTCCACCTTCAAGCGCCCATCCTCGATGGACAGAAAATTGAGCGTCGCCCGGGTAGCACCGTGATAGCGCTTGCGCCCGGAGATGATCACATCGAAACCGCGCAGTGCCTTTTCCAGTGGCACCGTCTTGCGGATGTGGCAGCAAAGATCGGCGTCGCTCTTGTTGAGCGTGCCATCGGGATCGGTCTTGGCGAGATCGACGGGATCGGGCTTCACGACACGAACATCTTTCAAACCCAGATGATCGGTGAGCTTGGAGCGATAACCGATCGTTTCCCAGAAATGTTTCTCGGTATCGAGAAAGATCACCGGTGTCGAGGGATCGACTTCGGCGACCATATGAAGCAGGACAGCGGACTCCGCGCCGAAGGACGAAACCACCGCAGCGCGGCCCTTGAAATCCTTGAGGATCAGAGTCAGCAGTTCGCGGCCCTCGAGACCCGCGTAGGACTCGAAGATGAACTTGTCGATCTTGATCTCATCCAGCATGGGGCTGCTCCTCCCACGCTTCGGCTTCCGAATGGCGCTCCGACCAGACTTCGGCTTCGCCGGCAGCGCGGATGAGGCCACGCTGATAGGCAAGCGACATCTGCCGCGATGCCTTCTGCCAGACGGGCAGGGGGAAGCGATCCGAAACCAGGAAGCTGTCGAAACCCACTTGCCGCATGAACTGCAACTGATCCGGCAGCACATTGCCGGCGGCCCGCATCGAGCCGCGATATCCCGCTTCCCTGATCTGCCGCGCGATCGAGTAAGCGCGGCCATCAGCGAAGGCGGGGAAGGTCAGCACCACAAGCGACAACCGGGGAAGATAAGGGACAAGTGCTTCCACCCGCGCCGTGTTGGGAACGGAAACGCCCACCTGGCCGGTGAACTTTGCCAGCGACTCCCAGTCCTTTTGCAGGCGCGCCAACGACACGATGACATTGCCCGTCTCGGGGAATGCAGCCGCGTCGTCGATCTCTGTCCACTCGTCGGTCACGAACGTCCCGTTCTTAAGCAGTGGCATAGAGCGCCTCCTTGAAAGGTTGCGGGCCAACCCGGCGGTAGGCGTGGAGAAACTCCTCGCCGGGTTTGCGCAGCTTGAGATAGGTATGGAGAATGGTTTCGATAGCGTCGGGCACCTCGTGACCGGCAAATCCAGGCCCGAGGATTGCGCCAATCGAGGCAGACTCGGAGGAGGAACCCCCCAACGTGATTTGGTAGAATTCCTCGCCCTTCTTATCGAGGCCGAGAATGCCGATGTGACCCACATGATGATGTCCGCAGGCATTGATGCAGCCGGAGATGTTGAGCTTGATTGGACCGATCTCTTCCTGCTTGTCGAGGCTCGCGAACTTCCGCGAGATTGCCTGGGCAATCGGGATCGAGCGCGCCGTCGCCAGCGCGCAATAGTCAAGGCCGGGGCAGGCGATGATATCGCCGATGAGGCCAAGGTTTGGTGTTGCCAGCTCCGCGGCTCCGAGCTTCTGCCAGATGGCGAAAGCATCTTCCTTCTTCACATGCGGCAGCACGATGTTCTGCGGATGGCTGACCCGAAGTTCATCGAAGCTGTAGCGCTCGGCAAGATCGGCCATGAGACGCATCTGAACCGCTGTGGCGTCGCCGGCGATTCCGCCTTCCGGTTTGAGCGAGATGTTGACGATAGTGTAGCCGTCCTGCTTGTGGGCGGCGAGATTGTTGCGCGCCCAGCGCCCGAAAGCCGGGTTCGCGATCCGCGCCTCGTCGAACTTGGGCGTGAAGCGCGAGAGCTTTTCGAACGGCGGCGGCGCAAAATATTTGGCGATACGTTCGAGTTCGCGCTCCTCGACTTCGGTGGTCTGCTGCGGCCTGCGCGCATATTCGGCTTCGACCTCGGCGCGGAACTTTTCCGCGCCCAGCTCATGCACAAGGATCTTGATGCGCGCCTTGTACTTGTTGTCGCGCCGTCCATAGAGATTGTAGACGCGCATGATCGCTTCGAGATAGGCGATCAGCTCCTTCTCGGGCAGGAACTCGCGAACCGTGATGGCAACGATCGGTGTGCGCCCCTGACCGCCGCCCGCCAGCACTTCCCAACCCACTTCGCCCTTATCATTGCGATGCAAACGAAGACCGATGTCATGCACTTTCACAGCGGCGCGATCGTTCGGCGCACCGGTGACCGCCACTTTGAACTTGCGCGGCAGGTACGAGAACTCGGGATGGAGGCTCGACCATTGCCTGAGCAATTCGCCGACAGGACGCGGATCGGCGATCTCGTCCGCGGCAGCACCCGCCCAGTGATCGGTCGTCACGTTGCGAATGCAATTGCCGGACGTTTGGATCGCATGCATCTCGACTTCGGCGAGGGCCGCGAGAATGTCGGCGGTGTCTTCAAGCTTGATCCAGTTGTACTGGATGTTCTGGCGCGTGGTGAAGTGGCCATAACCGCGGTCGTATTTCTCCGCGATCATCGCCAGCTGCCGCATCTGCCGCGATGACAGCGTCCCATAGGGGACGGCCACGCGCAGCATGTAAGCGTGAAGCTGCAGATAGAGCCCGTTCATCAGCCGCAACGGGCGGAACTCGTCCTCCGTGAGCTCGCCCTTGAGGCGGCGGTCCGCTTGGTCGCGGAATTGCGCGGTGCGCTCGCGCACGAACTGATGATCGAACTCGTCGTAGCGGTACATGACTAGGCAGCCTCCTCGGGAGCGGCAAAGCCGCCCGCCGTCCCATCGGCCTGTTTTCCAAGATCGAGCCTGACTGTTGGCCCGAGCGTTCTCATACGTTCGCGGATGTGGCTCGCGCGGATGCGGCCGTCGACGCGCGTTGCCTCGAAGAGATAGCCGCCGGTCACGAGCGTTGCTTCCTCATCCTTCTTTGCGCGAGCTTCCAGAGCGGCAGCGGCCTCAGGCTCGAGTGCGAGCACCGCATCGTCGATCTTCTCGCTCCATTGGCCGGAGCGGGTGAGGAACACTACGATCCCGTCGCGAAGACGGTTCGCCGTCATCACCTTGCCCTTTTCGATCACGCTCATGATGCTGCCCTCAAAACCGCGTCCGTAATGTCTCCCCGCACAGGGAAGACAACGACGTCCGCCGAAACTCTTGCCTCTGTCAGCGGCAATCCAATCGCCACGGAAATGCCCGGCACGATCTCGACGGGAATACCCTGCGCTTCGAGTACAGTTTGTTCCTCGCCGCCAGGGCCAAACACATCGGGATCGCCAATCTTGAGACGCACGATGATCTTTCCTGCTTTGGCTTCGCGAATGAGCATGGCGTTGATGTCAAACTGGCCGAAAGGCGTCTTGCCAACGGCAAGCCGCACGGCATCGCGCCTTGCCATTTCGAGAATGGCTGGATTGACCAACTGGTCATAGACGATGACATCGGCTTCCTGCAGCTTGCGCTGAGCCCTGAGCGTCAGGAGTTCCGGATCGCCGGGGCCAGCGCCAACCACAAAAACACTGCCGATGCGCGGAGCGACTTCATCGCGAAACAAATTCTCTACGCCAGTGCTGTAACGGCCAAGATCGCCCGAAAGAAAGTGGTCGCGAACATCGCCGAAGAAGTAGCGCTGCCAGAAGCCACGGCGGCGGTTGCCCGGCGGCATTGCATCGGCAACGCGGGGACGCAGTCCAGCGGCAGCCTTCGCCAGCGTGCCAAGCGCCTGCGGGAGCAGGGCATCGATCTTCGCGCGAAGGCCCCGCCCGAGCATCGGCGCCGTTCCCTCGGTGCCGATCGCCACGACCACGGGATCGCGGTCCACAATCGAGGGAACGATGAAGGTGCAAAGCGATGCATCATCCACGGTGTTCACCGGGATGTTATGCTTCTTCGCCGCCTTCGAAACCGCTTCGTTCAGCGCCGGATCAGCGGAGAAAACAACTACCGCATCGTCGAGCAATTCCGCCCGGAATTCGCGGGCAAGCCAGTTCACGCGCGGCTCGCTTGCAAGTTCGTCATGAAGAACGGACGCGATCACGGAGATCTTCGCTTCGGTCTTGAGCAAAAGCCGCACCTTGCGGAGCGCCTCCTCGCCGCCGCCGATCACGACGACGTGGCGGTCCTTGAGGTCGAAGAAAATGGGAAAATACCGCATCGCAGTTTTACCCGTTGGCCACGAGCCGCACGGTCAAGCCGCTCAGCTCCGGCGAATAGATGATCTGGCAGGAAAGCCGCGACGAAGGCCCGGCAACCGGCACCTCGTCGAGCATCGCTTCCTCGTCGTCGTTGGCGGGCACGAGTTTCGCTGCCCACGCGCCATCGACGTCCACATGGCAGGTGGCGCAGGAGCAGGCGCCGCCGCAGAGACCGCCCACATCGAAGCCATGCTCGCGGATGATTTCCATGACCCGCCAGCCCTCGACCGCATCCAGGATGTGGCTTACGCCGTCCTTGTCGATCAGCTTGATAACGCTCATGGCCTCTTCCTGTTTGCTTCGCCGGACGATCTGCCGGTTTCCGTCCTTTGCCCCAAATCTCAGAATTTGCTTGATTTTTAACGGAAAAGGGCGCTAGGTTGGGGTAAATCTAGGTCCATTCCGTTAATTGTTCGTTTTAACGAACGAAAGTTCTAAACTCGGAACAGCATCATGTCAATACGGCGCGGCAAGCGGGCTACGGCCTCCGAAAGCGACTCTTCACCGGCGCTGGGCAAGACCATTCAGAGGCTGAGGAAAGCCTACAACATGTCCCTGGGCGAGCTGTCGGAACACTCGGGGGTTGCCAAGTCGATCATCTCCCAGATCGAGCGCAACGAAACAAACCCAACACTTTCAACCGTTTATCGTCTATCCCGGGCGCTCGACACGACCATCGAGGAGGTCCTGCGCGAGGATCAGAGCCATGTTTTCCTGGAGCATCAGTCGAAATCCGGCGTTCCCATTCTTGAAAGCCAGGACGGTTTGTGCCGCCTCGCCATCGCTGGCCCGCTCAATCTGGTCGATACGCTGCAGTGGTATGACTTCCATGCAAAGCCCAAGGGCGTTCTCGAATCCGATCCCCATCCGCCGGGAACTGTTGAGCATCTTTATTTGATGCGCGGCACGATCGAGGTCACATCCGGCGGGCAAATTGAAGTGGTCCGCGCCGGCGAGACCTTAAGGTTCCGGGGAGACCTTCCACACAAGATCGTCAACATCGGCGAGGACGATGCGCACGCCGCCATGGTGCTGGTATTGCGTCAGTTGGGATCCGGCGAGGCCGCGCGTACCGCATAGATTCCGGCTGCAATGATCAGGACGGTGCCTATTATCGTGGTGAGATGTGGTATTTCGGAAAAGAAGGCAAAGCCCCACAGCGGCGCCCAGATCATCCCGGTATACTCGAACACGGTCACAAACTTTGCCTGAGCCCTTCGATAGGCGTGGGTGAGAAGAGACATTCCGGCCGCGGCGATGATGCCGCATAGCCCCATGAGTGCCGCATCGCGCAGTGTTGGCCACACCCACGGCCGCAGCAGGAAATCGATGCTTGGATGCACCCCGCCGGTCGCACCCGCCGCTGCGAATATCATGGCCATCGCTGACGCGGCGAAGAGATAGACGACGTTCTGGTAGAAGGCCATGACGGTTGCCCCTTCGCTGACGCCGAGCCGGCGCGCCAAAATCATGGCCAAGGCATAGGTGAAGGCACTGGCAACGCTGAGGAGCGCCGCAGGTTCGAACAGCGCCGATCCCGGCCGTACGATGATGAGAACGCCGGCAAAGCCCGTGAACACCGCGATCCAGCTTGCCGCCGTCAGTTTCTCGCCGAGCAACAGGCCGGCCAAAATGGTGATGAAGATCGGACCGATGAAGAACAACGCCACGGCCTCCGCCAGCGGCAATGCTGGAAGCGCCATGTAGTAAGTGGTATAGGCGACCAGCAGAATGAGCCCGCGCAATGTGAGCAGGCCGATGTTCTTCGATTTGAGAGCGGCAAGGCCTGTCTCGAACGAGACAAATGCCACGAGCAGTGGCAGCGCCACAAGGCATCTGAGTACGATCGCCTGCGTCACCGGATAGTCGCCGCTCAAAAGCTTGATGATGGCGTCCTGCACCGAAAACACCATCACGCCCGTCATGAGCGAGATCATGCCTGTCAGATTGCTGTCGCTGCTGCGTGCTGTCATGGACCGGAACTATGGCGCGGACGCGAACTTAAGTGTCCGCATGGCGCACCCTTTCGCGATGAAAGATGTAAAGGCCGGAGCCGATGATGAGTGCGGCACCCGCCCAGGTCCACTCGTCCGGCCATTCACCCCAGATCGCGAGGCCGAACAGCGTGGCCCAGATCAGCGACGAGTAGGAGAATGGTGCCACGACCGAAGCCGGCGCCTGTTGCAGCGCCTTGATCAGGCAGAGATGGCCAATGCCGCCAAATAACCCGCTGCTCGCGAGCAATGTCCATCCCATGGCATCCGGCCAGCTCCAGAACCAGGGAACAACGAAACTTGTCGCGATCGCGCCCGCGGCCGCGGTGTACAGCAGGGATGTCAATTGCTCGTCGTTGCGGACCATGCGCGTCACGATCTGGTAGTTGGCATTGGTGAGCGCCGCCGCCAGCAGGAACAACACCCCGATTCCCAACCCGCCGAGGTTGCTGTCCCACGGCCTGACCACGATTGCGGCGCCGGCAAATCCCACAAGCACGCCGGCCCAACGCCGCATCCCTACCTTTTCCTTGAGAAGCGGGATGGAGAGAACCGTGACCAGGATGGGACTAAGGAACATGATGGTGGTGGTCGCAGCCAGTGGAACCGTTCGGATTCCCGCATTGAAAAGTCCCGTTGTGGTCATCAGCAGAACCGAACGCACGGCCTGCAGTCCCGGCGAGCGGCTGATCGCAAGCGAGGGCAAGCGCCGTCCGCAGACGAACACCGCGATAATGGTCGCGAAGAAAAACCGTCCCCAGGTGACCTGGAGCAGCGAATAGCTCTCCATCAGGTACTTCATGATCGCGTCGAGCGCGATGAAACAAAACATCGTCGCCAGCATCCAGAGGATGCCGGCGGCGCGATTTTCGCTGGAAATGCTGGCGGTCCCGCTCGCTGTCACGGCGGCCAGTCTTAGGCAGAGCTGCTCCCGACGCCAACCTCGTTTGCGGCATGACACGCATGCCGGCGGCAGGGATCAGGCAGGTAGTTTGCCGCCTAACTCGTCGTCAATGTGAACTTTGATGATGTCGTCGAAACTTGTTTCAGACTTGAACCCGAGCGCCAGTGCCCGCTCGGGTGCGAAATTCCTTGGCCACCCGGACACGATGCGGACAATGGTGGGATCGGGTTCGCGGCGAATGAGTTTCGAATACCTCTCGCCCGCCACGCGCCCTAGCGCTTCGATCTGCTCGGCAACGGTGCAGGATAGGCCGGGAAGCGTGATGTTTCTACGATTGCCGAGAAGAGCGGTGTCGAGGCCCGCCGCATGCATGAGGAAGCCGATCGCCGAACGCGGGCTAGCATGCCAGTGCCGCACATCCTCGGCCACCGGCAACACAGCTTCAACGCCGCTCAAAGGCTCGCGGATGATTCCCGAGAAGAACCCCGAGGCCGCCTTGTTGGGCTTGCCGGGGCGCACGCAGATCGTCGGCAGCCGAAGGCCAATTCCGTCGAAGATCCCGCGCCGGGAATAATCGGAGAGCAGCAATTCGCCGATGGCCTTCTGGGTTCCGTAGCTCGTCAGCGGTGTGGTGAAGAACTCGTCACCAATCGCCTCTGGGAAGGGCGCACCAAAAACGGCAATCGACGACGTGAAGATGATTCGCGGCTTGTAGTTTCCCAACTTGCGGATGGCCTCGAACAGATTGCGGGTGGCATCCAGATTAATGCGGTACCCCTTGTCGAAATCCGCCTCCGCCTCGCCCGACACGATGGCGGCGAGATGGAAGATGAGATCGGGTCTTGACGAAATCAGCTTCTCCGCTTCGCCGGACAGGGACAAATCCCCGGCATGGGTTTCGATTGGGAAGTTCGATGCCGGAGGAGGGGGCGCGATGACCACATCGTATCGCATGATCCCGCTGATCTCGCGCACACCGATCCGCCCTTCGGCACACAAGCGCTGCACGAGCTTCGCGCCGATCATCCCGCCTGCGCCGATCACAAGAACTTTCATAAGCCTTCTCCTCAAACGATGCCCGCCGCCGCCACGCCGGACACCGGCCGTTCTTTCGTCTTTGCGGCACGGTAGCCGCTCGCCCGATAGCAAGCGAGAGGCTCGAGTGCGCCGCCCTTGCGCCGCCGCGCTTCCGCGAGAATGGGCGAAACATCGGTATTGAACGCCTGCTTGACGATGCGATGTCCCGCCATCGCATCGCTTCCGTCCTGCGCCGCATCGAGCGCCGCGCGGTCGATCAAGCTCGCTTGCACGAAGGCCCGCACGATCTCGACGGCAGAGCCCATCAGGCTCTCGATCGGGTCCGTCACGTTATGCGACTGATCGATCATGTAGGCGGGATTGAATTCCGGCATCTTGCGGTGTTCCGCGTCGACCAGTTCGTTGAAAACAAGGAACAGCCGAAACGGATCGACCGATCCCGAATCCAGATCATCGTCTCCGTACTTCGAATCGTTGAAATGGAAACCGGCCAACTTCCTGGCGCGGATCAGCCGCGCGACAATCTGTTCGATATTAACGTTCGGCGCGTGATGGCCAAGATCGACGAGACACTTGGCTTTTGGCCCCAGTTCCATCGCCGCCATGAAGCTCGAGCCCCAATCGGAGATCACAGTCGAGTAAAACGCGGGTTCGTAGAGCTTGTGCTCGAGGAATACCGACCAGTCCTTCGGCAGTGCGCCGTAGATTTGTGCGAGCGACTCCAGATAGCGGTCAAACGCCTTGGTGAAATTGCTCTGGCCGGGGAAATTCGATCCATCCGCGATCCAAACGGTCAGCGCGGTCGATCCCAATGCCCTTCCGATTTCGATGCATTCGAGATTGTGCTCGACGGCCTGCTTGCGATTGTCCGTATTGGCGTTCGCGAGCGAGCCGAACTTATATGAAAACTTCTGGCCTGGCTGATCCTGAAACGTGTTCGAGTTTACGGCATCGAAGCCAAGCTCATACTGAGCTGCCTCCTGCCGGAGCGCGTTGTAGTCCGAAACCTTGTCCCATGGGATGTGCGGCGAGACAGCTGGCGTTGCCCGAGTCAGTTGATGGATGACGCCGCAATCTTCGAGCTTGTCGTGGATGTTGCGCGGCTCGCCCGGTCCCGGAAAGCGCGCGAATCGCGTGCCGCCGGTGCCGACACCCCAGGTTGGCACCGCGACCGCATAATCCATGGCGCGGCGTGTCATAGCTTCGATGGAAATCCCGCGCCGATCGAGACGCCGCCCGAGGGACTCGAAGTCTTCGTTGTGCGCGTCGGCGAGTTTGGTGTTTTGCTCGTTGATGAACGCGGCGGAAATCGCGAAGCTCATGGCCTACCTCGTGAACGACGCGAGATGCCCGGCGTCGACATTCAGCATGTTGCCGGTGGATTTGTTGGAGAGGTCGGAGGCGAAGAAATAGACGGCTTCCGCGATGTCCTCCGGAAACACCGAGCGCTGCAGCAGCGAGCGCTTGCGGTAATGCTCCTCCAGTTCGTCCGGCCTGATCTTCAGCGACTCGGCGCGGCTCTTGCGGAAATTGTCAGACATGATCTTGGAGCCGCGCAGCACCGCATCGGGATTGACCGTGTTGACGCGAATGCCAAGCGGTGCGCCCTCGAGAGCCATCACCCGCGCCAGATGGATTTCCGCCGCCTTGATCGCGCCATAGGCGCTGGTGCCGGCCGAGGCCACGACGCCATTCTTGGAGGCGATGAAAATCATCGACCCGCCGATATTCTGGCGCTTCAAGAGACGGAAGCCTTCGCGCCCCACCAGGAAGTAGCCTGTACCGAGAATGGCCATCTGCTTGTTCCAAACTTCAAGAGAAGTGTCTTCAACGGGGGCAGGAATGGCGATGCCGGCGTTGTTCACGACGATGTCGAGTCCGCCGAAGCGAAGCACCGTGTCTTCCATACCCTTGACGACGGCCTCTTCGCTTGTGACATCCACCTTCACCGCCAACACATTGTCCTTGCCATAAGATTTGCCGAAGGCCGTGGATGTTTCGCCCAGCGCCTTCTGGTCGATGTCGGCAATCGCAACACAAGCGCCCTCGGAAAGAAGCTTTGAAGCGATTGCCGCGCCAATGCCGTTGGCACCGCCGGTCACGAAGGCAATTCGTCCCGCGAGGCTCTTCGCTTTCGGCATGCGCTGCAGTTTTGCTTCCTCGAGAAGCCAATACTCGATGTCGAAGGCTTCCTGCTCGGGGAGTCCGGTATATTGCGAGACTCCAGACGCACCCCGCATCACGTTGATGGCGTTCACGTAGAACTCGGCGGCAATGCGCGCCGTAGCCTTGTCTTTCGCAAACGAGATCATCCCGATCCGCGGCACGAGATAGATCACCGCATTGGCGTCCCTGATCGCGGGCGAGTTGGCGTGCTTGCAGCGCTCATAATACGCGCCATAACCCGCGCGATATTCCTCGATCAGCCTGTCCATCGCCGCGCCATCGGCGTCGTGCGGAACAATCAGTGGGCGGATTTTCGTACGCAGGAAGTGATCGGGGCAGGAGGTGCCGAGCGGCGCCAGGGTTTCGAGCTGCTTCGAATTGACGAACTCAAGCACTTCCGGCGTATCGGCAAAATGTCCGACCTTGTATTCGTCCTTCGAGATTCGCCCCCGGATTTCCGGCATCAGCCGCCGCGCCGCAGCCAACCGTTCGTCCGGCCCGAGGGCCTTCACGGCTTCTCCAAGGAATGAAGGCTTCTTGCGGTTCTGCTCAAGCCACAAGGCGGCCTTGTTGATGATTCGAAGAGTCGTCTCGTAACAGGTCTTCGCGTCGTTGGCCCACGTGAAAAGGCCATGACTGCCCAGCACCACGCCAACAAGCTTCGGATTGTCCTTCGCCATCTCGCCGAGCTTGATGCCGAGATCGATGCCCGGCCGCTGCCACGGGAGGTAACCCATCTCCGCGCCGAAGACTTCGCGCGTCAGCTTCTCCGAGTCCTTTGCCGCGGCTATCGCGATCACCGCATCGGCGTGCACATGATCGACATGGGAGTAGGGCACGTAGCCATGCAGGCACGTGTCTATCGAGGGCGCCCTCGGATTGAGGTTGAAGATGCAGTGGTTCAGCGCGTGCACCATCGCGTCTTCCTGATCGAGGCTCTTGTAGAGTCCCTTCAGGCGCTCGAGCTTGTCCATGTAGAGCGTGGCGAAGCCATCCAGCTTCATCGAGCCAATATCGCCGCCCGAACCCTTTACCCACAAAACGGTTGCGGCCTCCCCAGTGAGCGGATCGTTCATCGCCACTTTCGCGGAGGTATTGCCGCCTCCGAAATTTGTGATCCTGAGATCGCTGCCGAGAAGATTGGAACGGTAGAGAAGCAACCCAGGCTCGTCGAGCTCGGCTGCCTTGGGATCGTCCCACTGCGAAGGAATTGTAGCAGAATCAGACATGAACCTATCTCAATGTTTGGAAATGCGGCGCGCCCGCAACCTTATGAACAGCGGGCGCGCCTCGTTGGTCTCCGGACGATCGGCTTAGAAATCGAACTGTTCGATGTTGTCCATGGAGAAGGTGAAGGCATTACCGAGCAAAATCTCGGAGCCATTCACAACCTGCAGCTCGCCGAGCCGGCCCGCTTTCACTGAGGTGGCGCCGGCCTTGAGCGTGCCGTCGGCCACGGCGCGCAGCACGTGCAGCGCGGCATAGCCAAGATCCACCGGGCTCCACAGCACAACCGACTTTACACACCCCGACTTGACATAGGGTTTCATGGCGTTCGGCGTGGCGAGGCCCACCACGGCGATCTTGCCGCACTTGCCAGCCTGGGTGACCGCCTCGGCGGAGGCCGGCGTCGCGATCGACGTCATGCCGAAGATGCCCTTGATCTCATCACCATACTTGTTGATGAGCGTGGTCGCCTGATTGAAGGACAGCGTGTTGTCCTCCTGCGCTTCCACGGTCTCGAGCCACTTCATCTTGGGGTAGCACTGCGCCGCATAGGCTCCCATCTCGGCGATCCAGCGCGCCTGATTGGGCGTAGTGAAGGTCGAGGTGACGATGGCGAAAGCGCCATCCTCGCCGATTTCCTTCGCCATGTTGTCGATGAGGCCTTTGGCGATGCCGTTGAACATTGCCTGGTTCACGAACCACTGGCGGGCATCCGGCGTCGAGTTGGCGTCATAGCCCACCACGTTGATGCCCTTCGAGAGCGCCTTCTTCAGCACCGGCGCGATGGCCACCGGATCGTTGGCGGCGAAGAGAATGCCGTCCACGCCCGAGGTGATGTAGTTGTCGATGAAGGTGATCTGCTCGTCGATATTCGCCTTGGTCGGCCCATCCGTCTTCACGTCGACATTGCCAAGCTCGGCGGCGGCTTCCTGCATGCCCTTGGTCGTCGCGGCGAAGTAGCCGACGCCGATGAGCTTCGGAATGTCGATCACGGTGATCTTCTTGCCCGCGCGATCTGGAGCACCGGTAGGTTCAGCGCCGTCATAGGGTTTGGCTTCCATCTTGCCCGGCGTTCCGTCGCACGCGAGCGGACTCGTCGGCAGATCGTCGCCGCCCGTCCACGCCGACTGTGCGAAGGCAGCATTCGTCATCAGGCCCATAGCGAGGGCGAAAGCAGCAGTGAGTTTCTTCATGTCTTGCTCTCCATGTTTCCCGTCCGGGCTTGTTCTTCAAAGGCGGCGAGGCCCGGAACTATCCTCCTCGTTCACCCGCCCTTGTTCCTGTCGAATATCGCGCTGGCAAGGATTGCGCCGATCAACACCACGCCAATCACGATGATCGTACCGTCACCTTTTACGCCCGAGAGCGCAAGGCCATTCTTGAGGGCCTGGATGAGCACCAAGCCCAACACTGTGCCGATGATCGTACCCTTGCCGCCAAAAATGCTGGTGCCGCCTAGAACCACGGCGGTGATGGCGTCAAGCTCAAGTCCGGTTCCCATATCGGAGCGCGTCGTCGTCACCCTTGAAACGAACACCACTGCCGCCGTGGCCGCCAGGAATCCCGCTGCCGCGTAGATCCAGAGTTTCGTGGCATTGACCCGTATGCCTGAGAAATGAGCGGCGGTCTCGTTTGCGCCGATGGCGTAGGTGGCGCGACCGAACGGTGTCTTCGCCAAGATGACGCCACAGACGATGGCGGCGATGACCAGTAGCCAGAGCTGGAACGGCACACCAAGGATTTCGCCCTGGCCAAAGAAGAAGAACCATTCCGGATACCCGCGCACCGAGCGCGCCTCACTAATGCCTTCGGCGAGCCCGCGATAGAGCGCCAGGGTGGCCAGCGTCGCGATCAGCGGCGGCACTTTGAAGCGGGTGATGATAAGACCATTCACATAACCGGCGATGGTGCCGCATGCGATTGCAAGAATCATGGCCGCGGGCAGAGGCAAGCCAACATTCTTCCAGAACACGCCGAGCAGTATGGCGGTGAGGCCGAGGATCGAGCCGACGGAGAGGTCTATGCCCGCCGTAACAATGACAAAGGTCATGGCCAGCGCCACGAGGCCCACCTCCGCCATCAGGCGGCCCTGGTTCAGGAGATTGTCGGCAGTGAAGAACTTGTCGGACTGGTAGGCGAGCAGGGCGAGTGCCACGACCGTGAGAACGGCGAGAATGGACTCATGCCGGATCAGACGCGCAGTCATGTCGAGCGCCTCCGCCTGATCATATCTGCAAGGACCGTCGCAAGGATCATCAACCCCAAGACGGCGCGAAGCCAGTAGGCCGATACGTTCAGGAAGACGAGCGCGGAACCAATCGTTGCAAACAAGATTGCTGCCAAGGTGGAACCGATTACTGTTCCAACTCCTCCCAGTATGGAAACGCCGCCGATGACAGAGGCAGTGATCACGGTCAGCTCAAGGTTGGGCGGCACGGTGGACTGAATCACCTGCAGCTGCGTGGCGAACAGCAGCCCGGCAATGCCTGCGAAAAGGCCGTGCAGCGCGAAAACGCCAACAACCGTTCGTTCCGGGTTGAGTCCCGCCGCGCGCGCTGCCTCCATGTTGCCGCCCACCGCATAGATGGCGCGGCCGAAATTCGAGTAGCGCATCCACAGTGCCGCGAGGATCGTCAGGATCACCATAAAATAGACCGGGGAGGCGATGCCGAAGATGCGCCACTGCGCGATCATGAAGGCAGGCGGGAGGTCGGAGATCCAGGCGCCGCCTGTGGCGCTGATCAGGCCGCCCTTCAATATCGAGAGCATGCCGAGCGTCACCACGATCGAGGGGATGCGCATATAGGCGACGAGCGCGCCGACCCCGGCATTGACGAAAATCGAAAACAGCACCGGCACGGTCCAGGCGATCCATACAGGATAACCTGATACCGCAAGCGTTCCGGCGATCGTCGCAATGACCCCGATCATCGAACCCACCGAAACGTCGATGTGGCCCGAGATGATGACCATGGACATGCCAATGGCCGCCACCGCAATATAGGCGTTCCCCGCGAAGATCGAATTCATGTTGGTGTCGTTGAGGAAACGCGGATTGTAGCTCCCGACCACGACGAACAGCAGCACGATGGCGAGCAATACGATCAGCTCCTGGCCATAACCGCCGATGAAGCGCCGAAGGCCGGAGCGCGAAACGCCAGCGCGGGGCAGGGCGGCATCCGTCATGCGGCATTCCTCGACGTATGCGCCATGGCGTGGCCAACCGCTTCCGCCGTCACCTCGCCTTCGTCGAACGAGGCAATGATGCGGCCGCTGTTCATCACCAGAACCCGGTCGCTCATGCCGAGCACTTCGGGAAGTTCACTCGAAATCATCAGAATGGCCATGCCCTCGCCGGCCAGCTTGCGCATGAGTTGATGGATTTCCGCCTTGGCGCCCACGTCGATCCCGCGGGTCGGCTCATCCATGATGAGGATTTTCGGCGTACCCGCCAGCCACTTGCCCAGCACCACCTTTTGCTGGTTGCCGCCGGAGAGTTCGCGCACCAGCTGCTCGGGTCCCCGCGCCTTGACGCCGAAACGGCTCATAGCGTTCCTTGCCTCCGCCAGCAGCTTGCCGCCATCGACGAACCAGCCGCGTTTGAGGCGTTTCAGATTAGCGAGAGCGATGTTTTCTGCGATGGGTTGGCTCCTGATCAGGCCCTGCTGCCCGCGGTCTTCCGGCACATAGGCAATACCGAGATCGCGGGCTGCTTCCGGGCTGGTGATCGTCACCGGCTTGCCATCGAGCAGAATTTCTCCCGCGGTCGCTGGCGTGATGCCAAATATGGTGAGCGCCGTTTCGGTGCGTCCCGAACCTACGAGACCCGCGATGCCGAGTATTTCGCCGCGCCTCAACGCAAAAGAGATATCGCGAACCACGGTGCGGTAAGAAACACCCCGCAGTTCCAGCACGGCATCGCCGCTGGCGCCAATCTTCTTGGGATAGAGCCTATCGAGCGGCCGCCCCACCATCATCGAGACGAGGCTCGCTTCGGTCACTTCGCCGATGTCCTTGGTCGCCACATGTTGGCCATCGCGCAGCACCGTCACGCGATCCGCAAGGGCGAATATCTCGGGGAGCTTGTGGCTCACATAGATGATGCCGACGCCGCGCGCCTTGAGGCGGCGCACGATGTCGAGGAGACGCTTAACATCGGCTTCGGCGAGTGCGGCCGTCGGCTCGTCCATGATGACGACTCGGGCATCCTGCGCCAGTGCGCGGGCAATTTCGACCCGCTGCCGGTTCGCCACCGAAAGCGTACTTACGCGCACATCAATATCGAGGTCATGGCTGTCGAGACTATCGAGCAGTTCACGGGCCCGCCTGCGCATCGCACCCCAGTCGAGTCCTCCCCATGAAGCCTTGGGCGCCTGGCCGAGGAAGACGTTCTCGGCAACCGTGAGTTCGGGAAAGAGCAGCAGTTCCTGATGCACGGTAGCGATACCGGCATGATGCGCATCGCGCGGCGACGCGAACGTGACAGCGGTGCCGCGCACCAGGACGCGGCCTTCGTCCGGCCGGTGCAGCCCCGACAGCACTTTGATCAGCGTCGACTTGCCAGCGCCGTTCTCGCCCACGAGCGCGTGCACTTCACCGGGACGCAGATCGAAGCTCACGCCGCTCAGGACTTTCAGACCGGCGAAAGATTTCGACACGCCTTCAAGGGCGACAGCTGTCGTCGTCACTGCGGCGTCATCCTCCCCACTAGCCCCGGTTGACCGGGTGTTTTCGGGAAACTTTATCCGAGCCAGAAATCCACGCAAGCGCCGGAAACTGTCGCCTTGCCCTGCGCCCGCCGCATGGCCTCTCACTCACGAGGAGCGCTGCTCGTCATCTCGCAACTGGCGGAGAGGGAGGGATTCGAACCCCCGGAAGACTTGCGCCTTCAACGGTTTTCAAGACCGCCGCAATCGACCACTCTGCCACCTCTCCTGGTGCAGGCCCGGCATGTAGCAGTGGCCCACGGATTTGCAAAGCTCAGGCGGCGTAGTCCTGGCCTTCGGCATCGAGGACCGCGCGCATCTCGGCGAAGTGGGCGTGGAACTGATCGCGGTCGCCTTCCCATTCCTGTGCCGTTTTCTCGGCCACCGCATCGCTCATCACATGCAGCGGCTGGCCCGTTTGATAGGCGAGCACGAGATTGCGGCAAGACCGCTCTAGATAGTAGGTGAGATCGAAGGCTTCGGCGACTGTCTGCGCGCAGATCAGCACACCATGATTACCCATCATCATGATCGACCTGTTGCCCATGAGGCGGGCCAAACGGTCGCCTTCAGCGTCGGTATTCGCCATGCCGCCATAGTCCATGTCGACGGCCACGCGATTGTAGAATCGCGCCGTGTTCTGATCGATGGGTTTGATCTCGGGATCGGCAAGAGAAGCGATCGCGGTGGCATGCGGCGGGTGCAGATGAATGATGCAGCGCGCGTGGGGCAGGGCGGCATGCAAGCGCCCGTGCAGCGACCATGCGGTGAGGTCCGGCGCATCAGGACGCGCCATGGTGGACTTGTCCTCCGCGTCGAGCAGCAGAAGCTCGGACGCCTTGATCCGCGTGAAGTGTTTCCACCTCGGATTCATCAGGAACTTCTTGCCGTCCGGCGTAACGGCAAGGCTGAAATGATTGGCCACCGCCTCGTGCCAATCGAAGCGGGCGGCCAGTCTAAATGCCGCCGCAAGCTCGACACGCAATTGCCATTCGGCTGCATCATGAATTTGGGGGGTCTTGAGTGCTGCGACGTTGCTCATCATAGTGCTCCGGGAAAGTCTCGACCCTAAACGAGATGGCGCCGCCCTTCAACTGGCGGCGTTCGGATGGAAGAAAACGGGGAAAACACGGCATGAAAACCTTCACGAGTTTCGCAGCGGCTGCGATGCTTCTCTTGGCGGTGGGAACCGCGCAAGCAGATACCGGCGCGCTCGGCGTCTGGCGCATGAACAATGGAAAGGTCACGGTCAGGGTTGCGAACTGCGGCCCCAATCTCTGCGGCACGATCATTGCACTTGCGAAGCCGCTCGATAAAAAGGGCCGTCCCAAAGTGGACAAGGACAACCCCAACCCGGCGCTGCGCAGCCGCCCCGTCATCGGTCTGAGAATTTTAAACGATATGACACCGGCGGGAGGCAACAAGTGGCAGGGCTCGATCTACAACGCCGATGACGGCCGGACCTATTCATCTACAATGCGCCTCAGCGGCAACAACATGAAAGTGAAGGGTTGCGTTCTCTTCATTTGCAAATCGCTCACATTCACTCGAGTGAACTAGAAGGGCCGGGCATGCTTAGGAAGGGGTGGGGCACAACATTCTTCGCGGCGATCGTCGCCGTAAGTCTTGCCGCGCCCGTGTTCGCCCAGTCGCTCGAGGAACTGCCGTTCTCGAAAAAGCTGAAACTTGCCAAGGTCGGCGACGAAGAAGCCCAGATGGCGGTCGCCGCTGCCTACGAATCGGGCAATGGCGCCAAGACCGACGAGGCCGAAGCCGCCAAGTGGTACCGGCAGGCCGCACTACAGGGAAATTCCGAAGCCCAGTTCCGCCTCGCGCGCATCGTCTCGAAAGGCGTCAAAGGCGTCAAGAAAGATGCCGAGACCGCCTTCAAGCTCTATCTCGATGCCGCGGGCAAGGGCCACGCGCTGTCTCAGAATGCGGTCGGCCACGCGTATCAGAATGCCATCGGCGTTAAGGCGGACGACGCCAAGGCGATTGAATGGTACCGCAAGGCCTCCGACGCCAAGCTGGCAGTGGCGCAGAACAATCTCGGCATCATGTATCTGAACGGCAAGGGCATTACCCGTAATCTTGATGAGGCTTTCAAGCTGTTCAAGCTAGCCGCCGATCAGGGCGATGGCTGGGGCCTCAACAATCTGGGCGGGATGTATGAAATGGGCTGGGGCACCGCCGCCGACAAAAAGAAGGCCATCGAACTCTATGGCCAGGCGGAAACCAAAGGCATCGCCGCCGCGGGCGCCAACCGCAAGCGGCTCGATGGGGCCGCCAGTACCGCCAACTCGCAATAGTTTGGCGTTAACCATCTTCCGCAACTCCGTCTTTACGGAACTCCCGCAAAAACTCTCCCCGTTGCGTTTCAGTAACGGGAAACGTTTGGGGCCGGGGGGCCCGTTTCGGGGAGTGGGCGGATGCGCCGTACGTTTGTTTATACCGTCATCGCTTGCGTCGCCGTGGGCTTGCTCGCAGGCTGCTCGTCGAAGAAATCTTCGAAGCAGTCGAAGCTCGATCCCTTCGCCGGCGTCGGCAGTCCTTACTACAAGGGCAAGGGACCAATTCCGGTTGGCGGCGGCAGGCGTCATGTCGGCAAACCATATCAAGTCGCCGGCCGCTGGTTTACGCCGAAAGAGCAGCCGGGCTACGACAAGGAAGGCCCGGCCTCGTGGTATGGCGAAGCCTTTCATCGCCGCATGACCTCGAACGGCGAGTACTTCGACATGAACCAGCTCACCGCAGCGCACCCGACGCTGCCGATCCCAAGCTATGCGAAGGTCACGAACCTCGCAAATGGCCAACAAGTGATTGTCCGCATCAACGACCGCGGCCCATTCGTCGGCCCACGCATCATCGATCTCTCCAAGCGCGTGGCCGAGGTTCTCGATTTCAAGCGCAAAGGCAAAACGCCCGTGCGCGTGCAGTACATTGGACCGGCGCCGCTCAACGACCGCGATGCGAGCCACCTGATCGCCATGAACCGGGAACTTGAGCGCGGCACGCCACTCCGCCGCATGATCGCCGCCGCTGATGGAAGGTCGTTCGGCGAACCCACAGTCGCCGTTGCCGAGCGCCAGAAGCCGCGGCCCATCCCGCAGGAAACCCAAATTGCCGAGTATGACAGTGGCGTCTACTTCGTGCAGGTCGGATCCTTCGCCGAACCGGCCAACGCCATGATGGTGCAAGGTCAGCTCGAAAGCATCGGCCCCGTTCAGGTGACCGAACTTCTGAGCGATGATGGCGCGATCTTCCGCGTCCGCGTGGGGCCCATTGGCGATGAAGAGCAGGCCCAGCAAGCGCTTGCCGCCGTGATCGACCGCGGTCATGCGGATGCGCATCTCGTCGCCTCGCATCCTCAGCAGGCAGGCTTGCAGTAACCAGCCCTCGAATCCCGGCGGCGAATGCCCTAAGCTGCCGGGAGCATGACGAGTCACTCCTTACGTTTCGCCGCTATCTTCCTCGCCTGCCTGTGGCAAGCCCTGGCGGCCTCGGCGCAGGACGCCGACTTTTCCAGTAAAGCCGCTTACGCTATCCTGATTGACGCGCGCTCGGGCCGCGTCCTCTATGAGAAGGACGCCGATACGGCAGTGCCGCCGGCCAGCATGAGCAAACTCATGACCATGATCGAGGTCTTCGAGACACTGAAGGCCGGCAAGGTCAGGATGGAGACGGAATTTCCGGTGAGCGAGAACGCCTGGCGGAAGGGCGGGGCGTCGTCCGGCGGCTCCACCATGTACGCGGACCTCAAGTCGCGCATCAAGCTCTCGGACCTGATCCAGGGCATCATTGTTCAGTCAGCGAACGATGCCTGCATCATCGTGGCGGAAGGACTGGCGGGCTCGGAAGATGCCTTCGTTCAGCGCTTGAACGATCGCGCCAAAGCGATGGGTCTCAAGAACGCGACATTCAAGAACACCACTGGTCTTCCCGATCCCGAACACCGCATGAGTGTCCGCGATCTCGCCACCATGGCGCGCTACATCGTCACCAATTTTCCCGAACACTACAATTACTACAGCCAGCCCAACTTTACCTGGAACAAGATCACCCAGCAGAACCGTAATCCGCTGCTCAAGGACTACACCGGCGCGGACGGCATGAAGACCGGCTTCACCAGAGAGGCGGGTTACGGACTCGTGGGTTCGGTCAAACGCGGCGACCGCCGTCTCATCATGGTGGTGGCGGGCAGCAAGACCGCCAACGAGCGCAAGCAGGAAGCCCAGCGCCTGCTCGACTGGGGCTTCAGCCGCTTCCGTCCCTTCGACATTTACGCAGCGGGCGAGTCCGTGGGCGATGCAAGGGTTTGGGGCGGAACGGCAAGATGGGTGCCGCTCGTCACCAAATCAGGAATTAAAGTATCACTCTCGGCGGACGAACAGGAGCTTGCCGAAGTAAAGCTCAGTTACACAGGCCCGCTACGCGCACCGGTCCAAGCCGGAACCCCCGCAGGCACTGTGCGCATTGTCGTAGGCGGCGAAACGATTGTCGAGGCGCCCGTGGAAACCGCGGCAGACGTAGCCGAAGATCAATCGATGTGGGCAAGGGCCTTCGACAGCCTTCTCATCATGGCCTTCGGCGGCTGACCCGGCATGAGTCTCTTCATCACCTTCGAAGGCGGGGAGGGCGCCGGGAAATCGACGCAGATTTCCACGCTGTCGGAAAGATTGCGCGCCGCGGGCAGCAACCTGGTTGTCACCCGCGAACCAGGCGGCACGCCGGAGGCGGAGGAGGTGCGCTCGCTGCTCGTCAACGGCGACGCCAAGCGCTGGTCTCCCGAGGCCGAAGCACTTCTGAACTATGCCGCGCGCGACCATCATTTGCGCAATGTCATTCGCCCCGCGCTCGCAAATGGCGCAATTGTTCTGTGCGACCGCTTTATGGACTCAACGCGCGTCTATCAGGGTTACGCCGGTGGCTGCCCGATGAGTTTCGTCGATACGCTTGAAACAACAATCGTCGGCGAAACCCGGCCGCACCTCACCTTGATCTTCGACCTCGATCCCGAAGTTGGACTAGCCCGTGCGGCCGCAAGATCGAATGGCCGCGAGAACCGCTACGAAAGCAAAGGCCTCGCGCACCATACTTTGATCCGCGACGGATTCCGTGCCATTGCCAAGGCGGAGCCGGAACGCTGCCGGCTGATCGACGCGTCCATGCCCGAAAGCGAGGTCGCGCGC
This sequence comes from Aestuariivirga sp., assembly GCA_046160365.1. Taxonomy (GTDB): domain Bacteria; phylum Pseudomonadota; class Alphaproteobacteria; order Rhizobiales; family Aestuariivirgaceae; genus Aestuariivirga. Next base: position 22,940 of record JBJXGL010000360.1, on the reverse strand, counting down.
GCTGTTTGGAATGCGGTCAAGGACAAGACTGGTGGCTGAAGAAAAGGAAGACCCGCGCGAGACACCGTGGCACCCGCGCCATGCTCAGCACATTCGCGGCCACAAGCAGGCGAGAGACACGATCTCCGCCGCTTTCGCCTCTGGCAAAGCCCATCACGCGTGGCTGTTTGCAGGCCCACGCGGTGTCGGCAAGGCAACACTCGCATACGCGCTGGCACGCGGCATTCTGTCGGGCCTTCCGCCAGCGGAGTATTTCGCTCACGAGCCAGTGGGCCAGCACGCCAAATGGATCGCCGCCAAGGCCCATCCCGATATGAAAGTTCTCGAACGCCGCTGGGACGACAAGAAGCTCAAAACCGAAATCGTCGTCGACGACGCGCGGGAATTGGGCGCGTTCCTCTCGTTGACATCGGGCAGCGGAAAGTGGCGCATCGTCATCGTCGACGCCGCCGACGACCTTAACATCAACGCCGCGAACAGTCTTCTCAAGCTCATCGAAGAGCCGCCGCCGCGCACGCTGTTGATGCTCGTGGCCCACAATCCGGGGCGTGTTTTGCGCACCATCCGCTCGCGCTGTGTCACATTGAAATTCGATCCCCTGTCCGAAGACGATGCGCTCGCGGTTCTTCGTGGCCTTTCCTTGCCGGGTCATCACAATGACCAGGAGCTACTCGCCGCGCTTCACCTGGCGCCGGGCAGCCCCGGCCGCGCCATCGAACTGATCGATGCACCAGGGGCCCAAGCCTTCCGCGCCTATCTGGCGCACCGGCCGCGCGGCATCGCCCACACGGCAGCTTTCGCCGCCAAGCACTTTCAGCGTTTGGGGCGCATGGACGATGTCGAAATCTTCGGCGCGCTCCTGCAGGAATGGCTGGCGAAGCAGGCGAAGGAGAGTCCTCAGCCGGCGCTGGCGGACGCTTACAACAGCATAGGACAGTCGATCCGCATGGCTGCTGCTTTTAACCTCGACCAGCGGCAGACGGTTGCCGAATCCCTCGGGCTGGCCGACGATGCGCTGAAGCGGGCCTGAACTCCGGAAAACGGCTGAGATGACTGAGAAATACCTGATTACCACGGCGATCCCCTATGCCAATGGCGCGCCTCACATCGGCCATGCCTATGAGCGGATCGCGACAGATGCTTTCGCGCGTTGGAAGCGCCTCGAAGGCGCCGACGTCTTCTTCGTCACTGGCATGGACGAGCATGGCCAGAAAATGCAGCAGACGGCGCAGCGCGAAGGCATCACTCCGCAAACCCTCGCCGACCGCACTTCGGCCCAGTTCGAAGCCATGGGTGACATGCTCAATGCCCGCGCCGACGATATCGTGCGCACTACGTCTGCCCGCCACAAGGAAGCAGTGAGCGAAATCTGGCGGCGCATGGAAGCCAATGGCGACGTCTATCTCTCGAAATACGCAGGCTGGTATTCGGTCCGCGACGAGGCCTACTACGACGAAGGCGAAATCGAAACCCGCGAGGGCAAGAAGTTCGCGGTAAAAACCGGAACGCCGGTCGAATGGGTGGAGGAGCAGAGCTATTTCTTCCGGCTCTCGGCCTACGCCGATCGCTTGCTCAAGCACTACGCCGCGCAGCCTGATTTCGTCACGCCGTCGCACTACATGAACGAGATCGAGGCCTTCGTGAAACGCGGTCTCACCGATCTCTCGATCAGCCGCACGACATTCGACTGGGGCGTTCCCGTTCCCGGCCATCCCAATCATGTGATGTATGTGTGGGTCGATGCGCTTACCAACTACATCACCGCGACAGGCTTTCCCGATGCGAACGCGCCACGCGCTGCATTCTGGCCGGCCGCCGCTCACGTGATCGGCAAGGACATCACCCGCTTCCATGCGATCTATTGGCCAGCATTCCTCATGTCCGCGCAATTGCCCCTCCCGCGCCAGATCGTGGTCCACGGCTTTCTCTTCAGCCGCGGCGAGAAAATGTCGAAATCGCTCGGAAATGTGGTTTCGCCCCAGGATTTGGCGGACCGTTATGGCGTCGATGCCATGCGCTACTTCTTCCTCCGCGAAGTGCCTTTTGGCCAGGATGGCAATTACAGCCACGAAACCATTGTCGCCCGCATGAACGCCGATCTTGCCAACGATCTCGGAAATCTGGCGCAACGCTCGCTCTCGATGATCGCCAAGAACTGCGAGGGCAAGGCGCCAAAGCCCGGCGCTTTCTCGGAGGCCGACAAGGCACTGCTTGCCGAGGCCGACGGCCTCTTCGCCGAATGCCGCGAATTTCATAAAGCTTACGCCGTCCACAAGGCTCTGGAAGCGATCTGGCGCACGGTTGCGAATGCCAACCGCTATTTCGCCGGCGAAGCGCCTTGGGCACTGAAGAAAACCGATCCCGCGCGCATGGAAACGGTTCTCTATGTCACCGCGGAGGTTCTGCGCATCATCGGCATTCTGGTTCAACCCTATGTCCCGGCCTCTGCCGCGAAGCTGCTTGATCTTCTCGCCGTCGAGGGCAGGGGTGGAGGGGACCTGCCCCATCGCTTGAAATCCGGCATTCCTCTGCCGCCGCCGCAGCCGGTCTTCCCGCGCTATGTCGATCCCGAAGAAGCGGCTAAACCCGCCTGATCATGCTGCGGATTGTCGATAGCCATTGCCACCTCGATTACGAGGGGCTCGCCGAGAGGCTTCCGGACGTGCTCGCGCGCGTCGGGGAGGCGGGCGTCGGCCTGATGGTGTCGATCGGAACCCGTGTGCGGAAGTTCGACCGCTTGCTGAAAATCGCCGAAACTTATCCCAATGTTTACTGCACCGTCGGCACCCATCCTCATCATGCGGCGGAAGAGCCGGACGTAACCATCGATAATCTCGTGGAATTAAGCCGGCACCCAAAGGTCGTCGGAATCGGCGAAGCGGGCCTCGACTATCACTACGACTACAGCCCGCGCGAAACCCAGGCCGCTGGCTTCCGTGTCCATATCGCCGCTGCGCGCGAAACCGGCCTACCGCTCGTCATCCACAGCCGCGAGGCCGAGGACGATACAGCCGCGATCCTCGAGGACGAAATGCGGAAGGGTTCGTTCAAGCCGCTCCTCCATTGCTACACCTCGAAACCCAGCCTTGCCGAGCGCGGGCTGAAGCTCGGCGCGTACGTCTCGTTTTCCGGCATCCTCACCTACAAGAATGCCGAAGAAATCCGCGCCGTTGCCCGCGATGTTCCCGAGGACCGCCTGCTCGTCGAAACCGATGCACCGTATCTCGCGCCCGTTCCCATGCGCGGGAAAACCAACGAACCCGCATTCGTCATCCACACACTCACCCAGTTGGCCGCTCTCAAGCAAAGGACTCCGGAAGAAATGGGGCGCATCACCAACCGCAACTTCTTCACCTTGTTTGGCAAGGCCAATCCTCCCGAGTCCTTCGCAGAATGGCTGTGATCCTGACCGCCACCATATTGGGCTGCGGCTCATCCGGCGGCGTTCCGAGGATTGGCGGCGACTGGGGTGCTTGCGATCCCGCAAACCCAAAGAACCGGAGACGGCGCTGCTCCTTGCTGCTGCGCCAGCGCGGCGATAACGGAGAGACCACGGTTCTCATCGACACGTCGCCCGATCTGCGCGAACAGATGCTGACCGAAGGCATCGGCCATCTCGATGCCGTGCTCTACACCCACGAGCACGCCGACCACACCCACGGCATCGACGAGCTCCGCGCCTTTTATCTGCGCCAGCGCCGCCGCGTTCCTCTTTGCGCCGATGCCGTCACCGGGCAAATGCTGGTGTCGCGCTTCGGCTATTGCTTCTCCTCCCCGGCTGGAAGCGACTATCCGCCGATTGCGACCCTGCACATGCTCGCAGCCCAGCACGAAACCACGGTCGATGGGGCAGGGGGCCCTCTTCGCGCCTTGCCTTTCCGCGTCCATCACGGCCAGACCGATGCCTTCGGATTCCGGATCGGCGCCCTCGCCTACACGCCCGATATCAATGGCGTGCCCGAGGAAAGTCTGAAAGCGCTGGAAAATCTCGATCTCTGGATTGTCGACGCGCTCCGGCGCAACCGTCATCCCAGCCATTTCAGCCTCGCGGAAACTTTGGAATGGATCGAGCAACTGAAGCCGCGACGTGCTATCGTCACCAACATGCATGTCGATCTTGACTTCGATACACTGGCGGCCGAGCTTCCGCCAAATGTCTCTCCGGCCTATGACGGCCTGACCGTGGAGATTTCCCAATGATCAAGTTTTCAACTCTTGCCGCAGTGCTGATGACAAGCGTCGCGCCCGCGCTGGCGCAAACCGCCTGCGATCCAGCCAAACTGGCGGCCGCGGTGGATCGCTATGCAGGCGAACCATTCGGTGCGCGCTCGTGGCGTATGTTGAAAGGCTTGGGGGACCCTGAAATAGACCCCGTGGGCGGCGGCAGCGACAGTTGGGACGCCCGCGATGCCTGGAAGAAGCTCGTAGCGGAAGTGGCGCCTGGTTTGGCCGGCGTGCAAGATCCGGACTATGCCTGCCGCATCGGCTATCCGTTGCAGGTTCTGAAGTCTCGCGTCGCCGCCCTCGGAAAGGAACATCCCTACATTCAGCAGTGGCTGCGTGCGCAAGAAGCGGTGTTGCAGGCCTGCAGCGGCTCGCAGGCAATTGCCGGGCTTCCGGAGCCTCTCGAATCCTCGGCCACCAACGCGAAGATGCAGGCGGATGACCGCGCCTATCAGGAGGCCTCGATTGCCTTCTACCGCGACAAGCAGCTTGCCATTAAGCAGTTCCGCCGTATCGCCCAGTCGGACTCCCCGCATCGCGCCAGCGCCCGCTACAACGTGGCAAACCTTCTGGCCAATGCCAAACAGCCCACCGAAGCACGCACCGAAGCGCAGGCCATTCTCGCCGATCCTTCCGCGTCATCGGTCCACACGATCACCAAGGAACTCCTGGGCTACATCGCCAATCTCGAAGACACAGCGCAAGGCTGGACCAGCCTGATCGATCAGAGTGTCGCATCCATCGAAACGCCGCTCGCCGAGATCAAAAGCTCCCTCGACAAGTCGTCCGACTATGCCCGCGCACTTTACGATATCGACTATGTCGGCATCCGCGCCAAGGACGATGACTTCTGGCTCGAAGGCAAACTTCCCGAGAACCCGACCGTCTCCAAAGCCATCGTCGATACGGCCCGTTCGCACCCAATGGTGCCATGGATGATTGCTGGCCAAACTGCTCATGGCCGCAGCGAAACCGTCTCGTGGCAGTATCAAACCGAAGCCTGGCGCACCAAGGCCAAGGACTATCTCACACGTGCGAGTACGCTCGTCGGCGCGGGTAAACTGCCGCCGCTCGCCGAGGCGGCACTCATGTCGCTTGCCACAGGTACTGACGATGCCTCGCGAGATGGGCTCTGGAAGCAAGCCAACGATTCAGCCAAGCGCGCGCTGGAAACCTGCGGTGAAGCGCCTGAAACGGCCGCGGCCGGCTTGTTGTTGCAGCAAGCAGTGCGCACATCCGCCGCAGCGGGCAAAATCGATGAGGCCATCGCCGGGCTCAAGGCATCACCTCTCAAAACCACGGCCACATATGCTCAGAGTTCTGTGTGGCCGCTTGCTCAAAATCTGCTGGGGCAGGGCAATCTGACGGATGCCCGAAAGCTCCGCGATCTCATCACACCCGACGCCATCAAGGCCCTGAACGCGGCAAACAACTCCACCCTTGCCAACAACTACGCCACGTACCTCGCCTGGCTCGCCGAAGACGATCAAACCTGGCGCGCTGCTCTTGGCCTTCACACGACAAAGACCGAGTTAGCGGTCATGAACCTCCAGCCCGCCTCGAAACTCTGGACATTCGCCGAAGACCAGGGCTTCAACGCCGAGGAACGCGCACTCTTTGCCCGCGCCGCATGGACCCGCGGCTATGCCTTGGGCCGCAAGGCGGATGAAGCCAGGACCAAGCTGATGCTCGGCCTCAATCCCGCCATTGCTGATGCTTGGGCGAAAGCCGCCACCGACTATCCCAAGGCCGCGCCGGTGCGGCAGCAATTGGTTGCCATCCTGCGCAGCCCGCGGCTCAACATGCTGGTGAACTCGCCCGGAGAATGGGGCGCGGCCACCATGACCAACATGGAACAGGCCGGCATCGACTCCTTCGATCACAACGACCGCAACTGGTGGTGCCCGCTCGAAACCGATCGCCATCTCGAAGCGCTGCGTGGAGAGTTGGACCAACTCACCGGCAACGCTTTGCCTGACTACAACATGAAGGGCGTCAACGCCTGGCTCGACACCACACAAGTGCCGGACCTCAAATCCGCGCGCGAAGCCGTGCTCAAGGCCAATCCCGCCGTCAAAGACATCGACTGGAAAGAAGTGGCGAGCCTCGCCAAAGCGCCTAGCGCGCCCGCGGCCTTGAGCCGTTCAGCCATCCGCTGGGCTAAACGCCGCAACCCGGACGATGGCGCGGCCGAAGCGCTGGCTCAGGCCATCAAGACAACGCGCTACGGCTGCAACTGGCACGGCGGCCACGGTAGCTACTCCAAGGAAGCGCACAAGCTGCTCCAGACCAAGTTCAAGGAGACGACGTGGGCCAAGGCCACGCCATACTGGTTCGATTGCCAGCGCAGCGTATGGGACAAGGACTACAACAAGGTCGTGACCTGCGATGCCAAGACCTGGGAGAAGCAAGCGATCCCGAAGTGAGCTGGATTGGCAAGTCCTGGCCTTAAGCCATTGCCGGGGGCCAATATTCAGGCCCCCGCGCGTAAGCCAAAATATTCCATAATATATATTATGCGAATGAGCTGCCGGTCGGAATGATCTCCGGAGAATTTTCTGTCCATGGCGATTCGTCCCAATCCCCCATCCACCGGTCGACCCTCAGACCCGCTGCGTGGACGCGGTTCGCAATTTCGTACTTGTCGGCAAATCTGATCTTCGATGTGGCTTTGATCTCCGCGCCCCAAGCGCCGCGATAGAAAGTGTCGTAGGTGGCGATGGCCGTGGCAGGATCGAAGCGCACATCGTTCCATGCTTCGACGCCGCCAAGTTCCGGATGGGCAAACCGGCGGAGAGTTTTGTCGGGCACCCAATCGCGCCATTCTTCGCTGGCCGGATTGCGGCTATCGAAAATGAACGCGCCACCGGTCTCAAGGTGTGCGGCAATCGTCCGGCAAACCGCCAACTGATCGGCATCGGTCAAAAGGCACTGAAACGCGTGGCCCGTCATGACTACGAGATCGAAACGTTCGCCGAGCTTGATGTCGCGGGCGTCTCCTTCAATCCAAGTCACGGCATCGGCACCCGGCCGCCGCCGCGCTTGATCCAGCATGGCCTTGGCAGGCTCGACGCCGACGACACGGCGTCCCTTGCTCAGTACCGCCGCCAGTTGACCAGTGCCACAGCCAAGATCGAGTACCGATCGAGCATTGGCCGCCAAATTCAAACAGCAATCCTTATCGGCGGACCATGGGTTGTCCGCATCGTAGAGGCGCGCAAATTCCGGGGCTTGGTAGAGCCTTTCCATGCCCGTCCTCCTACGCTAACTCCAGCACATGACCAATCCCGCCGACCTCGATCCACGTCAGATAGAAACCCTCCTCACCATCATGAAGGCACTCAGGACGCCCGTCACTGGCTGCCCGTGGGATCTCGAGCAGAACTTCTCCAGCATCGCGCCATACACGATCGAGGAAGCTTACGAAGTAGCGGACGCCGTCGCTCATGGCAGTCGCGCCGATCTCTGCGAGGAGCTCGGTGATCTGCTTCTGCAGGTGGTCTACCACGCGCAGATGGCGGCCGAGGAAGGTAGCTTCGCCTTCACCGATGTCGTCGAAGCGGTGAACCGCAAGATGGTGCGCCGGCATCCGCATGTGTTTGGCGACGAGAAGGCCCGCTCCGCCAAACTCGCCAAGGGCTTCTGGGAAGAGATAAAAGCCCGTGAGCGCAAGACTGACCGCAAGAGCGCACTCGATGGCATTCCTGTTGCCCTGCCCGGTTTGACGCGCGCTCTCAAGCTTCAGGCCAAGGCTGCGCGCGTGGGTTTCGACTGGCCGTCGGTCGAGAACGTCTACGACAAGATCGCGGAGGAGATCGAGGAGTTCCGCGCGGCGCCCGAAGCTGAGCGCGAGGAAGAGTTCGGCGACCTGCTCTTCGCCATGGCCAATGTCGCGCGCCACTTGGGGCTGGATCCCGAAGCCGCGCTTCGCGGCGCCAACGCCAAGTTCGAACGGCGCTTTGGCCACATCGAGGACGTGCTGGCTTCGCGCGGTAAGTCGGCTGCTGAGTCTGATCTCGCGGAGATGGACGCAATTTGGGACGAGGCGAAGGCAAAGGGGTTCTAGAAAATAGCGGGGTGCGCCCGTGCCTTACTCCGCCGCCAGCTTTCTCTGCTTCCCGGTCTCCTTCAGGGCCCCGCCAAACTTCGCCTTGGCCTGCCCGGCGCGATCCCGCTCCAGCCTCACCCGCACTTTCGTTCGCCCCTGCGGATCGGTGCGGCTGGAGAGGACTTCGCCGCGCTCGTGAAGCCACGCGAGACCTTTGCCATCGCCAGGCTGAACCACGACTTCGAAAGTTTCGCTCTCCGCCCCAAGCCGCTCCGCGATCATTCCGAGCAACTCTTCGATGCCCGTTCCATCGATCGCCGACACCAGCACGCAGTCCTTGCGCCGCGACGCCTGCGCCTCGCGCGTGGCGAGCGCCAAGGGATCGAGCTGGTCGGCCTTGTTCCACACTTCGATGATGTGCTCGCGCCGCTCCTCGCCGATGCCAAGTTCGCCCAGAACCTTGTTCACGTCCTCAAGCTGATCATCGGTCTCGCCATGGGCGACATCGCGGACGTGGAGGATGACACTCGCTGCCAGCACCTCTTCCAGCGTGGCGCGGAAGGCCGCGATCAGATCGGTCGGCAGTTCCGAAATGAACCCCACGGTATCCGAGAAAATCACCTTCCGTCCATGCGGCAGGCTGACAACGCGCATGGTGGGATCAAGTGTTGCGAACAGCAAATCCTTCGCCAGCACATCGGCTTTCGTCAACCGGTTGAACAGCGTTGATTTCCCGGCATTCGTGTAGCCCACGAGTGCGATCACCGGATAGGGCACCCGCGCCCTGCCCTTGCGGTGCAGACCCCGTGTCTTGACCACGGTTTCAAGCTGCTGCTCGATCTTGGCGATGCGCTCTTCGATTTGCCGCCGGTCGGCTTCGAGCTGGCTTTCGCCGGGACCGCCAAGGAAGCCGAATCCGCCGCGCTGCCGCTCAAGGTGCGTCCAGGAGCGCACGAGGCGGCCCTTCTGGTACTGCAGATGCGCCAGCTCGACTTGCAGAATGCCTTCGCGCGTCGCCGCCCTCCTCCCGAAAATTTCGAGGATCAGCCCGGTGCGGTCGAGCACCTTCGTGTCCCAGGCCTTTTCGAGATTGCGCTGCTGAACCGGCGAGAGTTGGGCATTGACAACCGCGAGCCCCGCTTCGGTCTCTTTCACAATCTCGGCGATTTCGGTGACCTTGCCTGAGCCGATCAGCGTCGAAGGCCGGGGCTTTGCCAGCGGCACGATGATCTTTCGCTCGACCGTGAGATCGATGGCCGAGGCCAAGCCCACCGCCTCTGCCAGCCGCGCTTGCGCGTCGCGCTGGCCGGTCGAGGGCCGGTCCTTGCGCTCCACATGAACCACGATCGCCCGCGCCGTTTCGGAACGCTCGTACTGGAATGTCACTCCCGGGGCGGTTACCCCCTTCTTGCGAGGCTTCACGCGCCTGCACTCTCCTCATCGAAGAGCGTCACCGGCCCGCCCGGCATGATGGTCGAAATCGCGTGCTTGTAGACGAGTTGCGACATGCCGTCCCGGCGGAGCAGGACGCAGAAATTGTCGAACCAAGTGATGACGCCCTGCAGCTTGACGCCGTTCACCAGAAACACCGTGACAGGAATTTTCTGCTTTCGCACATGGTTGAGAAAGGTGTCTTGCAGATTCTGAGGCTTTTCTTGTGCCATGGTTTTCTCTCTGTTGGCGGGCCTTTGTGCAACTCGGACACGAAACGAAGCTAGCATAAATCGCCGTAAGGGCAAAACCGGAGAAAACTCCTCCTTCGCGCGAACACTTTCACCCGCGCCGTGCGAAAGCGTGGAGCGACTGTGTTCTACGCCTGCTCCTCGTCTCTGCCCGTCAGCCCCAGAAGCTTGATCTTCCGGTGGAGCGCCGAGCGTTCCATGCCAATGAACAATGCGGTTTTGGAGATATTGCCGCCGAAACGGGAGAGTTGGGCGGCGATGTAGTCGCGTTCGAAGGCTTCCCGGGCATCGCGCAAGGGGAGCGTGAGCAGTTGTTCGTTGCCGTTGGAGGCGGACGCAAGGCCGCCGCTCGTGGCGTCCGGCGGTAGGTTCGCGGCGACGATTTCGCTGCCGTTATCGCCAGTGGCGAGGATCATGATGCGTTCGACGTTGTTCTTGAGCTCGCGCACGTTGCCGTGCCAGTCGCGGGTTTGCAGGACAGCAAGCGCATCGGCAGCCAGCTTGCGCGATGGCTGGCCCGACGTGGCCGAGTAAGCCCGGGCGAATTCCTCGATCAGTTCCGGAATATCCTCGCGCCGCTCGGCCAAACTTGGAATTTTCACTGGCACCACATTGAGCCGGTGGAACAGGTCTTCGCGGAAGCGGCTTTCCGTGATCAGGGAGGGCAGATCCCGGCTCGTTGAAGAGACAACCCGAACATCGACCTTGATCTTCTTGGCCCCTCCGACGCGCTGGAATGTCTGCTCCACCAGAACCCGCAAGACCTTGCCCTGGGTTTCAAGCGGCATGTCGGCCACTTCGTCGATGTAGAGCGTGCCGCCATGGGCCTCTTCGAGCGCGCCGACACGCTTTGCGGCGCCATCAGCACTTTCTGTGCCGAACAGTTCCACTTCCATGCTCTCGGGCGCCATGGTGGCCGCACTCAGCGTCACGAATGGTCCGTTTGCCCGGCCCGACATTGCATGCAGCGAACGCGCCGCAAGTTCCTTGCCGGCGCCCATAGGGCCAGAAATCAAAACGCGGCTGTTGGCAGGCGCGATTTTCTTGAGCAGCATGCGAAGCTGGCGCATCGCGCCGGACCCGCCAAGCAGTTCCGTATCCGTGCCGCTCTTGCCGCGCAGTTCCACATTCTCGCGCTTGAGGCGGCTCGTTTCCAAAGCCCTACTCACAACCAAAAGCAGCCGGTCCGCTTTGAATGGTTTCTCTACGTATTCGTAAGCGCCGCGCTTGATGGCGGACACCGCGGTTTCGATGTTGCCGTGGCCCGAGATAATGATCACTGGCGTTTCCGGGTGCCGCTCCTTGATCACCTTCAGAAGATCGAGCCCGTCCAGCTTCGAGCCTTGCAGCCAGATGTCGAGAATGATGAGCGTTGGCCGCCGCGTGTCGACTTCGGCGAGCGCCGCGTCGCTGTTGTGGGCAAGCCGCGTCTCGTAACCCTCGTCCTGCAGGATGCCTGCGATCAATTCGCGGATGTCGGCTTCGTCATCGACGATCAGAATGTCGGCGTTCATGGCTACTCAGCTCTCATGCGGGTATGGCGACTTTGTCTTCGAGAAGGGCGAATTCCAGTGTGATGAGCGCGCCCTGCCTCTCTGGCGCGTCCTCGAGTTTCAGCTTTCCGCCGTGTTCCTCCATGATGCGCTTGACGATGGCGAGGCCAAGCCCCGTGCCCTTCTCGCGCGTGGTCATGTAGGGTTCGGCGAGGCGGTGGCGGTTTTCTTTTGGCAGGCCGATGCCGTTGTCGGTGACGCTGACAAATGGGTGCCTATCCCTGATGCCTGCCCTGACGAAGATCTTTCCACGCAACTCGTGTTCCGTTTGCAGCCTGCTTTCAATAGCTTCGCGGGCGTTCTTCACGAGGTTAGTGACCGCCTGGGTGATGAGCCGCCGGTCGAAGGCGAACACCATTTCGCCCTCCTCCATGTCGATCTCGATATCGATGTCGGACGAGGACACCCGTTGCAGCACCGTTGCATCCCGCACCACTTCGGCCAGGTTCTGTGGCTCGGGGATCGCCTTTGGCATGCGCGCAAACGACGAGAATTCGTCCACCATCCGCCCGATGTCGCCCACTTGCCGGATGATGGTGTCGGTGCACTGCTCGAACACCTGCTTATCGGTCACGATTTCGCGGCTGTATTTGCGCTTGAGGCGCTCCGCCGATAGCTGGATGGGGGTGAGCGGGTTTTTGATCTCGTGCGCGATCCTCCGTGCAATATCGGCCCAGGCGGAATTGCGCTGCGCCGAGACAAGTTCGGTGATATCATCGAAAGTCAGCACATGCCCGCTTTCGCTGCTATCCGAGCGCTCCGTAGTGATGCGCGCGAAATAGGTGCGGCCATTGAACTCCACCTGTCCATCCGCGAAACCCGATGGCCGGGACAGCGCCAACGCGAACAGTTCGGCGAATTCCGGCAACGCCTCCTGGATGTCGCGCCCAAGTAGCGTGGCCTCGCTGCGCCCGAGAAGGTTGGTGGCCGAACGGTTCACCAGCGAAATCTTATTGTCCTCGCCGATGCCGGCAACACCGGCGCTCACCCCTGCCAGCATCGCCTCGGTGAAGCGTCGCCTGTCGTCGAGCTGGTCGTTGGTGGCGACGAGTTCGTCGCGCTGCTGTTTTAGCTGGTCCGTCATCATATTGAAGGTGTCGCCGAGGGTCGCAATGTCGCCCGGTCCATCGGCAATCGAGACCTTCGCCCCGAGATCGCCCTTGGCCACGCGACGCGACGCATCAAGCAGGCGTACGATCGGCGCCACGAGCCGGTCGGCGAACCACAGGCCAGTCCAGATTGCCGACAGAAGAAATACGAATGCCACGACCGCGTACATCAAGCCGAAGGTCATCTGCACGCCCACCCGCTGCTCCATCAGCTTGTCGTATTCCTCCTTGGCCTCGCGGGTTTTCGCAAGCTGATCGATCACCGAGGGGTTGATGACGCGGTAGACATAGAGATAATGCGACGGGAAATTCTGCAGCTTGATGAGGGCCCGGACGACGTTTCCGCCCTGCCCCGGCGGGATCACCACCAACTCGCCTTTGTCGGCGCGCTCCATGGCATCGGGCGGGGGAGTGCGGAACTGGATACGGTCGTTCACCGTCACGTTGACGTCGATCACCTTGTTCTGCTGGTCGAACACGAATGTGCCGGCGAAGCCGCGCAGAGCCGCATGCCGCGCCACGCGGCGCACGAAGGAGGCGCGGTCGCTGTCATACATCGCCTTTTGCTGGATGAGATCGGCGGAAATATTCGCCACATCCCCACGCGTGGCTTCCGCGCTGTTGCGGATGTAGGCCTCCGCCACATTGACTGCGCCGTCCACGATGGCGCGTGTGCGCGACGAAAACCACGTATCCAAACCCTGATTGAGCGTCACCGCGGCGAAAGCCGCCACGATAATCGCGGGCACGACAGCAATCAGGCTGAACAGCGAAATGAGCCGGATATGCAGGCCCGCGCCCGCCGTGCCGCGGCGCTTCTCCGCCAGCAAATACAGCACCTGCCCGCCAATCAGCGCCGTCATCAGGATCAACACGGCGGTGTTGGCGATCAGCAGGATGATGGTGAGATCGCGGCTCGGCTGCAGCGGTGTCAGCCCCGTGAGCACCGCAAAGGTGGAAAGGCCCACTACCGTGCCCACCAGCACCAGCAGGATTCCGGCAAGGCCGGTAAAACGCTGGAGCCGCGCGCTCAGCTTTTGCTCGCTTTTCTCGGACATCGTCCCCGCATAGACCATGGCTGTTGCATGAATTCAACAGCAATGGTGGCGGATTTACGACAGTGAGGCGAGACCCCGGATCGCCCGGATGTTGTACTGGCGAAGCTTGCTGCGCAGCGTATTGCGGTTGATGCCGAGAAGCTCCGCCGCCCGCAACTGATTGCCATTGGTCGCCGCAAGACAGGCGCGAAGAAGTGCCGGCTCTACATCGCCCAGTACCCGCTCATGCAACCCCGCCGGCGGCAGGCTTGCACCGAAGCCAGCGAAGAGCCGCGACAGATGATTTTCCATAAACTCGGGCAATCCATCGGCAGACGTCACCGGCTGCGCCTCCGCAGGCGCGGGCGCCGCCGACAGCTCGCGCTCGACCGATGCGGAGCTGATCTCGTCGTCACTCTCGATCGCCATCAGGCGCTTGATGAGGTTCTCCAGTTCGCGGACGTTTCCGGGCCAGCGATGCTGCATCATCCGGTCGATAGCGGCGGAGGATAGCTCCTTGCGCGGCAGGCCCTCGCTCTCGGCGCGCGTCAGGAGATGCCGCACCAGATCCGGAATGTCCTCGACGCGCTCGCGAAGTGGCGGCAGCCTGAGCGGAACCACATTGAGCCGGAAGAACAAGTCTTCGCGGAACTGACCCTGATTGATGAGTTGCCGCAGATCGCGATGCGTGGCCGCGATGATCCGCACATTGGTCTTGATTGGCGTGGTCCCGCCGACGGATGTGTATTCGCCCTGCTGCAACACGCGCAAAAGCCGCGTCTGCGCTTCAAGAGGCATGTCGCCGATCTCGTCGAGGAACAGCGTTCCGCCTTCCGCCTGCTCGAAGCGGCCGGCCATGCGGGCATGCGCACCCGTGAACGATCCCTTCTCATGGCCGAACAATTCGGACTCGATCAGTTCGCGCGGGATCGCCGCCATGTTGACCGCGACGAACGCGCCCTTCCGCCGCCGGCCGTAATCGTGCAGCGCCTGCGCCACCAGTTCCTTGCCCGTGCCGGACTCGCCGATGATCATGGCGGTGAGATCGGTCTGGGTGAGCCGCGCGATGATCCGGTAGATTTCCTGCATGGCAGTCGAACGGCCGACGATGGGCAAGTTATCGTTGTGAAGCTGCGGACGAGGATTGCCCGCGGGTTTCGCCGCCTGTTCGAGCGCCCGCCCCACGGTCTGCACCAGCGTGCTGAGATCGAAGGGCTTCGGCAGATAGTCGTAAGCGCCCCGCTCCGCCGCCGTGATTGCGGTCATGATGGTGTTTTTCGCACTCATCACAATCACCGGCAGGTTAGGCCGGAGCTTCTTGATGCGCGGGATCACGTCGAAGGCGTTTTCGTCCGGCAGCACCACATCGGTCAAAACCGCGTCGCCCTGCCCTTCCGCCACCCAGCGCCAGAGCGCGGTCGCGGTGGCGGTGGAGCGCACAGAGTAGCCGGCGCGGCTCAACGCTTGGGTCAGCACGGTGCGGATGGCGCTGTCGTCGTCGGCGATCAAGACTGTCTTTGCTGTCATTTCTCTATGTGGCCCTCTTCAGCCAGAATTCCCTCGGAACCTTTGAGCATCGGCAGCAGCACGCGGAACGTGGTGCCGCGCTCGCGCTTCGCACATTCGACGACGCCGCCATGATCGCCGATGATTTTCGCGACCAGGGCAAGGCCAAGGCCTTTGCCGCCGGGTTTCGTCGAGATGAATGGATCGAAAATATGCGGCCGCACATCCTCGGCGATGCCGCTGCCAGTATCGTGCACGCAGACTTCCAGCGGCACCGAAATGCGCTCGCCCGTGCCCGGAACCGAAAGCCTCACACCAGGCCTGAACGCCGTAGTCAAAACGATCTCGCCCCCGTCTCGCTGCCCTTCCAGGGCTTCCGCCGCGTTCTTGATCAGGTTCAGAAACACCTGCACGAGTTGATCGTGATTGCCGTTCACCGGCGGCAGCGAGGGATCGTACTCCTCGCGAAGGCCGACACCTTGTGCGAACCCAGCAAGAGCAATCTGCTTCACCCGCTCCAGCACGACGTGGATGTTGACGGGTTTGCGCTCCAAAGGCCGGTCGTCGGAGAAGACTTCCATCTGGTCGACGAGGTCGCGAATGCGGTCAGTTTCCGCGCAAATGAGTCGTGCCAGCGCGCGGTCCTCGACGTCGAGTCCGGGTTCCAGCAATTGCGCCGCGCCTCTGATGCCGGAGAGCGGATTCTTGATTTCATGCGCCAGCATCGCCGCCATGCCGGAGACAGAGCGCGCAGCGCCGCGATGCGTCAGTTGCCTGTCGATCTTGTGAGCCATCGAGCGGTGCAAGAGCATGATCACCACCTGTGCGCTTTCCTCGTTCACAAGCGAAGTCTGCACATCGACGGTGCGCTCGCCGCCAAGCCGTGGCGTTCCGACCGACACCGCGTATTCGTTTATGACGCTCGCCGTGATCCGCGCCTGCTCCACTGCATGAATGAGCGGGCTCGAAAATGGCGCAAGATCGCCAAGCTCGTGGCGCAACAGAACCGACTTGCTTGTCTGGAAGAAATCCTCGGCAGCGCTATTCGCCATGGAAATCTTGCCGTCGCCTTCAATGACCAACAGGGGGTTCGGCAGCGCGTCGATAATCGCATGGTCCGGAGCGAGCATCATGCGGCCTGCTCCAGCTCTGTGGCAACCGCATAGAGTTCTCCGAGGGTTTTGAAGACGCGCGCATTGTGATTGTCGGACAAAAGCCGCGTCCGCCATGAAGCCGCCGCCTCGGCATCGAGGAAGCCGCGCTGCACAAGCCGGTTCAGCGTCCAGCCCAGATGCTTTCGCGCCACGCGGTTGCCGTGCTCGTGGCCGTAGAGCGAAAGCATCTCCCGGTGCTGCTCGCTGACGATTTCATATTCGCGACGGAGATCGGGCTCCGCCGCCCCACTTCCAGAGTCGAGTTTCGAAGCAAGCACGCCTGCCCACCACGGCCTTCCATAACAAGCGCGCCCGATCATCACCGCCGATGCACCCGATTGCGCGAGCATCTCTTTCACGTCCGTAACGCTGTTGCCGTCGCCGTTCGCGACAACAGGAATGGACACCGCTTCAGCAACTTTGCGAATTGCCGCCCAGTTCGCCTTGCCCTTGTAAAACTGGCAGCGCGTGCGGCCGTGAATAGTGATCATCTTGACGCCCGCCGCTTCGGCCTTGCGCGCGATGTCGGGCGCATTGAGGCTGCGCTCGTCCCAGCCGAGCCGCATCTTCAGCGTCACCGTCACTGAAGTCGCCTTCACCGTCGCCTCGATCAGCGACAGCGCCAGATCGGGTTCGCGCATCAGCGCCGAGCCGGACCATCCACCCGTCACCTGCCGCGCCGGACAGCCCATGTTGATGTCGATGATGTCCGCTCCAAGATCAGTTGCAATGCGCGCACCCTCCGCCATCCAAACCGCCTCGCGGCCAGCAAGCTGAATTGCGAAAGGCGTGACTTGACCGAGACCCGCCGCGCGCCGAAGCATGTCTGGCCGCTCCTTGGCGAGTTCCTGGCTCGCTACCATCTCCGAGACCACGAGCCCAGCCCCGCCCTGATGCGCAGCCCTGCGGAACGGCGCGTCGGACACACCAGACATTGGCGCAAGGAATACGCGGTTCTTCAGAACGACAGAGCCGACAGTTATGCTCATTTTTTAATCAGAACCTTACTTCGCTCATTTCGAAGGCAGTGTAGGCTTTTGCTGCACTGCGTCAATGGACAATTCTGCCCCGCCTCTCGCACTTCGCTGCAGGCCGGGTTAGACGAGGACTATGACGGTTGCAGCGGTGATCGTGGCGGGCGGCGTGGGTCTCAGGGCCGGGGGAGAACGTCCGAAGCAATACCATAGGATCGGCGGAAAACCCGTGATCTGGTGGACCATGCGCGCCTTTGCGACCCATCCGGCCGTATCTCTCGTACAGCCGGTTATAGGCGAGGGCCACGAAGAGTGGTTCAAGGATGCGGCAGAAGGTATCAGCACACTCCCCCCGATCACCGGCGGCAGCACCAGGCAGGATTCCTGCCGAATTGGCATCGAAGCCTTGGTCGCCCACTCCCCGAGCAAGGTTCTGATTCACGATGCGGCCCGACCCTTCATCGACCCGGAGTTGATATCCGAGGTGGTCGCCGCACTCGACACAACGCCTTGCGTCATCCCCGCGCTCCCCATCGCCGACACGTTGAAATACGCGCCGGGTGGCATCATCACGCGCACGGTGGACCGCGCAGCCATGTGGGCCGCGCAAACGCCGCAAGGTTTCGCCTTCAACGCCATTCTCGACGCGCATCGCCGTGTTGCGCGCGATGGTGTTGCATTGCTCACCGACGATGCTTCGATCGCCGAGCACGTGGGCTTGCAGGTGGCGGTCATTCAAGGCAACACCGGCAACGTGAAATTGACGACCGCCGCCGATCTTTCCGCCGCCGAAGCCGCGATGTCCGCCAAGGCCTATGCGGACTTGCCCGATGTGCGCACCGGCCAAGGCTTCGACATACACGCCTTCGCGCCCGGCAAGGCCGTGGTTCTTTGCGGTGTGTCAATCCCGCATACAAAGAAACTCAAAGGTCACTCGGATGCCGACGCGGCCATGCATGCGCTGACGGATGCGATCCTGGGCGCCATCGGCGAAGGCGACATCGGTTCGCACTTCCCGCCAAGCGATCCGCAATGGAAGAATGCGCCCTCCTCCATTTTCCTCGAGAAGGCCGTGTCGCTTCTGAAATCCAGGGGCGGTATCGTGGCTCATGCGGATATCACCATCCTCGCGGAAGTTCCGAAAATAAGTCCGCATGTGCTAGCGATGAAAGGATATCTCGCGCCACTTTTGGGAATTGGCATTGACCGCATCGCCATCAAGGCCACGACGATGGAGAAGATCGGCGGAATCGGCCGCGGCGAAGGCATCGCCGCGATGGCAGTCGCCACAGTGCGCCTGCCATGACACCTGCGCTTCACGATAAGGCGTCGCAACTTGTCGCGCTGTGCAAAGCAAAGAAGCTGACGATCACAACCGCCGAAAGCTGCACCGGTGGACTTGTCGCCGCCGCGATCACATCTGTGTCCGGTTCTTCCGATGTATTCGAACGCGGCTTCGTGACTTACTCCGACGAAGCGAAGACCGAGATGATTGGCGTCAATGCGGCGCTCATCGCCAAGTACGGCGCGGTCAGCGAAGAAACGGCGCGCGCCATGGCCGAAGGCGCGCAACAAGCGGCAAAAGCAGATATCGCCGTCGCCGTAACCGGCATCGCGGGCCCTACTGGCGGTTCACCTTCAAAACCCGTTGGCCTCGTTTTCATCGCTACTGCGCGCAGTGCCATGTTGTGCCGCGAGTTCCGCTTCGGAAATCCGGGACGAGAAGAGGTGCGCGTCCAATCGGCGCTCGAAGCGCTTCAAATGTTGCTCGATCAGGCAGCCACGGGCGGCGGCCCGTAGAGCATCCGCGCGCGCTCTTCGAAAGCGCCCATCACCTTGCGCACGGCGAGATCGAACATGCCGGAAAGCAGAAACTGCATCGAGCGGCTGTTCATGGTGAAATCGACCGCGTACTCGATGTCGGCGCCGCCTTGTGGCGAAGGCATGATTTTCCAGACGGAGACGAGAGATTTGACCGCGCCGCCGCCGCCAGACGAGGTGACGATGCGATTGGCCGGGTCTGCAACCACTTTGCTGGTGAAGGTCTCGCGGATGCCCAGCTTCCGGTAGGTGACAAGCAGATGCGCATCGAAGGTCTCGGTGCCATCGTCATGGCGCTTCCAGTTGCGCACGGTCGAGAGCCGCACCAGGGGAATGAAGTCGTGATAGGACGGAACGTCGGCGGCGATCGCATAGATCTGATCCGCCGAATAGTTGACGTGGCGCGTGACGTTGTACTTAGTCATGAAATTTGAGCTGCTCTTGCCTTGCGAAGTCTGTCGAAATCCTCGCCAGCATGATGCGAGGAACGGGTTAGCGGGCTCGCCGACACCATAAGGAAACCCTTGGCGTAGGCCATCGTTTCGTATGCCTTGAATTCCTCGGGCGTCACGAAGCGGTCGATTGCCGCATGCTTGCGACTTGGCTGGAGGTATTGTCCGATGGTGATGAAGTCGATGGACGCGGACCGCATGTCGTCCATCACCTGCATCACTTGCTCGCGGGTTTCTCCCAGCCCCACCATGATGCCGGACTTGGTGAACATTGTTGCATCGAGCTCTTTCACGTGCTGCAACAAGCGGAGCGAGTGGAAGTAGCGCGCTCCGGGCCTGATCTTGAGATAGAGCGCCGGCACCGTTTCGAGATTGTGGTTGAACACGTCCGGCTTGGCTTGAACCACTTTTTCCAGTGCCCCTTCCTTCTTGAGAAAATCGGGGGTCAGAATTTCGATGGTCGTCGCGGGCGACGCTACGCGCACCGCTTTGATCGTGCGCACGAAATGATCCGCGCCGCCGTCAGCGAGGTCGTCGCGGTCGACCGAGGTAATCACGGCGTGCGAAAGCCCCATGCGCGCGATCGCTTCGCCCACATGCGCGGGCTCGTGCGGATTGAGTGGTCCCGGCAATCCGGTCTTTACGTTGCAGAAGGCGCAAGCTCTCGTGCAGGTGTCGCCCATGATCATGAAGGTCGCGTGCTTCTTCGACCAGCACTCGCCGATGTTGGGGCAGCCCGCCTCCTCGCACACAGTGACGAGCTTGTTTTCGCGCACGATCTTCTGCGTCTCGGCATACATGGCGGAGCCCGGCGCCTTCACGCGAATCCACTCCGGCTTCCGCAACACCGGAGTATCGGGCCGGTGGGCCTTCTCCGGATGCCGCGGCTTTGCGCGTATGTCGAGAAGCGTGGTCATGCCTCAGGCGGCGTTCCGCGACTGGATGGCCCGGTAGAGATAAATCAAGATGCAGGCGCCAAGGACCGCCACGATCAGATTGCCGAGAAGCCCGCCAAGGCCGAAGCCGATCAGGCCCAGAAGGAAGTTCCCAACGAGCGCTCCCGCCACGCCCAGAACGATGTTCATGATAAGCCCGGTGTCGAACTTCATCACCTTCTCCGCGATCCATCCGGCGAGTCCGCCGATGACGATCGTCATGATCCAGCCATATCCTTCCATGTCGCCCCTCCCCTATGATCTCTTGCCGCGTAGAATCTTCAGCACGGAAATCAGCAGTACCGCGCCGATCACCGACACCAGCAGATTGCCCAAGAACCAGCCCTGAAAGAGTTCGCCAAGCCGAAGCCCTGCCGCGTTAGCCAGGAATGCGCCGATGTAAGCGCCGATGATGCCGGTGACGATGTTCATGATAAGGCCCATGTCGCTCTTGGTGAGCTTCTCCGCGATCCAGCCCGCCAGCGCGCCGATCAGCAGCGTGCCGCCCCAGCCCACGCCGCCGCCTAAATCCATGAGACTGTTCATGCGAGTATCCTCCTCCTCAAGAAATGAAACGCGCGATCAGCACCACAACGATAGCGCCGATTGTGGCCGTCGCGATGTCGCGCACATATTCGTTTGAGATGCCGAGACTGACGCCAAGCTTGGCCAAGAGAAAGCTTCCCACATATGAACCAAGCACGCCGCTGATCAGATAACGCACAAGCCCACTGCCGCCCACGATCCAGCTCGCGAGCCACCCTGCCACCAGCCCGATAAAGAGCGCGATTAAGATGCTGCGGCTATCCATTCAAAGCTCCGTCTGCTCCCGGACGGATATGGCCCACTAACTCCAGCACTTCAAGCCTACATGTGAATGACCCTGCCATAGGCGTCGAGCACGCTTTCGTGCATCATTTCAGAGAGGGTGGGATGCGGGAAGACCGTGTGCATCAGCTCTTCCTCGGTGGTCTCTAGACCCATGGCGATAACGAAGCCCTGGATGAGTTCGGTCACCTCCGCGCCCACCATATGCGCCCCCAACAGCCTTCCTGTCTTGGCGTCGAACACCGTCTTAATCAGGCCCTGGTCCTCGCCAAGCGCAATTGCCTTGCCATTGGCGAGGAAGGGGAAGCGCCCTACTTTCAACTCGAAACCCGCCGCCTTTGCCTTCGCTTCCGTGAGTCCGACCGAGGCAACCTGCGGATGGCAATAGGTGCAGCCCGGAATCTGCTCCTTCTTCATCGGGTGCGCATCGAGGCCCTTGATCTTCTCGATGCAGATGACGCCTTCATGCTCGGCCTTGTGCGCCAGCATCGGCGGCCCCGCCACATCGCCAATGGCATAGATGCCCGGTACATTGGTGCGGCCATAACCATCGATGACAACGCAACCCTTCTCGGTCTTGACTCCGAGCGCCTCGAGCCCGAGATTCTCGATGTTGCCGACAACGCCGACCGCCGAGATCACCTTGTCGACGGTGAGATCGGTCTTGGTGTCGCCCTGCTCGATCGTCGCGGTGACGCCTGATGCCATTTTCTTCAGTGCACTGACTTTCGCCCCTGTCTTGATCTTGAGGCCGCGCTTTTCGAGCTGCTTCTGTGCCACCTTGGCGATCTCGGCATCCTCGACCGGCATGATCTGATCGACGATCTCGACCACGGTCACGTCAACGCCCATGGAATGATAGAAGGAGGCAAATTCGATACCGATGGCGCCCGAGCCCACAACCAGCAGCGACTTCGGCATTTCCTTCGGCACCATGGCCTCGAAATAGGTCCACACCTGTTTGCCATCGGGCTCGAGACCCGGCAGCGCGCGCGGCCGCGCGCCTGTCGCCACGATAACGTGTTTCGCCTGATAGGTGCCAGCCCCCAATGCCCCCCTGGGTTCGGGATGCTGCGGCTGCATCGCTGCCTTGGAAGTTTCGGATACGATCACTTCGCCAGGCTTCGAAATCTTCGCCTCGCCCCAGATGACGCTCACCTTGTTCTTCTTTAGAAGCCCACCTACTCCCGTGTTGAGCCGGCCCGATACACCGCGAGAACGCTGCACCACGGCGGCGGCATCGAAGCCCACCTTCTCGGCGGAAAGCCCATAGTCCTTGGCATGCTGCATGTAGTGGTAGATTTCAGCGGAACGGAGCAGCGCCTTGGTCGGAATGCAGCCCCAGTTGAGGCAGATGCCCCCCAGATGCTCACGCTCGACAATGGCCGTCTTGAAGCCAAGCTGAGCGGCGCGAATGGCGGTCACATAGCCGCCGGGCCCAGCGCCGATGATGATGACGTCGAATGTCGTGTCGGCCATGTGTTTGCTCCCTGTCTTCAACGAATGCACCTGAGGCTGCCCTCATCCGGCCTTCGGCCACCTTCTCCCATTGCTTCGCAACGGGAGAAGGCAGAGTTCTTATGCCTTCTCCCGTGCGCCCTTCGCGCATGGGAGAAG
>JBJXGL010000359.1:0-3590 GCA_046160365.1 Aestuariivirga sp. | reverse complement strand
AAAGCGCGTGGAATATTTTGACCAAATTTCAAAATCATCGACCTTTTCAAAAGCTGGCCGCAGCCGCGTTTCGCCATCCCCCTCGAACCCGCCTAATGGCCCGCCCAGGCCGGCTGATCGGGGACATGCAATCGCAGTCTGTCGCCCAGGGCAATCCGGCCTTCCGCCTCGACCCAGGCCGTGATGCCGCGCCGCCCCATGGCCGCCGGCATGAACGCGCGGCCATGGCCCGCATGCGCCGCTTCGATCCCCTTGCCCGGAAACACGCAAGGCCGGTTTTCCAGATCGACCACCAGCGTCGCCCCGCTTGGCCCCTGCAGCCGCGATCCGGGTGGCACATGGCTGAAATCGGGGATGCCCATCACCACCATCGACGCCCCCAAAAGGCTTGGATCAAGCCGCTCCAGCCCCATGGCCTGCGCGATCAGCGCCAGTTCCTCCTCTGACAGGATCGAAAACTGCCTGGTGTTGCGGATCGTGGTGCCAGCCGCGTATTGCGCTGTCACTCTTGAACAAGAGGCGCGTGTCAGCCCCGCATGCACCTCGCCCTCGACCCCCGCGAAAGCCGCGTAAAGCGCGCGCTCCGGCTCGCTCGCCAGAATGGCTGGCTTGGCCCGCACCCGCCCCAGAAAGGTGACCGTTCCGTAGAAATCTGTAGGGCGAAGCACGCTCATCTGGCCACCAAAGTGAAAAAGACCCGGCGAAACGGGAACAGCACCGATCCGTCTGCCTCAACCGGATAGGCTGCAGACAAAGCGGCCTCATAGGCGGCAAGAAAGGTCGCCAATTCCGCCGATGTCAACAGGCCCGCAATCGGGCGCATCGCCGTCGATTCCGTAAAGGCGCGCACCGGATGCATCCCCGGCGTCGGAGCAAGGTGTTGGATATACTCGGTTTCCCAGGCGTTGACCTGACCAAGTGGCTGCAGCATCCGCCAGTAGTCCGCCGCCATTGCCACCGGCGGAATGTAAGCGGCAAAGTCGAACCTGCCTGGAAACATCGAGGCCGCAATGTCGCGCAGAAACCGGTGCGAGGGCGCGCCGAACTGCCGCGGCATCTGCACGGCCAGCACGCCCCCCCGCTCCAGCTTCCCCGCAAGGCGCGGCAGCAGAAGGTGATGATCGCCCAGCCAATGCAGCGCCGCGTTGGAAAAAATCACCGCCGCAGGCTCGCCGGGCGACCAGTCCGCGATATCGGCAAGCTGCGTGGCGTGATAGCCCGCCGCCTTGGCCAGCATCGAAGCCGAAGAATCGACTCCCACCACCCGCCGTTTGGGGAACCGCGCGCGCAGGGCCGCTGCCACCGCGCCATCGCCGCAGCCCAAATCAAAAACCCCTCCCGAGGGAGGGGTTTCGATCTGCATCATCAGGTCCAGCGCCGGACGCACCCGCTCTGCCCGGAAGCGGGCATAAGCGTTCTGGTCCCAGTCCGCCGTCACGCCGAAGGTTCGGGCTCGGGGTTCGCTTTGGGCTTGCGCGCCCGCGTCTTGGGAATGCTGACCACCGTGGCCGAGCCGCCGCCGCCGCTTTGCGCTGGCGGCTCCGAGCCGGTGTCTTCGGTCAACGGCAGTCCTGCCACCACGCGCTTGATCTCGTCGCCGGTCAGCGTTTCGTGCTCCAAAAGGCCCTTGGCCAACCGCTCGAACTCCTCGGCCTTCTCCAGAATGACCTTGCGCGCCAGATCATAGCCTTCGTCGATCAGCCGCTTCACTTCCGATTCGATCAGCGTCTTGGTGTCAGCCGACACCGAAAAGCCGCCGGTATTGCCGCTGTAGCCCGAATGCGCCTCGGCATAGTCGATGTTGCCGATCTTGTCCGACATGCCCCAGCGCATCACCATCGCCCGCGCCAAGCCCGAGGCCTGCATGATGTCGCCCGACGGGCCGTTCGAGACCGATTCCTCGCCCCATTTGATGATCTCGGCGGCCTTGCCGGCCATGGTCATCGCCAGCCGCTGCTTGCACTGGTCCTTGTGCATGTTCAACTGGTCGAACTCCGGCAGGCTCATCACCATGCCCAAGGCGCCGCCGCGCGGAATGATCGTGGCCTTGTAGACCGGATCGCACTTCGGCAGGCTCATCCCCACGATCGCATGGCCCGCCTCATGATAGGCGGTCATTTCCTTTTGATCGTCGGTCAGCACCATCGACCGGCGTTCAGCGCCCATCATGACCTTGTCCTTGGCCTGCTCGAAATCGATCATCGCCACGAACCGCCGCCCGACCCGCGCCGCTGTCAGCGCCGCCTCGTTGACCAGGTTGGCAAGGTCCGCACCCGAAAATCCGGGCGTGCCGCGCGCGATGATGCGCAGGTCAACATCGGGGCCTTTCGGCACCTTGCGGGCATGCACGTTCAGGATCTTCTCGCGGCCCTTGATGTCGGGGTTCGGCACAAAGATCTGCCGGTCAAAACGGCCGGGGCGCAGCAGCGCCGGGTCCAGCACGTCCTTGCGGTTGGTGGCGGCCACGATGATCACGCCTTCATTGGCGTCAAAGCCGTCCATTTCCACCAGAAGCTGGTTCAAGGTCTGCTCACGCTCGTCATTGCCGCCGCCGATGCCGACGCCGCGTGCGCGTCCTACCGCGTCAATCTCGTCGATGAACACGATGCAAGGCGCGTTCTTCTTGGCTTGATCGAACATGTCGCGCACCCGGCTTGCGCCAACGCCCACGAACATTTCCACGAAATCCGAGCCCGAGATGCTGAAGAACGGCACCCCCGCCTCGCCAGCAATCGCCCGCGCCAGCAGCGTCTTACCGGTGCCCGGAGGGCCAACCAGAAGCGCGCCTTTGGGTATCTTGCCGCCAAGACGGCTGAATTTCTGCGGATTGCGCAGGAATTCAACGATCTCTTCCAGTTCTTCCTTGGCTTCGTCGATGCCCGCCACGTCGTCAAAGGTCACGCGGCCCTGCTTTTCGGTCAAAAGCTTCGCCCGCGATTTGCCAAAGCCCATCGCGCCGCCTTTGCCGCCGCCCTGCATCCGGTTCATGAAGAACACCCAGACGCCGATCAGCACGATGAACGGCAACCAGACTGATAGCAGCGACAAAATGCCCGACTGTTCCTGGCTGTTCGCCGTCACAATCACGCCCGCCGCCACCAACCGGTCGCTCAGCGCCGTGTCGCCGGGCTGGATCGTGGTATAGGTCCGGCCATCCTTGCCGACAAAGGTCACCTTCTCGCCGTCCAGTTCCGCCGATTGCACCTGCCCGGTGTTCACCTGCTCGATGAATTCGGAATAGCCGATGCCGTTGTTCGGCTGGCCCATGGATGAGCCATTGACGATGTTGAAGAGGGCCAGCACCAAAAGGAACAAGACCACCCAGAATGCCACGTTGCGCGCGTTGCCCAAGAACAAACTCCTAATTGCGCCCGGAAGCCGCCTTTGCAGGCCATTCCACAGGCTTTGTGCTAAGATAGAGATAACTTGGCAGGCTTCAATGAGATAAGATGAAATCATTGAAGCTATGGCTGACCTTGGCCGACCAGTTCCCGGATTTCTCCAACACTGGCGCCGCAATCAGCTGCTCGCCCTGAAAAACCCCGGGCGTGACCAGCAGGATCTCGCGCGGCAAGCCCAGCGCGCGCCAA
>JBJXGL010000358.1:0-11078 GCA_046160365.1 Aestuariivirga sp. | reverse complement strand
GGCTCTGGATGGCGCTCGATCGCACCCGCTACATGCAGTCGTCGAAAACTTTCGTGATGGTGGACCGGCCCTTCTGGAAGGACAAGGATCCCGAAACCGGCCGCGACCTGATGAGCCAGACGCTGACCGATCGCTTGACCCGCGGCACCTATCTCTTCGACAATGGCGATGACAAGCCGGGCGTCATCTGTCTCTCTTACTCGTGGATGAGCGATAGCTTGAAGATGCTGCCTGAAACGCCGGAAGCGCGCGTCGAGCTGTGCCTCGATTCACTCAAGAAGATTTATCCTAAGCTCGATCTCGCGAGCCACATCATCGGCGATCCGATTACAGTGTCATGGGAACAGGACCCCAATTTCCTCGGCGCCTTCAAGGGAGCACTCCCTGGCCACTACCGCTATAACCGCCGCATGTATTGCCACTTCATGCAGGACCAGATGCCACCCGCCCAGCGTGGCATCTTCATGGCAGGCGACGGCGTATCGTGGACGCCGGGCTGGGTCGAAGGTGCTGTTCAAACCGCGCTCAACGCCGTGTGGGGCATCATGCATCACCTGGGCGGCGAGAGCCCGAAAGCCAACCCCGGCCCCGGAGACCGCTTCGAGGAGCTGAAACCGATCGAATTGGGGGACTGAAGCGCGCTACCCGGCCTGCCTCTCGATCTCTTCCATATCAGCGTCCGACAAGCCGAAATGATGGCCGATTTCGTGCACCAGCACATGCGTGACGATCGAGCCCAAGGTTTCTTCGTTCTCGGCCCAGTAATCGAGAATTGGCCGGCGATAGAGAAACACGGTGTTGGGCAGCCGCCCGGTTTCAGGCACGGCCTGATCATGAGCAAGCCCGATGCCTTGGAATAGTCCGAGCAGATCGAACGGGCTCTGGGCCTTGAGATCGGCCACCACGTCATCGGTTGGGAAGTCCTCAACCCGCAGCACGACATCGCCGCAGAGCGCACGGAATTCGGCGGGCAGCGCCGCGAAGGCCTGCCCGGCCAGCAATTCGAAATCGGAAAGTGTAGGGGCCGTCAGTGCGGAGAGGCTTGGACGCGCCACCGCCGGACGATTACTCGCAGAAGAGAACGCAGGTTCCGGCCTTTTCGGTCATGGCCTGAACTGTCGTGAACCCTGCCAGCGCACCGGTCATTACCGTCAGCGCAACAAGACCAAACAAAACGCGGCGGAGAAACTTCGCATCCGCCTGAACTGAGCTACCCACTGTGACGTCCCCCGTCAAAATTTAAGCATTAGGTTGAACTTGAGTTCACCATAATGCCGCGCCGGTGACATAATCCTTAACGGTTCGTTCATCAACCGTTAATTGACCGTATCATTAAGAAAGTTGCAAACCGCGCGTGGCGGGCAACGCCCTGAGCCAATCCATTAGAGTCCTTCATTATTATGGGAGTTGGCGAGATGTCCCTAGGGCATGGCCCGGGTTGCCCGGTCGCGCCGGCGATTTGCCGCCGGGATATGCGGAGGGCGTCGCCTCGCGGCTGAACGCCGATGTGTTTCAGCCGGATACTGTGGAAAATCCGGCTGAATCTCTTGCCGTCAGTGCGGTCACCCTTGCATCGGCGGCATGGCGTCGAAAGCGGGAGCGCCTTTCAAGTCATGATCCCATTTGCGCAGGCGTTTCATGTAGACCTCCATTTGCGGCTGGAAGGCCGATGAATCGTCCATGCTGCCCAGCCGGACGGCCATCACGCCTGGAAAGCTAGTTGTCTTGCCGAAAATCGTCGAACCGCATTCCGCGCAGAAATGCGAAGTCGCGGTGCCGCCGCTGTCGGCTTTATACGAGTAGGTCTTGGTCTTGCCCTTGACGGCCAACTGGGGCTCCGGAAAAGCGGCGAAGGGCACATGCCCCGTTCCGCTCGACTTCTGGCAGTTCAGGCAGTGGCACTGAATGACCATCGCCGGATCGCCTTTGGCCTCATAGGTCACGGCGCCGCATTGGCAGCCGCCGGTGACGGATTTCTGGGTGTTTGCCATGATGTTCTCCTTGCGCGGCTACATGTCCATCGCCTGGGCGATTTCGATGGTGCCGCCCGCCTTTAGAATCGGGCAGCCCTTCGCCTTCTTGTGCGCGTCTTCGAGACTTGAAGCCTCGATCAGGCTGTAGCCGCTGATCGGGTTGGCGCCGCCGCCGCTGACCAGCGAGCCGTCCTGCATCACCGTGCTCGATTTGCCGACTGGATTGCCGCCGTCGATCACCGCCGCACCCATGGAGGCGTACCAGGCGCCCCACGCGTCCATGACCTTCTTGATCTCCTGAGGATCCTTGGGCGCCGACCCGCCATGGAAGGCGAATACGTATTTTGCCATTGTGGTCTCTCCTGTACTTAGTTGCCGAGCCGTCTTGGCCCTGTGAATTATCGCTAATCACCTCTCTTGCCCATGGCGATATTTCGGGTAATTCTGCTTCACCAGATGTGAAGAACTCACAATGACCCTATTCCAACCAGCTGACCGCGCCGTTCTCCGCAATGTCCTTGCGAAGCTCGCCGGGTCTGGCGTCATCCCGCAAGCCACAGCCGCGCTCGACGCCACGATGGAGGCTGCTGCCAGCGCGCTGCGCGAGGCGGTGCTTGCCGAAATTCCAGCATTTTCCGCCTCCGGCAACCCGGAAATCCTGCCAAGCCTCGAACAGCATGGCGTCGAGCACGTGCGGGAAATCCGGCGGCTCTTTGGCGGCGACGATATCAGCGATTTCGAATTTGTCAGAGCCCACGCCCGCCGCCGCGCCGAGCAGCGGTTTCCCCTGGAAGCAACACTGCACGCCCATCGCTGCGGCCACCGCATCTTCTCCCACTGGCTGCGCGACGCCGCTATCGCAGCGGAGCCCGCGAACCTTGAAGCCGCGGTCTCGGCGGTGGCCGATTTTGCCATCGAATATGTCAACACGGTCAGCACCATCGCCACCTCCGAATATGTCGCCCACACCCGTCTCCTCGCCGAGGCGGAAGGCGATCTGCGCACCGAGCTTCTAAACACCTTGCTCGGCGGCTACGACGAATCCGACGCGCGCGCGGCTCAGTTGTTGAAGCGCGCCGGCTATCTCGAGCAGCGCCAGAGTTATTGCGTGGCACTGGTCCAATCCATCAATCCCGCCGAGATGGAAAGCGAGGCACGTGCCCAGCGCATCGTGGCTGCGGTGGCGGACGCGCTCGCCGCCACTTCCATCCGCAAGCTCACCGGCGTGCGCAACAACCTGGTGACGGCGGTATTCTCGGACAAGCGGCGGCAATCCGGCTGGACGGCGCCGCAAGCAGATCTCGCCCAGCGCATTCATCCGCTGCTGCTGTCACTAGGCCCGGCGGTGCTGGTGGGTCTCAGCGCCGACCACCCCTCGACCGCCTTCATTCCGAAAGCCCTGAACGAAGCGAGAGTTGCGCTGGAATTCGCAAGCCTCACGCGGCGCGTCGTGCCATTCGCCGAACTGCCGCTGCGCGGCCTATTGGTGCATCACGGCGCCAGCTACCTCAAATCCGCGCCGCCGGCCTGGGCCGAGGCCTTCGCCGCCGCGGACGCAAAGGCCCAAGGCGCGCTCGTCCAGACCCTGCGCGCCGTGGCCGATGCCGACATGAACATGCAAAAGGCCGCCCGCCTGCTCGGCAAACATCCCAACACGGTCTATACCCGGATCGAACGGATCCGGGACCTCACCGGCCTCGACGGCCAGCGCTACCGCGATCTCACCGAACTGCTTCTCGCCGCCGACTGCTGGCGTTTGTGACGCGTGGCCTGCGGGCTTTCAGAGCTATCAAACACTTACCTTTCGGATATCGACAAACCGTCCCGCAAGCGCCGCCGCTGCCGCCATCCGCGCCGACGCCGGATACGTGCGACCCCAATTGAGCCCTGTTCACTGGTTCTGTCGGCTCTCTTGACAAGTGTACGGTTATGCCGTACATCATAAATCGATGCGAATCCGCAGCATACGGCACAAGGGATTGGAGCGCTTGATCGAAGTGAACGACGGACGTGGCGTTCGGCCCGATCTCATCAACCGCGTCCGCAATATTCTGACGGCCATGATCGCAGCAGAGAGCATGGCCGGCGTTCACGGTCCACCCGGCTGGCGCATCCATCAGCTGACGGGCGACAGGGCGGGAACATGGAGTATCTCGGTTTCGGGAAACTGGCGCGTCACATTCGAACTCGATGGCGGCGAAGTCTCGAACCTTGACTTGGAGGACTATCACTAATGAGCGACGGTACAATTAAAGTTGGCATGAAGCCCGCGCATCCTGGCGAGTTCGTCCGTGACGAAATCCTGGCCGAGCTTGGTCTCTCGGTTAGCAAGGCTGCGGAAATTCTTGGCGTCCGCCGCGCCACGCTGTCCGATCTGCTGAACGGCAAGGCTGCTGTGTCACCCGAGATGGCGCTCAGGATCGAAAAAGCCTTCGGCATGAGCATGGACACGCTCTTGCGCATGCAGGCCTGGTTCGACGGCTACCAGATGCGTAAGCAGTCGCGCCGCATCGCGGTAAAGCGGTTCGTGCGGGCGGCGTGAGTGTCGGCCACCGGCACGGAAGCGACGCGTGAGCGGCGCTCAACGACTATGCGAGCGTTCGGATATCCACAAACCGCCCCGCCAGCGCCGCCGCTGCCGCCATTTGCGGGGACACCAGATGGGTGCGGCCGCGATAGCCCTGGCGGCCTTCGAAGTTGCGGTTTGATGTCGAAGCGCAGCGCTGGCCGGGCTTCAGTTGGTCCGGGTTCATGCCGAGGCACATGGAGCAGCCGGGCTCGCGCCATTCGAAACCCGCAGCCTTGAAGATCGCATCGAGGCCTTCGGCTTCGGCTTGCTCTTTTACCAGGCCGGAGCCGGGAACGATCATCGCGTAGGCCAGTGAGCCCGCGATCTTCTTGCCTTCAACGATCTTCGCCACGTTTCGCAGGTCTTCGATCCGGCCATTGGTGCAGGAGCCGATCCAGATCACGTCGAGCGGGATGTCGGTGATCTTCTGGCCGGGCTTCAAGCCCATATAGTCGAGTGCCCGCCATTTCGACTGGCGTTTGCCTTCATCCTGAATGTCGTCGGGATTGGGAAAGCTGCCTTCGACCGACACCACATCTTCCGGGCTTGTGCCCCAGGAGACGATGGGCGGCAGCGCCGCCGCATCGAGCTTCACCACGCGGTCGAAATGCGCGGCTTCGTCCGTATGCAGACTATCCCAATAACGCCGCGCCGCATCCCACGCCGCACCTTTGGGCGATTTGGGGCGGCCCTTGAGATAGGCATAGGCCGTCTCGTCCGGCGCAATCATTCCGGCGCGGGCACCGCCTTCGATCGACATGTTGCAGATGGTCATGCGGCCTTCCATCGACAGATCGCGGATGGCTTCGCCGGCATATTCGATGACCGAGCCGGTGCCGCCAGCGGTTCCGATTTCGCCGATGATGGCGAGGATGATGTCCTTGGCGGTGGCGTGGGGGGCGAGTTTCCCGTCCACCTCGACCTTCATGTTCTTGGCCTTCTTCTGGATCAGCGTCTGGGTGGCGAGCACATGCTCGACCTCCGAGGTGCCGATGCCATGGGCCAGCGCGCCGAATGCGCCATGGGTGGAAGTGTGGCTGTCGCCGCAGACGATGGTGGTGCCGGGCAGCGTGAAGCCCTGCTCGGGACCAACTACATGGACGATGCCCTGGCGCTTGTCGCGCTCGTGGAAGTATTCGATGCCGAATTCCCGGGCGTTCTCGGCCAAGGTTTCCACCTGGATGCGGCTTTCGGGCTCGGCGATGCCCTTGCTGCGGTCGGTGGTCGGCACGTTGTGGTCGACAACGGCCAAGGTCTTTTCGGGATGGCGCACGGTGCGGCCGGTCAAACGCAAGCCCTCAAAGGCCTGCGGGCTCGTCACTTCGTGGACGAGATGCCGGTCGATATAGAGGAGCGAGGTGCCATCCTCGGCCTCGTGGACCAGATGATCGTCCCAGATCTTGTCGTAGAGCGTGCGCGGGGCTGCCATGGCGGATATCCGGTTCAGGTGTTTGCGGGCTATTTAGCGGCTCAGGCCTTCAAGTCAAACCCGCGGGTAGTGGGTCAGTTTGAATTTCCGCTTTTGACACTTGACCAGACATGTACAGCGCGTGACTGAACCGACGCGACTGACCCTAAGCAGTCATTTTATTGTGATTTCGCGTACGGGAGCTATGCGGACGAAGCGGGCGTTCATGCAAGTTGCACGCTCGCAGCAAAGCAGTGACGCAAGGGGGCGTTTTCATTGCTTCGACGGTTTTTTCGGCTTAACTTAGGGCACAAAAAACGGGGGGTCGTGTCCCCTTCGGTGGTGTAACTCGGTAGAGCAAGCCGAGCGCGAAGCGCGCCAGATACATGAGCCTTGAAACAATGGCTCCCTTGAGCGATGATCCCATCGTCATGCTCTCGGCTGTGCCAGCAGCATGATCAACCCGACACTCTCTGGGTGTCAGGAACGGCAGCTGAGTTACAACACGCAAAGGAGCATGATCTAAGTTTGGGCGTGGCCAAAATTATTGGCAGCACAGCCTAAGGGAAGGAGGTATTGTGGAATATCTCGTGGGCGTGATCCTGGGCCTGGTCGTGGGTGGATTTGCCGCCGTGAGCGATTTCGACCGTGACCGTGCCTTTTACCCGACGACCCTGATTGTCATTGCTTCCTACTACGCGTTGTTTGCCGTCATGGGTGCACCTCAGTACCCGGCGTTGCCGATTGAGATTGCAGCTGGGCTGGTGTTTGCAGTCCTTGCAGTACTCGGCTTCAAGAAAAGCCTGTGGCTGGCCGCAGCTGGCATCGCCGGACATGGCTTCTTCGACTTCTTCGTCCATCCCTCACTCGTCACGAACCCCGGTATGCCCGTGTGGTGGCCGGGTTTCTGCGGCACGATAGATTTTGTGATCGGTGGATGGTTAGCGGTCCTTCTTTGGAAGGCACAGAAGACCGAACACCGCAAAGTGCCAAAACCGTGAAAGCGATTGTTCGCGAAACTTACGGACCTCCGGACGTTCTGCGACTCGACGATGTTCCGACGCCCAACGTTGGCGACGACGATGTATTGGTGCGCGTTCATGCGGCATCTGCGAATGCGGGCGATTGGCACCTTCTCCGCGGAACGCCGCTTCCATTCCGGCTGGTGGCTGGCCTGACCAAGCCCAAATACAAAATCATCGGCAACGACATCGCAGGAACCGTTGAAACGGTCGGTCGCAACATCACCCAGTTCAAGCGTGGGGATGAAGTTTTCGGAGACGTCTCTCGCTGTGGGTTCGGTGCCTACGCCGAGTACGCCGCGGCGCGGGAGAACGCATTGGCGCTGAAGCCGGCGAACCTCTCTTTCGAAGAAGCGGCCTCAGTTCCAACGTCTGGCTGCACCGCGCTTCAGGGGCTTCGGAAGGGCAAGATTCAGTCTGCGCAAAAGGTGTTGATCAACGGTGCCTCTGGCGGTGTGGGCACGTTCGCGGTGCAGATTGCCAAGGCATTGGGAGCGGAAGTGACGGGCGTCTGCAGCACGAGAAACGCCGAGATGATCCGCGCGATTGGCGCCGATCATGTGCTCGACTACACAAAAGCGGATTTTGCGAACTCCGACCAGAAGTACGACCTGATTTTGGCCGTCAATGGCAACAGGTCGATTTGGGACTACAGACGCGCGCTGACGCCCACCGGTCGGTACGTGATGATTGGTGGGTCGAACCGACAACTACGTGACGCGTTGCTCTTCGGTCCACTGCTTTCGATCTCCGGTCAGAAGTTTGGAAACCTGCTGGCGAGGCCCAACCAGGCAGATCTGTTGGGGTTGAAAGATCTCGTTGAAGCGGGGAAAGTGCGGCCTGTCATTGAGCGCAGCTACCAGCTGAGCGAAGTGCCTGAAGCCATCCGGTACCTCGAATCCGGGCATGCGAGCGGAAAGTTGGTGGTCGCCATTCGGCGATGACGGCATCTACTTCGATTGGGGGCCGGACGCAGGGCGTTATCAGAAGAAAATTAAGAGTCGCCGTTCGAAGGCCCTTGATCCCTTGAAGATGCTTGATGCGCCAGAGGACAGCGGGGCGCTATCGCCCCCGAAAACCCAGGCGAAGGCAAGTCGTTCACGAAGGGCCGGTTCCGAACGTCCGCTTCGGGCTCAATCCCGCTGTTCATCGCAAATCGCTTGGACTTCCGGAAATGGCCCTTAGCGCCAGATTGGATGCCGGAGCTTCTTGTCTACAATTTAGAGGAATGCAGACACAAAGCGCAGCGATGACTCATCTTTGAAATTCAAACTGACCCATTACCAACCCGGCGGGGTGGGA
Organism: Aestuariivirga sp.; assembly: GCA_046160365.1. Classification (GTDB taxonomy): domain Bacteria; phylum Pseudomonadota; class Alphaproteobacteria; order Rhizobiales; family Aestuariivirgaceae; genus Aestuariivirga. Next base: position 2,804 of record JBJXGL010000358.1, on the reverse strand, counting down.
TCGCAATCTTGCCATGATGCCGTGGCGGATTGGGCGCATGCTGACACGCCGCAATTTCCTCGCCTTCGCTTCCTGTTTCGCCGCCGCTCCCGCCCGGGCCGAGGTTCCGAGATGGGGGCGAAAGCTCATTGCCGCAGCAGAAAGCCAGCTGGGCCGCACGGTGATCTATGATCCCGCCTATGTGAAGCTTGCCTATCCCGGCGGCGATCTGCCAATCGAGCGGGGCGTGTGCACGGATGTGATTGTCCGCGCCTATCGCGATGGTCTGGGGCTGGACCTTCAGAAGCTGGTGCATGAGGACATGCGCGTGGCGTTCCAGGCCTATCCGAAGACCTGGGGCCTCTCGAAGCCCGACCGCAACATCGATCACCGGCGGGTGCCTAACCTGCAGACGTTCTTCACGCGGAAGGGTGCAGCGCTCGCGGTGCGCGAAGATGCTGCCGCTTATGCGCCGGGCGATCTTATGACCATGATGCTGCCGGGCAATCTGCCGCATATCGGCATCGTGAGCGACCAGAGAACCGAGGATGGCGCGCGCCCTCTGCTTATTCACAACATCGGCGCCGGTGCGAAGCGGGACGATGTTCTGGCGAGTTTCCGCGTCACTGGCCGCTACCGCTACTTCGGCAACAGCGCCCAGTAGTCGAGATCGAGGATCACACCGGGCGTTTCCGCGGTGGCGTCCTGCGCGGGAAACTCCGTACACGGAAGATCGCGGGTGGCGCGGGTGCGGATGCGCAGTGCGCCGACATCGCTGCGGCCCTGGACGTCGCTCTTGTCGAGAATCTCCGACCAAGCGAACACCGTGCCGCCGGCGAACAGTGGCGCAACATGCCTGCCGGAATTGATCGCCGCGATGTGAAAGGCATTGGTAAGGCCGTTGAAGCTGAGCGCGCGGGCGAGCGACATGACATGCCCGCCATAGATAAGCCTTCGCCCGAAGCGGCCTTGGGCCTCGGTGAACTGGTTGAAGTGAACCTTGGCGGTGTTCTGATAGAGCCGCGTGGCCAATTGATGTTCGGCTTCCTCCACCGTCATGCCGTCCACATGATCGATCTTCTCGCCGACATCGTAATCGTCGAAACGATTGTCCGAGCCCGCGAGATCGTCCTCCCACTTGTTGCCATCGATGGGCGGCGCGGCTTTGCCAAGCTGATCGGGTTCGACGGCTGACGGCAAATCGGGAACAACCGCCTCAGGCGCCGGCGAAGATTTGTCGCGCTTCCGCACCATCACCCAGCGCACATAAGTGAGAACCGGTTCTTCTTTCTGATTGAAGCCAGTGCTGCACACATAGACCGTGCCGGTTTCGCCGTTTGAGTTCTGCTTGAGGCCGATCACCTCGCTTTCGGCCCGCAACGTATCGCCATGATAGACGGGACGCAGAAACCGCCCATCTGCGTAACCGAGGTTCGCCACTGCATTGAGCGAAATGTCGGGTACAGTCTTGCCGAACACCGTGTGGAACACGAGAAGATCGTCCATCGGCTGGGCCGGATAACCAACAGCCTCGGCAAAAGCCTTCGAGCTTTGTAGCACGAAGCGCGAGCCATAAAGGGCGGCATAAAGCGATGCATCGCTCCGCCACAACGTGCGCGGCGTGGCATGGCGGATCACCTGGCCAACTGCAAAGTCCTCGAAGAAATTTCCCACGCTTGTCTTGGTCATGCGCGGATCGTCTTAGCAATCGCGGCCACGCGCTCCGCCATGGTGAGATGCAGGCGTTCCACCATCTTGTCTTCGACCGTGAGCACGCCCTTGGCGATGTTTTCCGGCAATGCGAATGCGGCGATCACCTTGCTCGCCCATGTCACTTCTGCTTCCGAAGGCGAGAACATGTCGTTGCAAGAGGCGATCTGCGACGGATGGATGAGCGTCTTGCCATCCATGCCGAGTGCTCTGCCCTGCTCGCATTCGGCGCGGAAGCCTACTTCGTCCTTGAAGTCGTTGTAGACCCCGTCGATCACGTCGATTCCGGCGGCGCGGCCAGCGATTACCGCCATCGACAACCACGGCAGAATGGCGAAGCGTCCGCCCGTGATGGACGCGCGCGTTTCCTTCACCAGATCGTTGGTCCCGAGGATGAAGCACGTGAGCTGTGCGGCAGGTGCTTCAGCCGAAATCTCGCGCAGGTTCAGGATGGCATGAGGCGTTTCGATCATCGCCCAGAGATTCACCGCTCGTGGCGCGCCGGCGGCATGGAGTTTTGCGAGAGCGGTCATGACATCGCCGGGATTGTTCACTTTCGGGATCAGCACCGCATCGGGCTTTGCCGCTGCCGCCATGCGCAGATCGTCTTCCGCCCAGGCCGTATCGAGCGCATTGACGCGGATCGCCACTTCGCGCCTACCGAACCCGCGCTGCGAGACCACCGTCTTCAGTTTCTCCCGCGCTTCTCCCTTTTGCTCCGGCGCCACCGAATCCTCGAGATCGAGGATCAGCGCGTCGACATCGAGGCTCTTTGCCTTTTCCAGCGCCCGGTCATTGTTGCCCGGCATGTAAAGAACACTGCGCCTTGGCCGATACGTCATGCCCCCTCCTGAGTTCGGGGCGGAAACTACCTTGTGCGGTGCAGCATTGAAAGCAGACTTTTGTCGGCGGTCGCAGCTCGATTGCATAGGCGACGGTCGCAATTGGCCAAGCCGGTCTCTAGGCACACCAAAACCCACTTCCGTCATCCCCGCTTTCGCGGGGAAGACGGACGGGAGGAAGTGCAGCGAAACAACTTGTGGCGAAATGCCAGTTGCACTGCGGCTTCATGACTTGCCGGCGGCAAAAAGCTTCGGCAAGTTGCGGCGATGAGC
>JBJXGL010000357.1:0-4488 GCA_046160365.1 Aestuariivirga sp. | reverse complement strand
ACAACGAACATTGGAATTCCATGAAAATTGCATTTTCCGCGCTCACCGCGCCGCGCCGCGGCACAGCCGTCCTTTTCGCCGCCCAGGGGGCCAAGCTGCAGGGGGTCGCCGCCAGCCTCGACAAAGCAATGGGCGGCCAGATCGCCAAGGCCCTGAAAGCCGCCAAATTCGATGGCGCGAAGGATCAGACGGCCGATATTCTGGCGCCGGGAGGGGCTCTGGAAAGGGTCTTCGTCGTGGGCCTTGGGGACGCGGCCAAGCTTGAAACGCGGGATGTGGAGTATCTGGGCGGCAGCATCGCGGGAATGTTGCAGGGTGCCAAGGTGGAAACGGCCGAGATCGCAGTCGAACTGCCGGGCTGCAAGCTGGAGAATGTCGCGGCGCTGATGGCGTCGGGTGCCAAGCTGCGCAACTATGCATTCGATTCCTACAAGTCCAAGAAGAACGGCAAGGCCGGCCTTCCAAGCGCCCTTACTTTCCTCGGCGTAAATTCAGCCACGGAGAGGAAGGCCTTCATCGCCCACGATGCCGTGGCCGAGGGCGTGCATATGGCCCGTAATCTCGTGAACGAGCCGCCGAACGTGCTGTTTCCGGTAGCCTTCGCCAACCGCATTAAGGCGCTGGCCAAGGCCGGGCTCAAGATCGACATCCTCACTCCCGCTCAAATGAACAAGATGGGCATGAACGCGCTGATGGGCGTGGCGCTGGGCTCCGCGCACGAGCCGCGCCTGGTGGTGATGCGGTGGAACGGTGGCCGCCGGGGCGAAAAGCCGGTAGCCTTTATCGGCAAGGGTGTAACCTTCGATACCGGCGGCATTTCGATCAAACCGGCGGCGGGCATGGAGGACATGAAGGGCGACATGGGAGGTGCCGCCTGCGTCACCGGCCTCATGCTGGCGCTGGCCAAGCGGCGCGCCAAGGTGAACGCCATCGGCGCGGTCGGCCTGGTCGAGAACATGCCGGACGGCAAGGCGCAACGGCCGGGCGATGTGGTGAAATCCATGTCTGGCCAGACAATCGCGGTTCTGAACACCGACGCCGAAGGCCGCCTCGTGCTTGCCGATGTGCTTTGGTACATCCAGAGCAAGTTCAAACCGAAATTCATGATCGACCTGGCGACCCTGACCGGCGCCATCCTGGTCGCGCTCGGCAAGGAACACGCGGGCCTCTTCTCCAACAACGATGAACTCTCCGAGCGCCTTGCGAAAGCAGGCCTGGCGACCGGCGAGAAAGTCTGGCGTCTGCCGCTGACACCCGAATACGACAAGATCATCGATCACGACGTGGCGGACGTGAAGAACACCGGCGGCCGCTTCGCGGGCTCGATCACCGCCGCGCAATTCCTCCAGCGTTTCGTCAACAATGTGCCCTGGGCGCATCTCGATATCGCCGGCACCGCCATGGACGCGCCGAAGACGCCGATCAACCAAAGCTGGGGCTCTGGCTGGGGTGTCAGGCTCTTGAACCGCCTCGTCGCCGATCACTACGAAGCCCGCCGCAAGTGACCGGCGTTTACTTCTATCATCTCGAACAGCAGCCGCTCGAAAAGGTGCTGCCGCGGTTGCTCGTGGCAACGCTCGAACGCGGCTGGCGCGCTGTCATTCAGGCGGGAAGCGAGGACCGCTGCGAGGCGCTGTCGTCGCTGTTGTGGACCTTCGATGAGGCAGCCTTCGTGCCCCACGGCACGGCAGCGGATGGCCGCGCCGCCTTGCAACCCATCTGGCTCACGCCCGTGGACGAAAACCCCAATAGCGCCAACGTGCGCTTCTTCGTCGATGGCGCGAGGCCCGCCACTGTCGATGGCCTCGAGCGTGCCATGATCCTGTTCGACGGCGCCGACGAATCCGCAGTGACCGCCTCGCGCGAGGACTGGAAGCGCTTCAAAGCCGAAGGCCACGCCATCAGCTACTGGCAGCAGGACGAAGCGGGCCGCTGGCAGAACCGGGCGGGCGGCTAGTGGATTGATCCAATCGGAAGAGTCCAACCTCCGCGGCGCGAGGAAGCGCGACCAATGGCAGCTTCGAGCCCTAGTTGGACATTCCACAAGACAGGCTGTCGGTCTGCGATGGGCCGATACTGTTGCAAAAGTATTTTTGCCATTCCGACGCGCAATATTGATTCAAGAAGTCAAGTTATCGCGCATTATTATTTCGTTCGGCACAACGTTTGGATTCCTTTATTGCGCACGCGGAGGGCAATGCCGACTTTTGCAACAGTATCAGCCAGAAGCGGAATTGTCACCGTTCGGCTCGCGCGAGAATGAATTCACGGGCAGCGTCGTGGACAGACCATAATTTCTTGCCCGCTCGAATGTGAAGCAACGCGTTTGCTTCCAACGACCAAAGATCGAATGACTTGAGGGTGTTGTAGAGCTTCACTAGCCCATCAGCAGCATCGATCCCGTGAGCTTCATTCTTGAATGTCGATATGAACTCTTTGCAAAACTCATTTGCAATTGCGGCGGCAGCCGCCCAATCTGGAAGAACAAAATGAGCATGAGTTTTTCCCTCCCGCCATTTTCCTTCACTCGCCGGTTTCCACCAGTCAATTGTACCGAACTCGCTTTTCAAACCTATCGTTTTGTTTTCGGCTTCTATATAGATGCCTGTATCAGAGCGTTGTCGAATGAAGTCAATGAACTTGGCGCCCTGGGTGCGAAGAAGGGGCTTTCCGGGTTCCGTTTGTGCCATGCTCGTGCTCGTACCGGGGAATCTGTCCATCATCAAAGAAAGCGTAACGCTATCCTGCTTTAGACGTGTTCGTGCCCTGAGAATTCCAAGCATAATTGTGAAAAGATAATATTCAAGAGCGATTGCTTCCGAAAAATCGATGTATTCGCTTCCGAAAAATAGTCTGTATTTTCCAAAATGAGCCTTGACGCGAGTCTCTGGCAATTCCTCGACCAATTCCAATCCGAACTTTGCTGCAGCCAGTTGGTTGTGTGCCTGAACAAAGCCGGACAAAACAAGGCCAATTTTCTTCTGCTCATCGAGCCAATTTGCAAGTTGAACAGCACGGCGACCCTTGTTCCGAGGTTTGTAATCCTTGTATTGCTTTACCGGAAGTTCAAGCACGCCTCCATTTGGATGATGTGGAAATACTGCTGCCACAGCCAATCCTGGAAGCTCATGCTTTTGAATCGCTTCGGAAGGTTTCGCGTCGGCGTAGCCAACCCACATTAATCTGTCGCGCCTCGGTACAAGCACTTTCAATTCCCCTCAGAATTCCCGGCAAAGCTATCGGTTCTTGATGCAGATTCCACCCACCTATCGATTGAACGATGTCGATATCAACCCCAGGCTTTAGCTGCAAGCAATTGAAACTCTAGAGCCAGAGCATTCATGTGGAGTAGTCTCCGTCTAGCAGGTTGCTGAAAACTCTCGATACAGACCAGGACAAGACATTCTGCCGATACTTTTAAGTGCTAGGCCGGAAGAATGATCGACAGCGCAATTGCTGCGCCAATAGGGCCCGATCTACGCTCCATCATCAGATACAATGCTTCGTCATCAGACTGACTGAACTCTCGTCCAACCTGGCATGTTAGCAAAAGATCGGCAGCCCACTGCTCAAGTCGGTTGCCGTACTTCGGGTGATGCCCCTTTGTGGCTTCCACCAGTGTTGGTGACCGCTTTTCATCAAGTGCTGCGAGGCGCGAATGCAGATGCATTGCCCCCACAACCCGACAACCAATTTCTGGTTCGCCTTCTAAGGCTTTGAATTCTGTAATTGGGTGTCGAATCTTCATGGGAAGCTGGGGCGGGTTGTACAGCAGGTAGAAAATCTCCGAACCAAACTTGGCACTGTAAGCGTCGATAGCCTTCAGCTGATCCGATTTTGGCTTTAGCGCGCCATAAATGCACGCTCTATCAAACACATAGTTTCTATCGAGTATTGCGGCGGTTAGTGAGCTCGATGGTCTCAGAAATTTGTTCATTCCGTAGGCAAAATCGACAGGATCATCTTCGATGATGTCGTTGTTTTTAGGGTATAGGCGTTTCGACTGAAGAAACGCCGCTTTTTGGGCGATCAGCGAGCCGTTTCTGTGGACAAAGCAAAGCAGACCGATATCGGCAATTTCCCAGCGTGCGAAATGCCTCATGCCTCCTAGGTTATGGATATCCATCTTCACGATTGCGCCAGAGGGAAGGAGTGTAGGCGCTGCCCTGGGGATCAGTGCCGAAATTACAGCTTCGTCTAAGCTCGTCTCTCGGATTGGCGGATTGTTGAGCATGGCTTCGGAAGCGGCGACGTTCGAACGTGCGAAAGACGTCCTAAAGTAATTGATTACGTCTTCAGGTATCGTTGGCCAAACCATGCAAACTCGTACTCGCGCAAGCGTAGATTAGAGCGGTTCCGGCTTAGGGTCTGTACTCACATAGGCTGTTGATTTGCAACAGAGAAGCTGATTCACCGTAGGCGGAGGTGAACCATGCGATTCGATTTTACCGACGAGGAATGGGCGGAGCTTGAACCATTGATGCCGCA
>JBJXGL010000356.1:0-4199 GCA_046160365.1 Aestuariivirga sp. | reverse complement strand
CAAAGCCGATTCCGCGCGCGGCCCCAGTCACCACTGCCACCTTGCCATCAAGCCTGAACTTCTCGAGATACATGCACTCCTCCCATGAATTTTCTGGATCGCCGGGGCTAGCGGCAACTGGCCTGTTGGCGCGATTGCGGCGATGATAGGCTGCCGGGTGCGGAGAAAGCCATGCTGGAACTGAGACCTATCTGCGAGAATTGCGCAAAGCCGCTGCCGCCTCATTCCGAGGAGGCGATGATCTGTTCCTATGAGTGCACGTTCTGCGCGGCTTGCGTCGAGAGCGTTCTCGGCAATGTATGCCCCAATTGCGGCGGCGGATTTGTGCCGCGGCCCTTCCGTCCAAGCACGGCCTGGCGGCCTGCCACCTCACTCAGCCACGATCCGCCGACCCAGACGCGCAAGCACAAGCCGGTTGATGCAAAAGAGCATGCCGCTTTTTCAGCGCCCATCCGGAAGATACGGCCCATCGATCGCTAGATCAAAAACAAGGCAGTTGCCCATTTATTGTGCGATATTCTCCCATGTTAACTCCCGGCCTGTCTGCTAACTCATTGTAGTTGCTCAAACTCACAACTGGCACAGGCCCTGCAAAAGTTAACGCGCATGAGTGCGGGGTCGATCTAGATGAAAAAAATCGAAGCCATCATCAAACCGTTCAAGCTCGATGAGGTGAAGGAAGCGCTGCAGGAAGTTGGCCTGCAGGGCATCACGGTGACCGAAGCCAAGGGTTTCGGACGCCAGAAGGGGCACACCGAACTCTACCGGGGTGCTGAATATGTGGTGGACTTTCTCCCCAAGGTGAAAATCGAAATCGTGCTCGCCGACGAGCTGGTCGACAAAGCCGTGGAGGCCATTCAAACCGCCGCGCGCACCGGCCGCATCGGCGACGGCAAGATTTTCATCTCCACCATCGAGCAAGCGATCCGCATCAGGACCGGCGAGTCCGGCCCAGACGCACTCTAATCAAACTTACCAAGGATCTAAGAGGGACACTATGACGAAGCCTATGGACGCCGCCGCCGTTCTCAAGATGATCAAGGAGAAGGACGTTAAATTCGTCGACCTCCGCTTCACCGATCCACGCGGCAAGATGCAGCATCTCACCATGGACGTTTCCCAGATGGGCGGCGATGCCTGGGAAGACGGCCTGATGTTCGACGGCTCCTCGATTGCCGGCTGGAAGGCGATCAACGAGTCCGACATGGTGCTGATGCCCGATCCCGCGTCGGCGCATATGGACCCGTTCTATGCTCAGTCGACGCTTGCGGTGTTCTGCGACATTCTCGAACCCGGCACGGGCGAGGCTTACTCCCGCGACCCGCGCATGACGGCGAAACTCGCCGAGGCCTATCTCAAATCCACCAAGCTGGGCGACACCGTTTTTGTCGGGCCCGAGGCCGAGTTCTTCATCTTCGACGACGTCAAGTTCTCGACCAGCCCCTACAAGACCGGCTTCCAGCTCGATGGCGTCGAATTGCCCAAGAACTCCGACACCGACTACGAGTCCGGCAACCTCGGCCACCGCATGCGCACCAAGGGCGGTTATTTTCCGGTGAACCCGATGGACTCGGCGCAGGACATGCGCTCCGAAATGCTCTCGGTGATGGGCGAGATGGGCCTCTCGATCGAAAAGCACCATCACGAAGTGGCCTCGTCGCAGCATGAGCTTGGCACCAAGTACCAGCCGCTCACCACAGCGGCGGACCACATGCAGATTTACAAGTATGTGATCCACAACGTGGCCCATGCCTATGGCAAGACCGCCACCTTCATGCCGAAGCCGGTGTTTGGCGATAACGGTTCGGGCATGCATTGCCACTTCTCGATCTGGAAAGACGGCAAGCCGCAGATGGCCGGCAACCAGTATGCCGATCTCTCCGAGCTGTGCCTCTACTTCATCGGCGGCGTGATCAAGCATGCCAAGGCGCTCAATGCCTTCACCAACCCGTCGACCAACAGCTACAAGCGCCTGGTGCCGGGTTACGAAGCCCCGGTGCTGCTCGCCTATTCGTCGCGCAACCGCTCGGCGTCGTGCCGTATTCCGCACACCTCGAACCCAAAGGCCAAACGCGTCGAAGTGCGTTTCCCCGATCCCACCGCCAATCCCTATCTGTGCTTCTCGGCGATCGTGATGGCGGGCCTCGACGGCATCGTGAGCAAGATCCATCCTGGCCCCGCCATGGACAAGAACCTCTACGACCTGCCGCCGGCCGAACTCTCCAAGGTGCCGACGGTGTGCGGCTCATTGCAGGAAGCCATCGACTCGCTCGCAGCGGATCACGACTTCCTGTTGAAGGGCAATGTGTTCTCCAAGGACCAGATCGATAGCTATCTCGACCTGAAGCGCGAGGAACAGGACCGCTACCGGATGACGCCTCATCCGGTTGAGTTCGATATGTATTATAGCTGCTGATCGCTCGACAGTTTCCGAAGGATGGGCCGGGGGATTCTCCGGCCCGCCGCATTTCAGATGCAAGGCGTGATGTTCTGGTTCAGGCGGAAGAAGTTCTCCGGATCAAAACGCGCCTTCAGGGCCTGTAGCCTGCGGTACTTCCGCGCGCCATAGGCTTTCACCGCGAGATCGCCGCCACTATCGGCCTGCTCGTTCACATAGTTGCCCTCCATGGAGAGCGCGGTGAGCGCCGCGGCCGTCTTCCTTCCCCAGGTTAGGCAGGCCGCATCGTTGCTTGCATCGTCCCAGATCGGCTGGGCGATCCAGTAGAATTGCGCTGACCGTCCCGTGTAGGCGGTAGCCTCGTCTTCGACATCGCTGACCGCTCCACCCAGCTGCAACACATAGATTTCGGAATCGGGGGTCGGAGCGGACTGGATTGCCGTCAGCATGGTATCGATCACCTCGGTGCTAAGACCGGCAAAGTAGCCGCCCTTTGCATAGTAGCGGCGCCCCCAACGGACAAATTCGTCGCCGCGGCTTTGGATTGCGATGAAGTTCGCCGGGCCGCATGTGCCGTCCCCTTTGCTGGCGAGGCTTCCGAAGGGACTGACAAGTCCAGAGCCCTCGCCTGTGGCACCTGAGTGAAATGCGGTGACCGTGCAGCCTGCCTGCTTCACGTTGAACGAGAGGGTAAGTTCGCGCGGTGCGACCCTTGCGGCTGCGGACAGCGCTTCGAGCACGGCGCGCGCCGTGGAGATGTCGTAGGTCCACGTGCCGGCCGTGACGGCTCCGAGATCGCGCATTCGGAAATGAAAGTTTGTGGCAATGCCGAAGTTTCCGCCGCCGCCTCGCAGGCCCCAGAAGAGTTCGGGTTCGTTGTCCGGGCTGGCCTTGATGAGAGCGCCATCCGCGGTCACCAGTTCTACCGCCTCGAGGTGGTCGATCGTGAGGCCGTATCTGCGGCTGAGCCAGCCCATGCCGCCACCCAGCGTAAGCCCCGCGGCTCCGGTGTGCGATACGACGCCCGCCGGCACGACAAGTCCATGCGGAACACCCGCCCTGTCGAGATCGCCAAGCAGCGCGCCGCCCGAAACGACGGCCTTCTTTGACGGGGTATCGACGGTGATGCCGTTCATTTGCGACAGGTCGATCACGATGCCGCCGTCGCAGGTCGAAAAGCCCGGCAGGCTGTGTCCGCCGCCCCTTACCGCGACAGGGCATTTATGGGATCTCGCTACGGACAACGCGTCGCGAACATCGGCGATGCTCTTCGCCTTGATGACCGCCAACGGCCGCTTATCCGCCATGCCGTTCCAAACTTGCCGCGCTTGCTCATATCGGTGATCCCCCGCCAAGATGAGTGAACCGGAGGGCAGTCTGGCGCGCAGAAGTTTAGACAAGTCCGTCATTCAACTTGGCCCCTTCCCCAAGGTTAGCATCCGCCGGACAGTTACCAGCGTCAAGAGCACCATGCTTCGGGTTAGAACGCGAGATCTTTTGAATGGCCGCGCGGGAAAAATTCTTCCTCATAATCCCAACCATCTTCGGAAACTGTGACATTCATCACTGCGCGCGGCGCGCCAGGCTCTATCGTGAGAGTCAAATCATTTCATCTCCTGGAGCTTATTATGACCATCCATTCCCGCAAGACCAAACACTCCCTACCTCTCGTGCTGGCGTCGACCGTCGGCGGTGCGCTCAATTCCATCTTCAGACGCCGCACGCTCAACCAGCTCGAACGGCTCGACGACCGCAGTTTGCGCGACGTGGGCCTGACCCGCGCCGACATCGAGTCGCTCCG
>JBJXGL010000355.1:0-9945 GCA_046160365.1 Aestuariivirga sp. | reverse complement strand
ATGCTCTCGTCGGCGAGGATGCGCGCGACCGCGGCCACCGCACCTGGTTTGTCGTGGAGTTGAAGGGCCACATAGAAGCCGCCCTCATGGGCTTTCTTCGGCGCGGCTCTGTAGGGCTTGAGTTGCGTGGCGGGAACGCCGAACGCTGGAGCTTTGCGGCCACGCGCGACATCGACAATATCGGAGACGACGGCGGAGGCTGTGGGATGGGCGCCGGCGCCGCGGCCTTCCAGCATCAAGTCGCCGACGAAGTCGCCTTTCACCACCACGGCATTGAACACGCCATCGGTATCGGCGACGGGCGAACCTTTGGGAACGAGCGTTGGATGCACGCGCTGTTCGATGCCTTCCTGGTGCGCCACGGCGACGCCGAGGAGCTTGATCTTGTAGCCAAGATCGGAAGCATTGCGGATGTCGTCCAGTGTCACCGTCTCGATGCCTTCGATCTCGATGGACGGCAAATCCACCTGGGTGCCGAAGGCGAGCGATGTGAGCACCGCAAGTTTATGCGCGGTGTCGAAGCCGCCAACATCGAAGGTAGGGTCTGCTTCGGCGTAACCGAGCGCCTGGGCTTCCTTCAGGACATCGGCGAAGGAACGGCCCTCGTTCGCCATCTTGGTGAGGATGTAGTTGCAGGTGCCGTTCAGAATGCCGAAGAGTTTGGCGATGCGATTTCCAGCGAGACCCTCACGCAAGGTTTTGACGATTGGGATGCCGCCGGCGACGGCTGCTTCGAAGAAGAGGCCGGCACCCGTGGCTTCGGCCTTCTTCGAAAGTGCCGCACCGTGATGGGCGAGCAGCGCCTTGTTGGCGGTGATCACGGTTTTGCCCTTGGCAAGCGCTGCCTCGACCGCGCTCTTGGCGGGATCGCCATCGCCGCCGATCAATTCGACGAAAACATCGATCTTGTCGGACACGGCGAGCGCCTGTGGCGTGTCGAACCATTCGATGCTCTTGAGATCATGTCCGCGCGCCTTGGATTTCGTGCGCGCGCACACTCCTGTCACCACAACGTCGCGGCCAGCCTTTTCCGCGATCGCTTGACCGTGTTTATCGAGTAGGTCGAGCAAGCCACCGCCCACCGTGCCAAGGCCGGCCACTCCCAAGCGCAGCTTGTTCTCCATGAAGAGTTTTCCCGTGGTTCTGGATTCGCGCGCCCTTATGGCGGCTGCCCGGCGCAAAGGCAAATGCGCTCGGAGCTAATTGCCCTTCACCCGCACATAACTCCCAGGCGCGTCCTCGATGGGGGTGAGTTTACCGCTGCCGGGATAAGGGGCGGGAATTTTCTTGCCTGATCTTGCGCCGATCCACTCGATCCAGTCGACCCACCAGGAGCCAGGATGCTCGGCGGCGCCCGACATCCATTCTTCTAGCGTCTTGCTGGGCTTGGGATTGGTCCAGTACTGATACTTGCGCGCGTCGGGCGGATTGACCACGCCGGCGATATGGCCGGAGCCGGAAACGACGAGCTTGGTTTCGCTGCCCATGAGTTGGCCGAGGCGGAACACTGAAGGCAAGGGGGCGATGTGATCCTCGCGGGCAGCGAGATTGTAGACGGGAATGCGCACCTTGCGGAGATCGATCCGCACATTGTCGAGGATCATGTTGCCCTTCGACAGCTTGTTCGCCATGTAACATTCGCGCAGGTAGAACGAATGCACGCCTGCCGGCATGCGGGTCGAGTCCGCATTCCAGTAGAGCAGATCGAAGGCCATCGGCTCCTTGCCGAGCAGGTAGTTGTTGACGACGTAGGACCAGATGAGGTCGTTCGAGCGCAGCAGATTGAAGGCGTCCGCCATGCGCGATCCCGGCAGATAACCCTTCTCCTCCATGCGTTTTTCGATCCACTGCACCTGCTCCTCGTCGACATAAACGAGAAGGTCGCCCGCCTTCTCGAAATCGACCTGGGTCGTGAAGAAGGTCGCGGCATTGATGCGGGTGTCGCCGACCGCAGCCATGTAACCCAGCGACGCGGCAACCAGCGTTCCGCCGATGCAGTAGCCGATGACATTGATCTTATCCGCGCCGGTTGCGTCCTGCGCCGCCTGGACGGCGGTAAGGAACCCTTCGCGCATATAGTCCGAGAAACTTTTCCGCGACTGTTCTTCGCTCGCGTTGACCCACGAAACCACAAACACTGTGAGGCCCTGCGCCACCGCCCATTTCACAAACGACTTCTTCTCGTTGAGATCGAGAACATAGAACTTGTTGATCCAGGGCGGCACGATGAGGAGCGGGATTTCGTAAGCGTCCTCTTTCACGGGCGCGTATTGAATGAGCTCGAAGGTGTCGTTCCTGAATATCACCTTGCCCGGCGTGGTCGCGATGTTGCGGCCAATCTCGAAGGCATTCATGTCCGTCTGCTTGATGCGCAGGCGGCCATCGGAGGAGCGCATGTCCTCTTCGAGATGCTTCAAGCCTTCGATGAGATTTGCGCCGTTCGATGAAAGTGTCGCGCGCAGGACTTCCGGATTGGTGAAGGCGAAGTTCGACGGCGAGAGCGCATTCGAAATCTGCTCGACATAGAAGCGGGCCTTGAGCCTGGTGTGGTCGTCGATGCCTTCGGCGTTCTTGACGAGGTCGTTGGCCCAGTTCGTGGAGACCAGATAGAACTGCTTCATGAAATCGAAGACGGCGTTCCTATGCCAGTCCTGGTCCTTGAAGCGCTTGTCGCTCTTCTTGGGCTCGATGACCGGCGTCACCTCCTCACCGATGGCGCGACGCCAGGCGTTCTGCCAGAGCAGCGTGTAGGACTGCCAGAGCTTCATCTGGGCATCCATCAGCTTCTGCGGATCGTTCATATAGGACTGGGCCACGGCTCCCAGAGTCTTCGCCACCTGTTCGGTGGGCGTGACCTGCATTTCCGCGTCCTTCTTGGCGAGGTCCGGCCGGTCGGCCACGATGCGGGCAATGCTTGAGGCCTGCTCGAACACCTTCGACATGTTGCGCGCAAACTGGACCGGATCGGCGAGCTTGAACTCGCCTTCCGCGTTGGGCCTCATGTCACTCATCAGATCTCAGCCACTTACCGTTTTCATCAGGGCATCTTACCGTCAAGGTACGGAACGGCAATACGGCAAGTGCTGTTCACGAAACCGGGACCGGAGTTGATCAACCCGCGTGAAACCAACGCAAGTTTCTGGAATATCTCACGTTTTTCTTCACTGTAGTGTGCGGGAGCTTGACTCGCCTAAGCGCGGAAAACTGTTACATTACAGTCAAGTTCAACGCTTACAGAATGTTTCGGCCGGCTTGCATCCCCTCCCCCTCCCCGCTCTGCAGGCTGCCGCGAAGGCCCGGATCCCCCGCTCCGGGCCTTCACTTTTTTGGGGGGCTAGGCGGGTGCCCCGGCTCACTTCGGGCAATACGAATAGTCATGCTGCGATTGCTTGATTACTCCCGCCATGGACAGACTTAGGCTCTCGCCGCCACTTCCGAAGTTTCTTACGAGCAGCATTGCATCCTTCCATTGCGGACGCTCGGCCAGCAGCTTGGCAGTCTCCTTGTTGAACAAGGCTATGCTGTCGAGGTTGTCGCACTGGCACTGTTGCGGATCGCCACCGGCCTTTAAACATTCCGTCACCGCCTTGCCAACAGCATCGATCGCGGCGCTCAAGGGCCGCACAAGTGCGATGTCATTGGGAGCCGAGAGTTCAATCTCTTCCGAAGCCAGCAAAATACGGGGTTGCAAGACGAAAAAGCAGAAGAACGTGGCGAAAAGAAAGTGTCTGGACATGCAAGAGCCTTATGCGACGTTCAGGCGGCGGAAACCGTTCCACAGGGCGAAAGCCGTGCCGGACAGGAGCACTTCCACATAACGAAGCTTCTGGAAATCGCCGGAGAGAGAAAGCCTCGGCAGCGCAGTCATGTGATCGCGGTGGCCCGCGAAGAGGACACCTTTTCTGGTGGTGACGGCGGCTTCGTATCCGGCCTCTCGGACCAAGCGGAAATCGCGCGCGGCCGCAGATCCGGCATCGCCATAGGGGTAAGCGAAGAAGCGCGGGCGTTTGCCGAGTTCGGCTTCGAGCCGGTCGGCGCCTAATTTCAGTTCCGCGGCGGCTTCTTTCTCATCGAGGCGGGCGACTGCATAATGATGCACCGTATGTGCCCCCATGGTGCACAGCGGTTCGGCCGCCAGCGCCCGCAATTCGTCCCAGGTCATGGCTTCGGCTCGGCAAATGGCGTCGAGGTTAACGCCGTGCCTGGCGCAGAACTCGCGGATCCAGCGGCGCTGTTCGTGCTGGCCCATGTTGCGCACAGGCCAATAAAGCATTTGCCAGGCATTCTGCTTTTGCGAGTCAGTGGCGGTGAGGAGATCGAGTACGCCGCCGTCGATTTCCGCTTCGATGCGCGGGGCGCCGGCGATGACCGCTTCGAGGCCGAGCCACCAGAGTTCGCAATTGCCGTCGGTGATGGCGGGCGCGGCGAAGACCGTGAACGGGCAATTGTGCTTGCGGAAGACCGGGAGTGCATGGACGAGGTTGTCGCGGTAACCATCGTCGAGGGTGAAGGCCACGAAGGGGGCGCCGCCGGTTTCGCCCGAGCGCACGCGGCGCGCAGCTTCGGCCATGGACACCATCTGGTAACCACGTTCCTTCGAAAGCCGGATGACGCTGTCGAGGAATTGCGGCGACACCTCGAGGCCGGCATTGGGCGCGAAGCCCCGGCCGCCGGCAGCACCGGGCCTCACATGGTGAAGCATGAAGATTGCACCCAAACCTCCGAAGATGTTGCGGAGTGCCTGGGACGCCCCGGAATAGTACAACATATCCAGGCTGGTCTTGAGGATGGTGGCTTTGGCCATGAACGCGGCCCTTGTAAGACGGTTAACCGGACAATTGTACCGGAGGGGTTCTCAACAATCGGTTGCCATGCAAACCGTGCGCCTGCATCCCGCCAGTTTCAGGATTCTCGACAGCATCGAAGCTGCCGCAGAGTCATGGCGAGCGCTTGAGCGCGAGGGCGCGAGCAGCCTCTATCAGTCCTACGATTGGTGCACGGCTTGGCTTGCGACGGTGGGTGCGGCGATGGGCGTGGCCCCCCGTATCGTGGTCATCGAGGCGGCGGATGGTCAGCCGGTGGCGGTGCTGCCATTTCAGACCCGGCGGAAGTTTGGAACGGTCATCCTCGAATGGCTGGGAGCGCCCCATGCGGGGTATGGCTACGGACTCTTCGCCAAGGATTTTCTGGCACGTAGCGGAGCGTGGTTCGCCCAGTCGTTCGCCGCGATCCTCGATGCCGTGAGCGAGGCCGATCTCGTGCTGCTGCAAGAGATGCCCGAGGCACTTCACGGCGCCTGCCATCCGCTGGTCAGGCTGTTCAACCTGCGCGCCGCGAACCGCTCCTTCGCCATGGCGCTGCGCGAGAACTACGACGAACTCTATGCCGCCAAGCGTTCCGGCGAGACTCGGCGCTCGAACCGCAAGCGCGATCATAAACTGACGGAGCTCGGCACTCTTGAATTCGGTTTGCCGGCGGGACCTGAGGAAACCGCAGACGTGCTCGACCACATGTTCGCGGATCAGGCCAACCGTCTGGCAGAGTCCGGCGTCTATGGCGTGTTCGGGGAAACCGAGCGGGCCTTCATCCGCAAGCTCGCAGATGTGCCGGGCTTGCTCGCGCCCTATTGCTTGAAACTCGACGGCCGCATCCTGGCGGTCATGCTGGGCGGCACCCACGGCGGCAACTACTGGGCGCTGATATCGTCCCTCGCCGACGGGCCCGAGCGGCGGTATTCACCGGGCGACGCGGCCCTGCGGCGCACCATCGAAGCCTGCTGCGCGCGGGGTCTTACAAGGTTCGACTTCTCCGCCGGCGACACCAGCTACAAACCGCAATGGGCCGACGTTGAGATTCCGCTCCATTGCATAGTGAGCGCAAGGCGCTTGCGGGCGCTGCCGCTTGCCGCAGCATTCGCTGGCGCAATCGCGCTAAAAGGCTTCGTCAAGCGCAACGCCACGCTGCGCCGTGCGGGCATCAATCTGCGCCGCCTGCTGCGGGGGCGGCAGGGGTGAATTCAGCCTCGGCTTTTCACCTTCCCCCTGCGGGCCAGGACTATCACATTTACAAGCCCCAAAACAAAACGGCCGGAGAAACTCCGGCCGTTTGGACTTGCGGGCAGAAGCCTTAGCGCTTCGAGAACTGGAAGCTGCGGCGGGCTTTTGCCCTGCCGTATTTCTTGCGTTCCACGGCGCGACTGTCGCGGGTGAGGAAGCCGCCTTTCTTGAGGACCGGGCGGAGGTCAGGTTCGAAATTGGTCAAGGCCCGCGCCACGCCGTGGCGGACAGCGCCTGCCTGGCCCGACAATCCACCGCCCACGACCGTGCATACGATGTCGACTTGGGTGGCGCGGTTGGCGGCAATTATCGGCTGCTGCACCAGCATGCGGAGAACCGGCCTTGCGAAATAGGCTTCAATGGGTTTGCCGTTGACGCTGATCTTTCCCGATCCACGCTTCACCCAGACGCGCGAGATGGCGTTCTTGCGGCGGCCGGTGGCGTAGGCGCGGCCCTTGGCGTCAAGCTTGGGCTTGGGCGTCTCGGCCGGAGCGGCCGCGGAGCTCATGCCCATGGCTTGGCCCAGGTTTTCGAGTGTTGTCTGTTCCGCCATGGGTCTAGCCTCTCAGCGCGTTTTTGGGGTTCATCGACTTGATGTCGAGCATGATCGGGTTCTGCGCCTCGTGCGGATGCGCGGTCCCCTTGTAGATGCGGAGATGCGTCATCTGCTGGCGCTTCAACGGGCCGCCGGGAAGCATGCGCTTCACCGCGAGTTCGAGCACGCGCTCGGGATGTTTGCCGTCGAGGAACTGGTGCGCCTTCCGCTCCTTGATGCCGCCCGGATAACCGGTGTGCCAGTAATAGGGCTTGTCCTGACGTTTCTTGCCGGTGAGCAAGACTTTCTCGGCGTTGATGACGACGATGTGGTCGCCGCAATCCATGTGCGGCGTGAAGGTGGGCTTGTGCTTGCCGCGCAGCCGGTTGGCAATGATGGCGGCAGCGCGCCCCACGACCAGCCCATCGGCGTCGATCAGCACCCAGTTCTTGACGATGTCCTTGGCTTTCGCCGAGTAGGTTTTCATCGGGATCCCTGCGTGGTTTGGTTGGCAATCGAAAGGGCGCAAAAGTTGGTTCCCGCGCCCCGGTTCAATGTGGGAGCGATTACGGATCGCACGGCGTGAAGTCAAGGAAATATGCCGGAATGGCACGGATTTTTGTGCAGGTAACATAATACCACACTAAGATCTGAAATTGCCGCAAGAGGCTTACACTTTCTCCGCAACAGATATAGAGTGCGTGCCCAACAGGGACGAGAGGGCATGAAGTTGATTTGGCTAGCGGTGGCGGCGCTCGCTCTGGCGTGGCCACAGGCTATTGCCGGAACCGAAGACGACGCGCTACCCGCCGATGAACCGCCCCGGGTTCTGGCGCAATCTGCTGCCGAGCCCGTTCCCCAGCCGCAAGCGCCCGCCGGACCGCCTCCTGCTCCAGTGCAACCATCGCAACCCCCTGCTTCATCGGAGCCTCCAGCCGCAGAACAGCCGCCCGCGGCGGAGCCCGAGGCAGCGCCCGGCGAGGAGGTGACCCCTGAAGACGAGGTCAGTCTCGGCGAAATTCCTGTCGTCGAAACCATCGAACTCACCGAAGACATGGCGAAGCGCGCGCTCGATGCGTATGTGATCGTGAAGGAGAAGTACAAAGACGCGGAGCTCGAGAACTACGAGAATTTCCAGGAGTTCGTCGACAAGGCGCCGCAAGGCAAGGCTTTCGAAGCGGACATCAAGGCGGCAGGCTTTGCCAATGTGAACGACTGGAACCTCGCGATCACGACGCTGGGCTACGCCTATAGCGGAACGGTGGACGACCAGTCAGCCGAAATCAGGCAGCAAATCGAGGAACTGAAAGCCGACACCGAAATCGCTCAGGACATGCGCGAGCGCATGATCGCATCGCTCAATGCGCTGATCCCGTCCGAGAACAACCGGAAGATCGTCGGTACGTTGATGGCCGATCCTGTCTACAAAGAGAAGATCGCGCAACTCGAGGCCGAGGAAGAATGAGCGGCGTGCTTGACGTGGCGCGCGAAGGCAGCGTTCTGCGCCTCACCCTCGACGATCAGCCGACACGCAACAGCCTCTCGGAAGCGATGATCGAGTCGCTGGCGCACGCATTTGAAGAGGCTCGCGAAGATGCATCGCTCAAGGTTATCGTCATCGCCGCGAAGGGGCCGGTGTTTTCGTCGGGCCACAATCTCAAAGAATTGACCTCGCATCGGAACGATACAGACCGCGGAAAAGCCTACTTTCAAAAGATCATGCACGAGTGCAGCGCGATGATGCAGGCGATTGCGGCGTTTCCGGTTCCGGTGATCGCGGAGGTGCAAGGTGCGGCGAGTGCGGCCGGCTGCCAGCTCGTCGCGACGTGCGATCTCGCCATCGCCGCGGATACCGCGTCGTTCTCGACGCCGGGCGTGAATATCGGGCTCTTTTGTTCAACGCCGATGGTGCCGCTATCGCGCACCGTTTCCGAGAAACACGCGAAGGAGATGCTGTTCACCGGCGATATGATCGATGTGCAGCACGCGGCGCGCATCGGACTAGTAAATCGGGCGGTGCCCGCTTCCGAACTTCGTTCCGCCGTCGCGGCGCTGACGGCGAAGATTGCCGCGAAAGCGCGCGCGACAGTCGTCACCGGCAAGAACGCGTTCAACCGCCAGCGCGGGTTGCCGTTACACGAAGCCTATGCCGCAATGTCCGCCACCATGACCGAGAACCTGCTCCGCGCTGACGCCTGCGAGGGAATTGCGGCTTTCATCGAGAAGCGAAAGCCAATATGGCCTGCATAGTGCCATCATGAATCACGACAACTATTCGCCGGAGTACATTCGCAGCATTTTGCGCGATGTGAAGACCATTGCCCTTGTTGGCGCCTCTGCGAACGAGGTGCGGCCGTCCTACTTCGTGCTCAAGTATCTTCTTGAAAAGGGCTACACGGTCTATCCCATCAATCCAGGCCTCGATGGCAAGGATATTCTTGGCCAGCGCGTCTATGCCAAGCTTGCGGATGCGCCCCAGCCTATCGACATGGTCGACATATTCAGAAATTCGGAGGCAGCTGCCGCCACCGTCGAGGAAGCGCTGACGCTTACCCCGCTGCCGAAGGTCATATGGATGCAGTTGCAGGTGCGCAATGAAGCAGCGGCGGCCAAGGCGGAAGCTGCTGGCATCAAGGTGGTGATGAACCGGTGCCCGAAAATGGAATACGGCAAGCTTTCGGGCGAATGGGGCTGGGTTGGTGGCAGCTCCGGGATACTGTCCTCGCGAAGGCAATCGCTGCACGAAAGCGGACGGGTACAGAGTCTGGGACTCGGGAAAGATTAGTGACGGAATTGGGACGCGCAAACGTCTTTGGTCGAAAGGGGTGCCCAAATGTCCGAATCCATGACCCAGTATTCCAAGACCGCGTTCGCTCTGCATTGGCTCACCGCCCTGCTGCTCATCCCCATGCTGTTCTTCGGCGAGGAGTTGATGGAGGCCGAGGGCGGCAGCACGTTCCTGCCATCGCTGCATGTGAGCATCGGGGTGACGATCCTGTTGCTCGCGGTGTTGCGCCTGTTATGGCGGCTCGGCAATCCTCCGCCGCTTCTCCCGGCGACCATGAAGCCCTGGGAAAAGACGGCGTCTCATGTCCTTCACGCGCTGTTTTATGTGGTGATGATCGGCGTTCCGCTCACGGGATGGCTATCCTTGCCGGAATTCTTCGCGGATGAACCAGCAATGACCGCGATCTCTCTATATGGTGCCTTGCCCCTGCCGCCGGCGCCTAGGGTCTGTACTCACATAGGCTGTTGATTTGCAACAGAGAAGCTGATTCACCGTAGGCGGAGGTGAACCATGCGATTCGATTTTACCGACGAGGAATGGGCGGAGCTTGAACCATTGATGCCGCA
>JBJXGL010000354.1:0-13010 GCA_046160365.1 Aestuariivirga sp. | reverse complement strand
GCCGAAATCTCCGCCGCTTCCGCGCTCATCCGCGCCAAGGGCGGTCTCAGCGCCCGCGCCTGGTTTGAAACAATCACCTTGCACGAGCCCGAGAAGGCGGACATCGCGAGCAATCCGCCGCGCCGCGCCTTTGTGTGCTGCTACGATCCCCAACCGGGTGAGACTTGGGATGGCGTCGTCAATCTCACGGCTAGCGATATCGAGCGGTTCAACCATGTGCCTGGTGTGCAGGCGCGTATAGTGACGGAAGAATTCGTCAAGGGCGGCCTCATCGCCAAGGAGGATACGCGCTTCATCGAAGCTTGCGCCAGGCGCGGCATCGCCGACATGACGAAAGTGAGCATCGAACCCTGGGCCGCAGGCCACTTCGATATCGCCAGCGAAGAGGGCAGTCGCATCGGATACGGCCAATGCTTCGTCGCCAATGAGAATGGCGACAACCCCTACGCACGGCCGATCCCCAACCTCCATCCGGTCATCGACTTGCGCAACATGCGCGTCATCCGCATCGACGACTTCGGCGTGGAACCATTGCCGCCCGAAACGGCGCCGATCACCACGGCGAAGCCCCGCGAGGATGTGAAACCGCTCGACATCACGCAGAAAGAAGGTGCGAGCTTCGTGGTCGAGGGCCATCAGGTGCATTGGCAGAAATGGCGCATCCGCGTGGGCTTCAATGTGCGCGAAGGCCTCACATTGCATGAGATCGGGTATGAAGATCAGGGCAAGGTGCGCTCCATCATGCACCGCGCCTCGCTTGCCGAAATGGTCGTACCCTATGGCCACCCGGGCTTTGCCTACTCGCGCCGCAATGCCTTCGACACTGGCGAATATGGCATCGGCCAGCTCACCGACTCGCTCACCCTCGGCTGCGATTGCCTTGGTCACATCCACTACTTCGATGCTTGGATCAACGACTGGACCGGCAAGGCCAAACACATCCCGAACGCCATCTGCATGCACGAGGAGGATTTCGGCATCCTCTGGAAATACACGAGCTGGATATCGGGCGATGTGACGGTGAAGCGCTCGCGCCGCCTCGTAATCTCAAGCGTCGCCACCATCGGCAACTACGTCTACGGCTTCTTCTGGTACTTCTATCAAGATGGCACCATCGGAGTGGAGGTGAAGGCGACCGGCATCCCGCTGCCCGCGCCGATGACGCCCGGTACGAAAGCGGAGTGGGGCGCTGCGGTGGCGCCCGGCATCAGTGCCCATGTGCATCAGCATGTGTTCTCATTCCGCTTCGACATGGCGGTGGATGGCCCGCGCAACGCCGTGCGCGAAATGAACTTTGCCGCCGCATCGCCGGGCCCAGGAAATCCGCACGGCAACGGCATTCTGGTTCAAGAATCATCGCTCACTCGCGAACGGGATGCCCAGCGCGAGATGGACCTAACCAGTGCCCGCTACTGGAAGATTGTGAATCCCGAAAAGACCAATGCGGTGGGCGAGCACCCGGCCTACAAGCTTGTGCCCGGAGCCAACGCGCTGCCGTTCATGACGCGCGATACGCCGGTCGGCCGCCGCGCCCAGTTCATGTTCAAGCACTTCTGGGCCACGCAATACCGCGCCGATGAGCTCTTCCCGGCAGGCTGGTATCCAAACCAGCACAAGGGTGGCGATGGCCTGCCGCGCTGGACGCAAGCCAACCGCAATCTCGACGGCGAGAACGTTGTCGTGTGGTACACCATGAACTACCACCACCTGCCGCGGCCCGAGGACTGGCCGGTTCAGCCCTGCGTCTATGCCAATTTCCACTGGATGCCAGTGGGCTTTTTCGACGCCAACCCGGCGCTTGATGTTCCCTCCGCAAAGCCGCAGCATTGCTGCTGATGGAGTGTATTGCTTCAATGTCATGTAGAAGGGTGCACGCGTTGAGCCGGTGCCCGATGGGACATTGATCATCGTCCGCAGGATCGGGCGAGGCGCCGCATGGGCCTGCGGTGTCTTGATCTCGGCGGTTACGGTTTACTTCGGGGTGGCCATTCTCTCTGCGCTCTTTCCATCTCCGGGACGCACCCAATCTCTCGCAGCGGGCGATCCACCCGTTTATGTGTGCGGAAGTCTGGCGCATGCCGATATCGTAATGCCGCTCGAAGATGATTTTGTAGACTGGAGCAAGCATTTCCCCGTCGCTGCAAATCTCGAACTACCGGCAAACACATATCTTGCCTTTGGTTGGGGTGACCTTCGGTTTTTCCGCGAAATCCCCACATGGTCCGACGTGAAACTCTCCGTCGCCGTTGCGGCGTTGGCCGGGCTTCATCCAACGGCGCTCCGAGTGGTGGCGGTCATGCCTCCCAAGAACGATCCGGAATGCCGACGCATTGCCGTTGATCGCCAGGGACGGCAGGCGCTCGCGGAGCACATCTTGTCAACGCTCCATCCCGAGGCGTTGACGGGAAAGTCCGCCATAGAAGCCAATTCGCGCTTTGAGGCTTACGCATTGGCCAAAGGGACCTACTCGCCGTTCCGCACTTGCAATCAGTGGGTCGCGGATGGATTAGCAGCTGCTGGTCTGCCGCACGCCAAGTTCGCACCTTTCAGTTTCAGTGTCCTGTGGCCGCTCGAAGTGCAAAGAGCAGATCGTCGATGAAGCCACTCTGAGGGCTCTTGCGATATCAAGTGTCTCTATGGAATGCTTGCCTTCGAACCTGTGAAAGACCTCCATGCCCAATCCCAAATACCAGCCCGTCGATGCCTCTGTCGTTCCGCGTTTTGCCGACATTGCAACCTTCATGCGGACCAAACGCGCCGACATCGATCCGGAGATTGATGTTGGACTGGTCGGCGTGCCCTTCGACATTGGCCTCAACTACCGCAGCGGCCCGCGGGAAGCGCCAGCAGCCGTGCGCCAGGCCAGCCGTCTTATCCGCCGCGTGAATCCCACGACCAACGTCGATCCCTATGCCCTTTGCAATGTCGCCGACATTGGCGATGCGCCGGTTAATCCGCTCGATTTCGTCAGGTCGATCGCTCAGATCGAAGCGTTCTTTGCGCAGCTGGTGGCGGCGAAGATCAGGCCCGTTGCGATCGGTGGCGATCACACCATTCCGACCCCCATCCTGCGCGCCCTCGCGAAGAAGGAACCTGTCGGCATTCTCCAGATCGACTCTCATGCCGACACGCTCGACGAGATGATGGGCACCAAGATCAATCATGCCACCTTCATGCGGCGCGGCCTCGAGGAAGGCCTGATCGATCCAAAGCGCTCCGTGCAGTTGGGCCTGCGCGGCTCGCGCTTTTCGAAGGCCGACGTCCAGAACAGCCTCGATCTCGGACTCAATGTCATCACCATGGATGACTATGACGCCATGGGCCGCGCGGCTGTCATTTCGAAGGTGAAACAGGTGCTGGGCAAGGGCCCCGCCTACATCACAATCGACATCGACGGCATCGATCCCTCCTTTTGTCCCGGTACGGCCGTGCCCGAGATCGGCGGCATCATTCCGCGCGACGTGCAAGTGCTGCTCCGCGCACTTGACGGCCTTGACATCGTGGGCGGCGATATCTGCGAAGTGGCACCCTGCTATGATCCAACCGGCATCACTGCCGTGACAGCAGCGAATTTCATGTTCGAGATCACATGCTTGATCGCAAGCGCAATCAGCTCAACGCGTCCCTGACCCTATAGAACAGCATCGCCGCCACCAGCATCGGGGTGCGGGCAGTGCCTCCGGGGAAGGGCAGGTGCTTCACGCGCGCCAGCAAATCGAAACGCTCCGCTTGGCCCCTGATGCAGTCCGCCATCAGCTTGCCATACATGCCGGCCAGCGCCACGCCCTGTCCCGAGTAGCCATGAGCATAGAAGATATTCGGCGCGATCCGCCCGCAATCGGGAATGCGGTTGGAGGTGATCGCGATGTAGCCGCCCCAGGCAAAATCGATCTTCACATCGGCCAATTGCGGGAACACTGCCGTCATCCGCGGTTTCATGTAGCCGCCAAGGCTTGGCGGTTCCAGCGTCGAATAACTCGCGCGGCCCCCGAACAAGAGCCGCGTGTCCTTGGTCAGCCGGAAATAGTCGACGATGAAATTGGTGTTCGCCACCGCTTCGTTGTGAAGGATGAGCGACCGCGCCCGGTTCTCGCCAAGCGGTTCGGTGGCGATGATGTAACTCGTCACCGGCATCACCCGGCCGTAGAGCTTGCGGACAGTGCGGCCAAGATATGCGTTGCCGCCAATCACCATGAACTTCGCCTTGACCGATCCCTGAGCGGTCTTCGCGATGCAATTCGTTTCATCGATGGAAATCACCGGCGATTGTTCGTGGATCACCGCACCCGCCGTCTCCGCCGCACGCGCCAGTCCGATGTTGTAGTTGAGCGGATGAAAGTGTCCCGCACCGCCTTCGCGAAACCCGCCGTGATAGATCGGCGTCCCAACCCTCGCCTCCAACTCCGTCTTGCCCAGGATTTCCGTATCGGTGTAGCCCAGCGCGTCGTACTCGTGCTTCCACGCCTTGAAGCTGTCGAAGTGCGAAGGTTTGGGTGCTGCATGAATGTAGCCCCACTGCAGGTCGCAATCGATATTGTGCTTGGCAATGCGATCGACAATGAGTTGCTTCGCCTCCTGCGCGATGGCGAACGCCTTCTTCGCGTCGTCCTTGCCAAGCTGCGCCTCGATCTTTTCCTGACCCGAGGAGAACCCGGTGCAGATCTGCCCGCCATTCCTCCCGGAAGCGCCATAGCCCACTTCGCGCGCTTCGAGAACGATCACTTTGTACCCGGCCTCGGCCAGTTCCAGCGCCGCCGAAAGCCCGGTGTAGCCCGCTCCAATCACGCAGACATCGCAAAGTCCATCGCCAGCCAGGCTTGGGCGTATTGGTTGGGAATGGGCCGTTGCCTGATAATAGGAATGGGCGTCAATTGATAAGGCCATGATCCCAAACCCATTCCATGAGAGCCGTTAACGGTCAAGCCGAGCCCCCGCCTTCCAAATCGCCTGCGAAACAGGCTAGGATAGACCTTGCGAGAACCCCAGGGGCATCATGAGTCAGGCAAAATTCGAGGAATTCATAACCGGCAACAAAGTGAGCGAGGTCGAGTGCCTGGTGGCCGACATGTCAGGCACCGCGCGCGGCAAGATCCTGCCGCCCAAGAAATTCCTGAAAGGCCAGAAGACGCGGGGATTGCGCATCCCCGAGGAAATCTTCACCCTCACCATCAACGGCCGCTACGTCAGCGATACCTCGGCGGTGAGCGACAGCGCCATCGACATCTACATGGAACCCGATGCCGACACGGTCCGTTTCGTGCCTTGGTACACCGAGCCCACCGCGCAGGTGATCTGCGATGCCTTTCACCTGAACGACGAGCCGGTCGAGATCGCACCCCGCCATGTGTTGAAGCGCATTCTCAAGCTCTACAAGGACAAGGGCTGGCGCCCAGTCATTGCACCCGAGCTCGAGTTCTATCTGGTGAAGAAGAACCTCGATCCCGACTACCCGCTCGATGCCGCTGTCGGCCGCTCCGGCCGCAAGGAGCCGGGCGGCCAGGCCTATGGCATCGATGCCGCCAACGACTTCGATCCCATCGTCGAGGACATCTACGACTTCTGCGAGGTCCAGGAACTCGATGTCGATACGCTCTCCCACGAAAGCGGCCCGGCCCAACTCGAGATCAACTTCAATCACGGCGATCCATTGGAGCTCGCCGACCAGGTTTTTCTCTTCAAGCGCACCGTGCGCCAGGCGGCGCTCAAGCACGACATGTACGCCACTTTCATGGCCAAGCCGCACGAGAACGAACCTGGTTCCTCCATGCACATCCATCAATCGGTGATGGACGTGAAGACCGGCAAGAACGTCTTTGCCGGCAAGGATGGCAAGCCTTCCAAACTCTTTCTCAATCACATCGGCGGCCTGCAGCGCTACTTAGCGCCCGCACTTCCGCTTTTCGCGCCAAACGTCAACTCCTACCGCCGCCTGGTGCCCGATAGCGATGCGCCGACCAACGTCCATTGGGCCATCGACAATCGCACCGTGAGCCTGCGTGTGCCCTCGTCCGATCCCTCGAACCTCCGCGT
Organism: Aestuariivirga sp.; assembly: GCA_046160365.1. Taxonomy (GTDB): domain Bacteria; phylum Pseudomonadota; class Alphaproteobacteria; order Rhizobiales; family Aestuariivirgaceae; genus Aestuariivirga. The sequence continues at coordinate 6,980 of JBJXGL010000354.1, read as the reverse complement.
CGAAAACCGCGTGCCGGGCGCCGACGCCAATCCCTATCTCGCCTTCGCGGCCTCGCTCGCCTGCGGCTATCTCGGCATGGTGGAGCGCATCAAGCCGTCCGATCCGGTGCAAGGCTCGGCCTACCGCTACGCTCACACGCTGCCCATCAACCTCGACGAGGCGCTCGACAAACTGAACTACACCAAGTCGCTGAAACAAGTGCTGGGCGAGAAATTCGTCGAGGCCTATCAGGACGTGAAGTTCGAGGAGATGCAACATTTCCGCAAGGTCATCAGCTCGTGGGAACGCGAGTATCTGCTGCTCAATGTCTGATGTAGCATCGGAATGATTCGGGAGTTCCACCATATGAATTGGCTTGCGAGATTCCTCGCCGCGGCGGTTCTGCTGTGCGTTGCGGCCATCCCTGCGTCCGCGCAAAAGGGCGACCGCGCCATCACCTATGGCGATGTACAGGACGCGGTCGCGCAGATCCTGACCTCGCAGGAAAGACTTGAACTGCCGCTGGAGCGCATCCGCGCCGCGCTGAAGGCGCATTATGTCGACAATCAGGGCACGGTCTATTGGGTCGGGTCGGGACGCATGACGCCGTTCCTGCAGCGCCTCGCGCGCGCCGAAGATGATGGCCTTAATCCTGAAGACTATCCTGTCGACGCATTGGCGAGGCTCCGCGACTCGCTCACGTCGACTGATCCCTTCGCGGCCGCCAAGGCCGAACTGTACTATTCCGCCTTCTTCGTCGCCTATGCCGCCGATCTCAAGATCGGCCGCGTCACGCCCCAGCGCGTCGACCCCTATCTGTTCCGCAGCCGCAAGACCATCGATGTGCTCCGTGTGCTGACGGATCTGAAGAAGCAGCGCGACCCTGGAAAGTTCCTCTCCGCCTTCGAGCCCAAGAACCAGCACTACCAAACACTCAAGAAAATGCTGAAGCTTTATCGCAGCATAGCGGGAGCGGGTTCTTGGCCAACGGTGGGGCAGGGCGCCAATGTAAAGCCGGGGCAAAGCGATCCGCGCATCCCGCAAATCCGCCGTGTACTGACGATGACGGGCGACTACGCCGGCGGCGGCGGTTCTGCCGCCTATGACGAAGGCCTCGCCGCCGCCATGCGCCAGTTCCAGCAGCGCCATGGACTCGAAGCAAAAGGCTTGATCGGCAAGCAGACCATCGTTGCCCTCAACGTGCCGCCGGCCGAACGCGCCCGCCAGATCATGCTCAACATGGAGCGCTGGCGCTGGATGCCGGAGAACATGGGCAGCGACCACTTCACCGTGAACATTGCGGCCTTCGAATTGCAGCGTGTGCAAAGTGCCGAGATCGTAAGCCGGATGGGCGTGGTGGTTGGCGCGGTGGCGACCCAGACTCCGGAATTCACCGACGAAGTGGAATTCGTCGAACTCAATCCGACATGGACGGTGCCATATTCCATCGCCACCAAGGAAATGCTGCCGAAGCTACGCCAGAGCCGTTTCGCTTATGCCGAGGACTTCGATGTCTTCATGAACGGCAAGCTCGTCGATTGGGGCAGCATCAACTGGGCTTCCTATGGGCCGGGAACCTTCCCCTTCACCTTCCGCCAGCGCCCGGGGCCGAAGAACGCGCTTGGCAAGGTGAAGTTCATGTTCCCCAACAAGCACAACATCTATCTCCACGACACGCCGGCCAAGGACAAGTTCGCCTCGACCACGCGCGCTTTCAGCCATGGCTGCATCAGGCTGTCGCGCCCGCTCGATCTTGCCTACGAACTCCTCGGTTCGGAACTCGGCATGTCGCCGGGTGCTGTCGATGACGTGATTGCAAACGGCGCAACCAAGCGCATCAACCTTCCGCAGCGCATCCCGATCCACTTGATCTACGCCACCGCCTTCAAGGGCCAGAACGGCATCGAATTCCGCCCCGACGTTTATGGCCGCGATCGCAAGCTTTACAACGCGCTGTTCGGCAAGCCGACAAGTTGATAGACATTCACACTGGTGTCTGTCGCCGGGGAGAAAGTCCATGCACGCATTAAGGCCGCTCGCGTTTTCATTTGCGTTCTTCATCGCTTTCGTCACAGCCGCGTTTGCTTACGTGCGCAATCCCGAAACCGCGGTGAACGGCATGGTCGTCTCCTCGCAGAGGATCGCCTCGGATGTCGGCGTCGATATCATGCGGCAGGGCGGCAACGCCGTGGATGCGGCGGTAGCCGTGGGTTATGCACTCGCCGTCACCAATCCCTGTTGCGGTAACATTGGCGGTGGCGGTTTTGCCACGATCAGACTTGCCGATGGCCGCGAAATTTTCCTGAACTTCCGCGAGAAGGCGCCGCTCGCCGCGACCGAAACCATGTACCTCGACGGCAAGGGCGAGGTCATCGAGAATGCGAGCCTCAAAGGCTATCTTTCCGTCGCGGTGCCAGGCACGGTTCTTGGTCTCGAGACACTTCGCCAGAAATACGGGACGATGTCGCGGGAGGCCCTGATGGCGCCAGCTATCAAACTCGCCACGGAAGGTTTTGTGCTGACAGAGGGCGATGCGGACATCCTCGCACGGTCGACGAAGAGCTTCGCCGAGCAACCGAATGTCGCAGCCATCTTCCTCAGCGATGGCGAGCCGATCAAGGCAGGAGATACACTGGTCCAGAAGGATCTGGCGAAGAGCTTGTCGCTTATTTCGAAGAATGGCCCCGACGCATTCTATCGCGGAGAAATCGCCGATGCAGTCGTGGCGGCGAGCCAGAAATCGGGCGGCATACTCTCCAAGAAGGATTTCGAAACATATTCTGTTGCCGAGACCAAACCCGTCACCTGCAGCTATCGCGAGTATCAGGTGATCTCAGCGCCGCCGCCAAGCTCCGGCGGCGTCACCCTTTGCCTCATCCTCAATATCCTCGAAGGCTATCCGATGGCTGAGAACGGCTATCACTCCGCGAAATCCGCCCATCTGATGGCCGAGGCCATGCGCCACGCCTTCGTCGACCGCAACTTCCAGCTTGGCGATCCCGATTTCGTCGAGAACCCCGTCGATAAGCTCCTGTCGGAAGACTATGCCGCGGCGATCCGCAACGTGATCGATCCAGCGAAGGCCGCAAGTTCAAAGGATGTGACCCCCGGAACGCCGCCACATGAAGGAACCGAAACCACGCACTACTCGGTAGTCGATAAAACCGGCAATGCCGTTTCCGTGACCTACACAATCAACGCGCTGTTCGGCGCCAAGGTGATCGCGGAAGGAACCGGTTTCTTCCTCAACGACGAGATGGACGACTTCACCATCAAGCCGGGTGCCGCCAATCTTTTCGGACTTGTGCAGGGAAAGAAAAATGCCATTGCGCCGGGCAAGCGTCCGCTCAGTTCCATGAGCCCGACCATCGTCACCAGGAACGGCAAGGTGTTCATGGTCCTCGGAAGCCCCGGCGGCTCGCGCATCATATCCATCGTCGCCGGCACGATCATGAACGTCGTCGATCACGGAATGAATATCCAAGAAGCAGTAAACGCGCCGCGCATCCATCATCAGTGGCTACCGGACGAAATCGCCGTCGAGAATTTCGCGCTCTCGCCGGACAGCGAAGCGATTCTGAAATCCATTGGTCACACGCTGAAAGAGCAAACGCCATGGGGCGCCGCCGAGGCGATCCTCATCGGGCCCGAAAAACCTCCGGCGGACGGAACCGCCACATCGGGCAACGATGCGGCGGCGGGAGGAGGCCTTGTGCCCGGTTTGATCTACGGCGGCCATGACGACCGCCGCCCCGCAGGCAGCGCATCCGGTTACTGAGCTTCAAATATCCGGCATCGCCACATAGGCCGAGATCGCCTTGAGGCTCGACTTCACGTGAATGACAGCCGCGCCGTCGTAAGAGAGTGCTTCTTCAACGCGCTCGGTCACTTCGTTGGCGCTCGAGATCGTAAACGCGCGCGCGCCGAAGGACGTGGCCCATGCCGTGAAATCGGGATTGGACAACCGTGTTCCCGATACGCGGCCCGGATACTGACGCTCCTGGTGCGTGCGGATGGTTCCATATGAGCCATTGTCGGAGATCACAATCTTTGGCTTGGCGCCGAATTGCAAGGCGGTGGCAAGTTCCTGCCCCGTCATCAGCACGCCGCCGTCGCCCACGAAACAGATCGACATCCGATCCGGCGCCGCAAGCTGCGCGGCGACGGCCGCCGGAACGCCAAATCCCATTGCCCCTGCGATCGCGCCCAGCAGCGTGTTGCGCGGAGTCATCCGCCAATGCCGGTGAACCCAGGTCGACATGTTGCCGGCGTCCGTGGTGATGATCGCATCGGCGGGCGCTGCCTTCTCGAGCGCAGTCACCACGCTGCCGAAGTCCACGCCGTCGCCGAAGGATGCCGGCTTGTGAATCTGGAAGTTGCGGATGAAGCCATTCACTTCCGATATCCACGACTCGCGCGCCGAGTTCGCAACCCGCGCATCGCGCGAGAGATCGTCGAGCACGGCTGCCGGATCCGCGGCGAGCCCGATGGTTGGCCGGAACACCGCGCCGATGGGCGCGCTGTCGGGATAGATGTGAATGAGCGGCTGCTCCGGCTGCGGCGCTTTCGGGAACTGATAGTTGAGGCTCGCCACATCGCCGAGCCGCGTTCCCGCCGCGATCACCAGATCGGCTTTCGACAGAAGTGTTTTGAACGATGCCGGAATACCGAAGCCGATATGTCCCGCATAGAGCGCGGATGCATTGTCGAACACATCCTGGTTCTTCCATGTCGTTCCAACCGGAATGCGCTGCGCTTCCGCGAAACGCGCCAGCGAGGCCGAGCCAGCGCCACGCAGCATTCCGCCCGCCAGGATGACGGGCCGCTCGCTGAGGTCGATCAAGGCCTGAATCGCCTCGATGTCCGCGCGCGAATGGCGGTGATGGACGGCAGGGTAGGGCGGCGGCGCGGCACTCGCCTCGAGTTCGAGAATATCCTCGGGCAACGAAATGACGACGGGCCCCGGAACGCCCGATGATGCAATGTGAAACGCGCGCGACAATGTCTCGCCGATCTTTGCGGGATCGATCACCTCGAACACCGCTTTGCACATCGAGCCGAAAAACTGCCTGTAGTCCACCTCCTGAAAGGCCCCGCGCGCCAGTTCGTCGCGCGCCACTTGTCCGATGAACAGCACCAGCGGTGCTGCATCCTGCTGCGCCACGTGAACGGCAATCGAGGCATTGGTGGCGCCTGGCCCACGGCTCACCGCACAGACAGCCGTCCGCCCCGTCAGCTTCGCCTCGGAGACCGCCATGAAACCAGCTCCCGACTCGTGGCGGCAGATGATCGTCCGCACATCGCTGCCGTGCAGCGCATCGAGCAGCGTCAGATAGCTTTCGCCCGGCACGCAGTAGAAACGTTGCACGCCATGATCGGTCAGGGATTGGACGATCGCGTCCGCCGCACGCATGAAAGCCTCCACGCCTAATGACGTGGAGCTTTTGCCCGTGCGCCAGCCCTTTGTCGAGTGACGCTTAAGGAAGCGGCGCGCCGCTCTCGAGGCGCTGGATTTCCGTGGCCGCGTCGCGTGCGCCGGAGAGCTGGGCCTTCTTGTACCATTCCAGCGCCTTTGCCGGATCGGGCTTCACACCTTGCACGTTGAGCTCGGCGAATACGGCGGGATCGAAGGTCTTGGCCGCGCCGAGCGCTCCTTCCGCAGAGCCCGACGCGTAAGCCTTCTCGAAGAACTGCCGCGCCCCGGCGAGATCGCCCGCCTGAAGCAGCGTATCGCCCTTGGAGAGTAGATCGGACGAAGGCGATGGCGTCGCCCCGAACTCGGATACGCTCACTGCCGCAACTTGCTCGGCTTCGGCAGCCGGAGCTTCCGGTTTGTCGCCGGTCTTCGCTGTTGCCGTTTGCACTTCGGGCGGCGCATTGGCCGGCGTGACATTGAAGCTCGGATCGTCGAGAGCAACCGTCAGTTCCTTGACCGGCGCCGCCAGTTCTCCCGACTTGGACTCGATGGCCGCAACCGAGACATCGAAGTTCGGCTGCTCGGAAGCTGGCACCACGAGCTTCACGCCCTCTTCCTGCCCGGGCGAGAGCAGCCATGCATTGCCCTCAACCCGGGTGCCGGCGGTTAGATACGCCGTTTCCGGCAAGCCCATGATCTTGAGCGAAATGGGTTCGCTCTCGCTTCCGGCTTCGGCATGAAGCAGAAGCGGAATGCTGCTGTTGAGCGTTCCCGCTGCGTCTTCCACATTAAGCGTGGCAATCGAGATCGGCTTCTGCGCCGGCTCAACCGCAACGGGCTGGGATACCTCAATGGCGGACTTGGCCGCTTGCTGCTGCTCGGGATCAGGAGCCGCCGTCTGCATGAAACCGCCGCCGCCCAGCATGGCGGCAACTTCCTGGCCCGACGGCAGATCGCCGATCCGGGTGATGCCGAAACCGGCGGCAGCGCCGGCGATCACCGCAAAGCAACTGGCGAGCAGAAAACTCTTGCCCAGGCTCAAGCTCGCCAGCACGCCGCCCTCGCGTACAATCGGTTCATGCGCGCGCCGCCGGTTTCCGTAGTAGGCATCCTGAGCGGCGATATGACGGCGGCTCATCGTCGGCCGTGGCGGAATCGGCGCCATCTTGCCGGATACAGGTGGCCGCCATTCCCGCGTTTTTTGCTGAGGAGTCTCGTAACCCGTCATGCGCCGGTAGTGCGATTCAAACGCCTCATCGCCTTGTTCGAACGCCTCGATCGGCAGCGGCGTGCGGCGATAGCGCTCCGCCAGTTCACTGGGCCTGTCCGGAACATAACGATTCTCGGTCTGGGCAAACCAGGATGGCGCTGGCGCTTTAGTCTCGGGCGCGGCGTCAGCCTCGGCCTCGGGAGTCTCGCTTTCGGGAGCTTCGGTTGCCAGTTTTTCGATTTCTTCCGGGGAGAGCTTGGCCTGCATCATCTCAGTTCTCCTTCAACACAGTACGGGAAGTTTTAGGCACGTCGGCGGGTGTCCGCCTCGCATCCAGCCATTTCTGGGCGGGTGCAAATCGTTCGATGCCGGGC
>JBJXGL010000353.1:0-4762 GCA_046160365.1 Aestuariivirga sp. | reverse complement strand
TGGGGGAGTACCGCGCAGCGGGGAGGGGGTGCGTCAACAAGTACCGACACCCCCTCGGCGCGTACCGCGCCACTCCCCCAACAAGTTGGGGGAGAGAAAAGAAGCTCGGTCATCAGAAATACCCCTCTTGCTTCTTTTTCTCCATCGAAGCGGAAGCATCCTTGTCGATAACCCGGCCTTGGCGCTCGGAGGAGGTGGCGACCAGCATTTCCTCGACAATGTCGAGAAGCGTTTCGGCAGTGGAGTCGATGGCGCCGGTCAGCGGATAGCAGCCCAGCGTGCGGAATCGAATCTTTCGCATTTCCGGCGTCTCGCCTGGCGCCAGTCGCATCCGTTCGTCGTCCACCATGATCATCTGCCCGTCGCGCCACACGATGGGCCGTTCCTTGGCAAAATAAAGCGGAACGATCTCGATCGACTCGAGATGGATGTATTGCCAGATGTCGAGTTCCGTCCAGTTGGAAAGCGGAAACACGCGGATCGATTCGCCCTTGTTCTTGCGCGTATTGTAGAGGTTCCAGAGCTCGGGCCGCTGGTTCTTCGGGTCCCAGCGGTGCCGCGTATCGCGGAACGAGAAGATGCGCTCCTTGGCGCGCGATTTTTCCTCGTCGCGCCGCGCGCCGCCAAACGCCGCATCGAAGCCGTACTTATCGAGCGCCTGCTTCAAACCATCGGTCTTCATGATCTGCGTGTGCAGCGCCGAACCGTGATCGAAGGGATTGATGTTCTTGGCCACGCCGTCGGGATTGATATGCACGATCAAATCGAGGCCAAGCTTCTTCGCCGTCTGATCGCGCATCGCGATCATGTCGCGGAACTTCCAGCGCGTGTCCACATGCATGAGCGGGAACGGAGGCTTCGACGGATAGAACGCTTTCATGGCGAGATGCAGCATCACCGCCGAATCCTTGCCGATCGAATAGAGCATCACCGGTTTTTCGCATTCGGCCGCCACTTCGCGGATGATATGGATCGACTCGGCTTCCAGCCGCTGCAGATGAGTCAATCTCTGCTGCGGCAGCGTGGGCTTCGAAACCGCCGAAACCGGCGCCGCAGCCTTCGGCGACATGTGCTGGCTCATCCAGTTGCGGACCTTGCCGATGGTCCGGGTCGAAGGTGAGCGGCCTTTGCGGAGATCAAACACGAAGGAAGGATCCCCCAAAGCCTGTTTACCAAGGGCCGAAGGATCGATAGCAGCATCCTTCAGGAAGCGCTCGATGTCGGAGAGAAATGATTGCGCGATGGAATCCATGTTAGGATTATACCTAGAAAATCGCGAATTTCCAGAGGAAATATCCTATTTGCGCCAGTCGAGCTCGACCCATGGCCAATTGAGTTGACCCGCGTCCGGTTCTAGATTGTTTCATCAGAGGAAACACCGTGGACAAGAAGACGCCAGCTCTGCCCTACCAGGAGCCGCATGGCACCAGCCGCCAGGGCAACCTGCTGGAGGCCGCAATTGGCCGCGAAGTGCGCCATTTCCGCGAAAAACTTGGTATCACCATCGCCGAACTGGCGAACAGCGCCGGGATTTCGGCCGGGATGCTGTCGAAAATCGAAAACGGCGCCACTTCGCCTTCGCTGACCACGCTTCAGGCCCTCGGCAAGGCACTGCAAGTCCCCGTCACCGCCCTGTTCCGCGGCTTCGAGGAACTCCGAGACGCCAGTTTTGTCAAGGCAGGACAAGGGCTTACAATAGAACGCCGGGGCACCCGCGCCGGCCACCAGTACCAGCTTCTGGGCCACAGCCCGCACGGGCCGGTGATGGTCGAACCATATTTGATCTTCCTCACCCACCAATCCGATGTGTTTCCCACCTTTCAACATGCAGGCCTTGAATTCCTCTACATGCTGGAAGGAAATGTCGTTTATCGTCATGGTGATAAGACCTACGATATGCATCCGGGTGACTCGCTGTTCTTCGATGCCGATGCGCCCCATGGCCCGGAAGAGCTGCGCAAGCTGCCAATCCGCTATCTCTCGGTAATATCCTATCGACGCGAGGAATAGTGCATAATTCCCCCAGTGAAAAAATAGTTCCTGATAGTTGAAGCACCGCAGGGCCGCTGCTAAGTTCCAGTCACCTCAGGCAGACGGAACCTCCCACCATGTGCGGCATCGTCGGACTTTATCTCAAGAACCCGAAACTGCAGCCGAAACTCGGCGCCATGTTCAAGCCGATGATCATCGAGATGACCAATCGGGGGCCTGATTCCGCAGGCGTCGCGGTCTATCGCAACGCCGTCAAGAAGAACCAGACCAAATTCTCGCTCGCCCACGACGATCCCTCTTATGACTGGAAGAAGATCGATACTGGCCTCGAGAAGGCACTCCGCTGCGATGCCACGATCAAGAAGATCGGCAATCACTGCATCCTCGTCACCACCGCGAAGGAGCCTGCCGTGGTAAAATGGTTGAAGGCACATCACCCGCAAGTGCGCGTGGTGGGCTCCGGCCACACCATCGAGATCTTCAAGGAAGTAGGCCTGCCAGCCAACGTCTATGACAAATTCGAACTCGACAGCGCCAAGGGCACGCACATCATTGGCCACACCCGCATGGCCACCGAGAGCGCGGTAACGACCGCCGGCTCGCATCCCTTCGCCACCGGCGCCGATCTCTGCCTGGTGCACAACGGCTCGCTCTCCAATCACAATCGCCTGCGCGAAAATCTCAAGCGCGAAGGCATGGAATTCCAGACCGAGAATGACACCGAAGTCGCCGCCGCCTACATGACCTGGAAGCTCCGCAATGGCGTCCCGCTCAAGCAGGCGATGGAAGATGGCTTGAGCGATCTCGACGGCTTCTTCACTTTTCTCGTCGGCACGGCTGATGGCTTCGCCGTGGTGCGCGATCCCATCGCCTGCAAGCACGCGGTGCTCGCCGAAACTGATGACTGGGTGGCGATGGCAACCGAGTATCGCGCCATAGCCCATCTTCCGGGTGCCGACGATGCAAAAATCTGGGAACCCGAACCTTCCATCGTTTACACCTGGGGCGGCCACGCATGAACGAACTGGATTTGAAGAAGGGTGGCGTCACCGCCATCAACCAGCGCCTCCATGCCCTGCCGAAGAACACCAACGAACGCTATTGGACGATCCGCAATCCCATGGGCCAGCACGCCATCGCATGCGGTCTCGATGGCCCGCTGCATGTCGAAGTGCACGGCCATGTCGGCTTCTATTGCGGCGGCATGAACAAGGAAGCCGAAGTGATCGTACACGGTCATGCTGGTGTTGGCGTTGCCGAAAATCTGATGTCGGGCCTGGTGTGGATCAAGGGCAATGCGTCGGAATCGGCCGGCGCCACTGGCAATGGTGGCCTGCTCGTGATCGATGGCGATGCCTCTTCGCGCTGCGGCATTTCGATGAAGGGCATCGATATTGTGGTCGGCGGTTCCGTCGGCCACATGTCGGCCTTCATGGCTCAACGCGGCAATCTCGTGGTTTGCGGCGATGCCGGCGATGCGCTCGGCGACTCGATCTATGAGGCGCGGCTCTATGTAAAGGGCAAGGTCGCAAGCCTCGGCGCCGATTGTATCGAAAAGGAAATGCGCGACGAACACCTCGCCGATCTCGCGCGCCTGCTCGCAGCAGCCAAACGCAAGGACAATCCGAAAGTTTTCCGCCGCTACGGCTCCGCCCGCAAGCTCTACAACTTCAACGTCGATCACGCCGACGCCTACTGAGGCAGGACATGGACCCCAACACGCCCCGCACAACCCCGCGCAAATCGGCAACGTTCGACGATTATACGCTCTCGGAAATCCGCCGCGCCGCGACCACCGGCATCTATGACATTAGGGGCGCGGGCGCGAAGCGGAAACTCCCTCATTTCGACGATTTGCTGTTTCTCGGCGCCTCCATATCGCGTTACCCGCTCGAAGGCTATCGCGAGAAATGCGGCACCAATGTCGTGCTCGGCACACGCTTCGCCAAGAAACCCATTGAGCTCAAGATCCCGATCACCATCGCCGGCATGAGCTTCGGTTCGCTCTCCGCGCAAGCCAAGGAAGCCTTGGGCCGCGGCGCGTCGATGGCGGGGACTTCCACCACAACAGGCGATGGCGGCATGACGCCGGAAGAGCGCGGCCAGTCGAAGATGCTCGTCTATCAGTATCTCCCATCGCGCTACGGCATGAACCCGGATGACCTCCGCAAAGCCGACGCCATCGAAGTTGTCGTCGGCCAGGGCGCGAAACCCGGTGGCGGCGGCATGCTGCTGGGCCAGAAGATATCGGACCGTGTCGCCCAGATGCGCTGCCTGCCGAAAGGCATCGATCAACGATCCGCCTGCCGCCATCCCGATTGGACCGGCCCCGACGATCTCGAAATCAAGATTCACGAACTCCGAGAAATCACCGCATGGGAAAAGCCCATCTATGTGAAAGTTGGCGGCGCAAGGCCGTACTACGACACGGCGCTGGCGGTGAAGTCCGGCGCTGATGTAGTCGTCGTCGACGGCATGCAAGGCGGAACCGCCGCGACACAGGAAGTCTTCATCGAGCATGTGGGCCAGCCAACACTTGCTTGCATCCGCCCCGCAGTGAAGGCGCTGCAGGAACTGGGAATGCACCGCAAGGTGCAGCTCATCGTATCCGGCGGCATTCGCAACGGCGCCGATGTGGCGAAGGCCCTGGCGCTCGGCGCAGACGCGGTATCGATCGGAACGGCAGCACTTGTGGCGCTTGGCGACAACGATCCGCATCTTGAAGCGGAATACCAGAAGCTCGGTACAACGGCAGGCGCCTACGACGATT
>JBJXGL010000352.1:0-13979 GCA_046160365.1 Aestuariivirga sp. | reverse complement strand
CCCTTCGAATCACGCCGCTTACGTCTAAAATGAGCCGCAATCGGGGATCAGTCGCGTGTCAGTCGGGGAATCATGAGCAAACTCGCGTTTAAGCGCGTTCTGTTGAAAGTGTCGGGCGAGGCGCTGATGGGGGAGAAGCCCTACGGCATCGACCTCGACACTGTCGGGCGCATTGCGGAGGAAGTGAAGCAGTGCCTCGACGCCGGCGCGCAGATGGCGCTTGTCATCGGCGGCGGCAATATCTTTAGAGGCCTTGCGGGCGCGGCCAAGGGCATGGACCGGGTGTCCGCCGATCACATGGGCATCATGGCGACGGTGATGAACGCGCTTGCGATGCAAGGTGTGCTCGAGAGCAAGGGTGTGGATGCGCGTGTGCTGTCCGCCATCGCCATGCCGACGGTGTGTGAAACCTATTCGCGACACCAGGGCATTTACCATCTGGAGCAGGGCAGGGTGGTGATTTGCGCGGCGGGCACCGGACTGCCGTTCTTCACCACCGACACGGGTGCAGCGCTGCGCGCCGCCGAATTGCAATGCGATGCGCTGCTCAAGGGCACCAGCGTCGATGGCGTCTACAGCGCCGATCCCAAGAAGGACCCCACGGCAAAGCGCTACGACAAGGTTACATTTACCGAAATCCTCAACAAGGACCTGCGCATCATGGACCCGGCAGCGATCGCTCTTGCACGCGATAACGGGATTCCGGTAGTTGTGTTCTCCATTCGCACGCCGGGTGCTGTCAGCGAAGTGTTGAAGGGCGCCGGGCGCTTCACGCTCGTGACCAAGGATTGACCGCCATGGCCCAGACCGCCCCCTACAACGGACCCGACATCAAGCGCCGCATGCATGGCGCGGTTGACGCACTCAAGCACGATTTTGGCGGACTTCGCACCGGCCGTGCATCCGCGACCCTGCTTGAACCGATTCATGTCGATGCCTATGGCGCGTCGATGCCGCTCAATCAGGTGTCTTCCGTGACCGTGCCGGAACCCCGGCTCTTGCAGATCAACGTCTGGGATCGTGGTCTCGTAATCGCGGTGGAGAAAGCCATCCGCGCGTCCAACCTGGGCCTCAATCCGCAAACCGAGGGCCAGGTGATCCGGCTGCGCATGCCCGACCTGACCCAGGACCGCCGCAAGGAGCTGGTAAAAGTCGCTCATCAATATGCTGAGAAAGCCCGGATCGCGGTGCGCAATGTGAGGCGCGACGGCATGGATCAGCTCAAGGCGCTCGAGAAGGAGCATCAGATGAGCGAGGACGAGCACAAGGAAAAGTCAGGCGACGTGCAGAAGATGACCGACGATACGATCAAGGAAATCGACGCGGCTCTTAAAGCCAAAGAAGCCGAGATCATGCAGGTTTGATGACGCCGGGCGGCACATGAACAGCACAAACGAAGGGCTCGTAGGCCCCCGCCATGTGGCCGTCATCATGGACGGCAATGGGCGCTGGGCGGCGAAACGCGGTCTTCCCCGCCAAGCGGGCCATAAGCAGGGCGTGGAGGCGGTGCGACGGCTCGTGCGTGCCGCACCCGAGTTCGGCATCGAGTATCTGACGATTTACAGCTTCAGCTCCGAAAACTGGTCCAGGCCAGCCTCGGAAGTGCAGTTCCTGATGGAGCTTCTGCGCCGCTTCATCCGCCAGGATGTGGCCGAGCTTCATCAGTCGAACGTCAAGATCATGGTGATTGGCGAACGCGAGGGACTAGAGTCATCGCTCGTATCGCTGTTCGAGGATGCCGAGCGCCTGACCGCCGAAAACTCCGGCCTCAAGCTTGTCGTCGCCTTTAACTATGGCGGCCGTGACGAACTGGTGCGCGCCGCCAAGCAAATCGCCGCTCGCGTCCAGACCGGCGAACTTGCCCTCGACGCGATCGACAATGCGGTTGTCACGAATTGCCTCGATACGCGCGGCCTGCCCGATCCCGATCTCTTGATCCGCACCGGCGGCGAGCAGCGCATTTCAAACTTTCTGCTCTGGCAGAACGCCTACACGGAGTTCGTTTTCCTTCCCGAGTTCTGGCCTGACTTCAACCGCGAGCTTTTGAAACGCGCGATCGAAGAGTTTGGCTCGCGCGACCGGCGCTTCGGCGGCCTCAAAGTGCAGACAGCGTGACAGCAGGCGAGTCTCCGCCCGTCAAATGGGCCGATCTCGGCATTCGCGCCGCATCTGCTGCGATCCTCGTTCCATTCGTGCTGCTCGATGTGTGGGCGGGCGGTGGATGGTTTCGTTTGATGGTCGCCTTGCTTGCCGTGCTGATGGCATATGAGTGGACGGCTATCGTTCACCGCAGCAGCCCCACGCAATTCGCGCTTCATGCCGCAGCAGCCATCGCAGGGGCCGTCATTCCGGAGGACTCGGGCGCCACGATTGCGATTACCGCGATCATTGTGCTGACGCTTTTGGGTGCGGGGGTTACCCGGTTTAAAGGGACTCCTCTGACGCTTTGGTCGATAAGTGGAATTCCCTACGTTGGTTTGTCTGCTGTCGCACTGGTGGTGTTACGCGACGGCGGAGCCTTAGGGGTGTGGGCCGTGCTTTGGGTCATGGCGATCGTCTGGTCGGCGGATACTTTCGCTTATTTCGCGGGGCGGATCCTTGGCGGCCCGAAGCTTGCTCCGGCGATTTCTCCCAAAAAAACCTGGGCCGGCCTGGGCGGAGCCATGGCGGGCGCTGCGGCCGCATCCTTGATCTTCACAGCCGCCGCCGGACTTGGCGCGGGCGCCATTCTCGCCTTCATTGCCCTTGGTCTCGCCTTGGTCGAGCAGGCGGGCGATCTTTTCAAATCGGCGATGAAGCGCCAATATGGGGTGAAGGACACTGGCCATCTCATTCCGGGACATGGCGGCGTGATCGACCGTGTTGATGGGCTGGTCGCTGTCGCCATGGCCGCAGCGGTCCTGGGTAGCTTCAGAGCAGGCACGCCCTCGGCGGCAACTGGTGTTCTCGCCTGGTAACCATATTTCGCCGAAATTCTGTCGCAAATCCTAGGTGTCGTGGTTAATGGGTGGTAAATAAACAAGCTTCCGTGGCACGGGCCTTGCGAGGACGGTGCTTCAGAGGCCCAGCCCGCGCCGGGATGGCCGCGGAAACGGACGTACGATGGGTGGATTGATGGGCTTTCTCGACTTGCTTTTTGTGCCGGTGAACACGTTTCTGCTCTACGCCATTCCGTTCTTGGTGGCGCTGGTGGTCATCGTGTTCATCCATGAACTTGGGCACTTCCTCGTGGCGCGCTGGTGCAAAGTCGATGTCGAGGCCTTCTCCATTGGCTTCGGCAAGGAGATCGTGGGCTGGGTTGACCGCAAGGGCACGCGCTGGAAGATCTGCTGGATACCGCTCGGCGGCTACGTGAAGTTCGCGGGCGACGCCAATGTGGCAAGCATGCCGCAGACGGTGGACGACAGATCGAAACTTCCACCTGGAAACTTTCACGCTAAGCCCGTGTGGCAGCGCGCCGCCGTCGTGGCTGCGGGGCCGATCGCCAATTTCCTGCTCGCCATCGCGATCTTCGCGACTGCCTACAGCATGTTTGGCGTGCCCTACAGCGAGCCGCGAGTGGATGAGATCGTCGCCGGAAGCGTGGCTGAGAAAGCCGGCTTCAAGGTCGGCGACTACGTGCGGGAGATCGACGGGCGCGAAATCAAGTCATTCAACGACATCCAGAACGCGGTGTGGTTCCGCGGCGGCGAGCAGATGTCCGTCGTTCTCGACCGCAGCGGGCAGCTCATCACCGTGCAAGTTGCGCCCGAAATTCGCGAGGAGTCGGATGGCTTTGGTGGAAAGGTGAAAGTGGGCCTCCTCGGCATCCGCGACAAGATCGGAGCCGAGGGCATCACTTACGAACGACTTTCGCCGGTTGACGCTGTGGCCAAGGGGGCCGAACGCACCTGGTTCATCATTTCGACGACGTTCAAGTTTCTCGGCAAGCTTTTCCAGGGTCAAGAGGACGTGAAGCAGATCGGCGGCATCGGCTCGATGGCCAAGGCCGCGGGCGACGCAGCCTCCGCAGGCGTGCTGCAATTCGTGGCAGTCATCGCCTTCCTCTCGGTCAGTATCGGATTAATTAACCTATTTCCGATTCCAATGCTGGATGGGGGACATCTCGTCTACTACGCCATCGAGGCCGTGCGCGGAAAGCCGCTGGGTCCGGTGGCGCAGGAGTGGGGGTTCCGCATCGGATTCTCTCTGGTTCTCATGCTGATGCTTCTTGGCAACGGCAACGACGTAATCAAGGGGTTGTCGTCGTACTTCGGGGGCTGAGTCTTAGTTAGGCCATCTTTGATTTGCAAAGCGGACGAAGTGGTCTAAAAGACGCCCAACTGGAGGGGATTCTGGTGGGACGATCAAGCAAGGAAAGACTGGTTTTTTAATGCGTTACCGGTTTGCGTTCGCCTGTATCTTGGGTCTCTTTTTGCTTGCTGTCGCACCCTTTGCCGGGCCTTCCGGCAGCAGTCCGCAAGCGCATGCCCAAACGGTCAGCCAGATCGTGGTCGAAGGCAACCAGCGGGTCGAGCCCGATACCGTTCTTTCCTATCTCCAGATCAACCGCGGCGACCCGTTCGATCCCGTGGCCATCGACGAGTCGGTCAAGACCCTGTTCCAGACTGGCCTCTTCTCGGATGTGCAGATTTTCCGCCGCGGCAACACGCTGCTCGTGCGCGTCGAGGAAAACCCGATCGTCAACCGGGTGAACTTCGAAGGCAACAGCGAAATTGGCGACGACGATCTTGCCAAGGAAGTGGAACTGCGCGAGCGCATCGTCTTCACTCGCGCCAAGGCCCAAAGCGATACCCGCCGCATCCTCGCACTCTACCAGCGCACCGGCTTCTATTCGGTCCGCGTGGCGCCCAAGATCATCCGCCTGCCGCAGAACCGCGTCGACCTAGTGTTCGAAATTACAGAAGGCTCGGAAACCAAGGTCGGCACCATCGAATTCACCGGCAACGAGGCGTTCAGCGATGGCGACCTGCGGGGCGTGATGGTGACGAAGGAAGCCGCCTGGTGGCGCTTCTTCACCAAATCGACAACGTATGATCCCGACCGTCTCGAATACGACAAGGAATTGGTGCGCCGGCATTACCTGAAGAACGGCTTTGCCGATGTGAAAGTGCTTTCCGCCGATGCGCGCCTCGCCGATAGCGGCGATGAATTCATTATCACCATGACGGTGGAAGAGGGGCCGCGCTACCGCATTGCCGACGTGGCAGTGAACATTGGCGAAACCAATCTCGATCCCGATAGGTTGAAGAAAGGCGTCAAGACGGGCGTCGGCGACGACTACGACGCCAGCAAGGTCGATAAGACCGTCGAGAACCTGACGCTTGAGGCAGCGAAACAAGGCTTTGTATTCGCGCGCGTCGAGCCCGATATTCAGCGCAACGAGGCCGATGCCAGCCTCAACATCGTCTACAATCTCTCCGAAGGCACGCGCACCTATATCGAGCGCATCGACATTGTGGGCAATACGCGCACACTCGACGAAGTAATCCGCCGCGAGCTTCGTCTGTTCGAAGGCGATGCCTATAACCGAGTGCTGGTCGACCGCGCCCGCCGCCGACTGACCGCGCTCGACTTCTTCGAGAAGATCGACTTCCGCGAGGACCCGGGTTCAGCACCCGACAAGATCGTTCTCGTCGTCGAAGTGGTTGAGAAATCCACTGGCCAGATCAGTTTCTCCGCTGGTTATTCTTCGACCGAAGCCGTTGTGGGATCGGTCGAACTCACCGAACGCAACCTGCTTGGCCGGGGACAGTTCTTGAAGCTCAACACGACCGCGAGCTTCAAGCGCCAGTCGGTCGATTTCAGCTTCACCGAGCCTTACTTCTTGGGCATGCCGATCTCGGCCGGCGTCGATCTCTTCGCAACGCTCACCGACAACACCAGTATCTCGTCCTACAAGAGCGAGCAGATTGGCGGCGCGCTGCGCGCCGGTTTCCGGCTCGATGAGTACTCGACACTGAATTTCAAATACGCTCTGGCCTACCGCAAGATCAAAGGCATCGACGTGACCGAAGCCTCGCCTGCCGTCATCGCGTCTGAAGGCTCGACCATCAAGTCGGCTTTCGGAACCACATATACCTGGGACGATCTCGACAGCCCGACCAGACCAACGACGGGCTTCCGCGGCCAGATCGATACGGAAATCGCAGGCCTCGGCGGCGATGTGTATTACGGCAGGCTCGAAGGCCACGCCTTCTACTTTTTGCCGGTCTACGAAGAAGATGTGGTTTTGAAACTCGAAGCCAATGCCGGCCATATCGAAGGCTTCGGCAGCGACAACGTTCCGATCCAGGACCGCTTCTACAAAGGCGCGGACAGCTTCCGCGGCTTCGCCAAATCGGGCGTTGGCCCGCGCCAGATCGGCAACGATGGTGGGACCGACGCAATCGGCGGCCAGACCTATGCCATCGGCACTGTAGAACTGACATTCCCCGTCGGCCTGCCGGACGAATGGGGCATCGAAGGTGCCGCCTTCACCGATTTCGGCACGGTGTTCAACGCGCCGGACGAGACTGTGGCGGCCGGGGTTGGGGGCTGTACGTTCGCCACCGGCTGTTCCGTATTCGACACCACCGATTTCCGCCTGTCGGTTGGCGCCGGCCTCATCTGGCAATCGCCGTTCGGGCCGCTCCGCGTCGATGCGTCCTATCCGGTGCTGAAGGCCAAATACGACGAGACGGAGTGGTTCCGTTTCTCTATCGGCACACGCTTCTGACCCCGCCCATGGCGGATGACGCGCCGGTCAAGACACTCAAATCCGCCGACATCGCGCGGATCATGAAGCTCCTGCCGCACCGCTATCCCTTCTTGCTGATCGACAAGCTCGTCGGCCTCGACGGCGAGGATGGCGGCACCGGCATCAAGAACGTCACCATCAATGAACCGTTCTTCCAGGGCCACTTTCCCGGAAAACCGGTGATGCCCGGCGTGCTTCTGATCGAGGCCATGGCCCAGACAGCGGGCGCGGTCGTGCTCGAGCATCTGGGCGAGCAACATGCGGGCAAACTCGTCTTCTTCATGTCGATCGACAAGGCGCGCTTCCGCAAGCCCGTCGTTCCAGGCGATACCGTGCATTTCCACGTCAAGCTCTCCAACAAGCGGCCGCCAGTGTGGAAATACTGGGCCGAAGCCCACGTCGACGGCAAAAAAGTAGCCGAAGCCGAAATCGGCGCCATGCTCATGAACGAGCGGAGCGCTTAGAGCACTTTCATTGGGACACGGAATATTTCACCACTGCCATGCTTCGCGTGGCGAGGGTGAAAGGGGAATTGTTCCGTTTTCTAGTCACTTGCCCCGCTTGCTCATCGGTACATAGTCGCGCTTGGGGGCGCCGGTATAGAGCTGCCTCGGACGGCCGATACGTTGGCTGGGGTCTTCGATCATTTCTTTCCACTGCGAAATCCAGCCGACCGTGCGGGCCAGCGCGAAGAGGGCGGTGAACATTGAGGTGGGGAAGCCCAGCGCGCGCAGGATGATGCCCGAGTAGAAATCGACGTTGGGATAGAGCTTGCGCTCGATGAAGTAGCTGTCGTTGAGCGCCGCCTTCTCCAACTCGCGCGCGACATCGAGCAGGGGATCGTTGCTGAGGCCTAGCTCCGCCAGCACCTCATGCGCGGTCTTCTGCATGATCTTGGCGCGCGGGTCGTAGTTTTTGTAAACGCGGTGGCCGAAGCCCATGAGGCGGATATGCGAGGTCTTATCCTTGACCTTCGCAATGAAGCCCGAGACCTTGGAGGCATCGCCGATCTCGGTCAGCATCTGAAGCGCCGCTTCGTTGGCGCCGCCATGGGCGGGCCCCCAGAGGCAGGCGATGCCCGCCGCGATGCAGGCAAACGGATTGGCGCCTGAAGAGCCAGCGAGACGCACCGTCGATGTGGATGCGTTCTGCTCATGGTCGGCATGCAGGATGAAGATCTTGTCAAGCGCTCGGGCCAGAACCGGGTTCACCACATATTCCTCGCACGGAACCGCAAAGCACATGCGCAGGAAGTTCGCGGCGTATCCGAGATCGTTGCGCGGATAGATGAAGGGCTGGCCAATGTGATACTTGAATGCCATGGCCGCGATGGTTGGCAGCTTGGCGATCATCCGGTGCGAGGCGATTTCGCGCTGGCGTGGATCGTTGATGTCAGTCGAGTCGTGATAGAAAGCCGACATGGCGCCGACCACCGCCACCATCACCGCCATGGGATGCGCGTCGCGCCGGAAGCCCTGATAGAAGCGCGCCATCTGTTCGTGGATCATCGTGTGATGCGTGATCGCATGCTCGAATTCGCGCCGCTGCGAGGGTGTGGGTAGGTCGCCGTAATAGAGCAGGTAGCAGGTCTCCAGAAAGTCGCCATGTTCGGCGAGCTGTTCGATGGGGTAGCCGCGGTGGAGGAGAATGCCGGCGTCACCATCGATATAGGTTATCTTGGAGTCGCAGGCCGCCGTGGAGGTGAAGCCCGGATCGTATGTAAAGACCTTGCCTTCGGCATAGAGCTTGGAAATGTCGATGACATCAGGGCCGAGCGTGCCGGGCTTGACCGGAAGGTTCACGCTGGTGCCTTCGAACTGGAGGGTCGCCATATTGTTGGTGTCGGCCATGCGGGTTTTCGCTCCGTTGTTCGCCAGATTAACGCTCTAGCAAATTGACTGGATGATTGCACTGCAACAAAAGAAGGTCAACCTAACTGACCTGATCTTGAATACGCGCCATGGACTCCTCGCGGCCTAGGACTTCAAGCACGTCGAAAATGCCCGGCGAGACATTTGTACCGGTCAGCGCCGCCCTTAAAGGTTGAGCGAGCTTCCCGAGCTTCAGCCCGTGCGCGTCGGCGTGGACTTTGACTGCCGACTCAAGGGCTTGCGCCGACCATTCGCTAGCCGAGAGAACTTGCGTGAGGCCAGCGAGCAGGCCCTTGCCACCGTCGGCCAGGATCTTGGCGGCGGCGGCATCGATGGCAAGGGGCCGCGCGGCAAACAAAAAGCCAGCACTCTTTGCCAGTTCGATCAATGTCTTCGCCCGTTCTTTGTGCCCCGGCATGGCGCTGAGCAGGCGCTTGCGGGTAGCTTCATCTTCAAGAGCCTTGAGCATCGGCTTGCCCTCTTCCCAATGGGGAAGGAAGGCAAGAAGGGACTCGAGAAGCGAGGCATTGGCTGAATGCCGCATATGGTGGCCGTTCAGATTCTCGAGCTTGGCGAAGTCGAAGCGCGCCGGCGACTTGCCAACATTTTCGAGGCCAAACCACTCGACGAATTGGGTGGTCGAAAAAATCTCATCGTCGCCATGGCTCCATCCCAGCCGGGCCAGATAATTGCGCATGGCTTCCGGAAGGTAGCCCATCGCCCGGTAGGCATCGACACCAAGCGCGCCGTGGCGCTTCGACAGCTTGGCCCCATCCGGTCCATGGATCAGCGGGATGTGGGCCATGACCGGCACCCGCCAGCCCATGGCCTTGTAGATCTGCGTCTGCCGCGCCGCGTTGGTGAGATGATCGACGCCGCGGATGATATGGGTGACACCCATGTCGTGATCGTCGACGACGACCGAAAGATTGTAAGTCGGATTTCCATCGGAGCGCAGGATGATGAGATCGTCCAGGTCCTTGTTGGGGATTACCACCGTGCCCTGAACCTGGTCGTCGATCACCGTCTCGCCTTCCTGCGGGGACTTGAAACGGATGGCGGGCTTAACGCCTGCTGGTGCCTCGGATGGATCGCGGTCGCGCCAGGCGCCGTTGTAGCGAATAGGCCGTTTCTCCGATTCTGCTTTGGCGCGCATGGCCTCGAGTTCGGCTGGCGTACAGTAGCAACGATAGGCGCGGCCCTGGGCGAGCAATTGTTCCGACACTTCCCGGTGCCGCTCGGCGCGGCCGTATTGCGAGACGGGTTCGCCAGCCCAATCCAGCCCCAGCCAGGTAAGACCATCGAGAATCGCGTCGATGGCGGCGGCCGTGGAGCGTTCACGATCCGTGTCTTCGATGCGCAGCAGCATCCGCCCGCCATGGCGCTTGGCGAAAGCCCAGTTGAACAGCGCCGTGCGCCCGCCGCCGATATGCAGATAGCCGGTCGGCGAAGGCGCAAAGCGGGTGACAACGGGCGATGACATCGCGGCAAGTTTCCCTCTAGATTGACGATGGGGCCGGATAGCATAGCCCCGTGGGGAGCAACAGGGCCGCGCCATGGTTTCGGGCGTGTGGGACGAGGGCCGGGAAGAGGCCGCCGCCGAGCGCGGCGGCATGTTGCGGCGCGTGGTCGAGCAGCAGCAGGGGCGGACGTTGCTGTGGTCGCCCTGCGCCATCGTGACCGGCATCTGGGTCTACTTCGCGCTTCCTGTGGAGCCGCAGATTTGGGTTGCGAGTATCGCAACTCTCATTGCTGCCGTCTTGGCATTCAAGGCGAAGGGCAGGGGCGCGATGATCCTAATCGCTCTGGTTCTCGCCGGATTTGCTTTGGCGAAGTTCAGAACCGAAAGCATTTCGACCATCATGCTTCCGGCCAACATCGGCGAAGTCTCCGTCATCGGCGTGGTCGAGAGCAAGAAGGCGAGCGGAGCCAAACGCCAGACGCTTGTGATCGCTCTTGAGAAGTTGGCGGAACTGCCGCGCGAACAGGTGCCGCAGCGGGCGCGAATATCGCAGCTTCTGAAACATGGCGATCCGCCGATTGGAAGCCGTGTCCAGTTTCGCGCGCGGATGGGGCCACTGCCGTCGCCGGTGATGCCGGGCGGTTTCGATTTCGGGCGGCAGCTTTGGTTCGATGGCATTGGCGCGACGGGGCGGATGACTGGCGCGATCACGATTGAAGAAGGGGACTCTGCAGGATGGCCGCGTCTTGATGCGGCGATCGCAGAGGTACGGAAAGCCATTGGCGCGCGCATCGCCGCGGTTCTCGAAGGCGACCCTGCGGCCATCGCGGAAGCACTGGTGACGGGCGAGCGCGGTGCGATCTCGCCCGCAGTCAACGAGAGCCTGCAGATTTCGGGCCTCGCGCACATCCTCTCGATCTCGGGGCTTCATATGTCTCTCGTCGCGGGCGGCATGTTCTGGCTGGTGCGCGCGATCCTCGCTGGCTTCCCGTCCATCGCACTTCGCCATCCGATCAAGAAATTGGCGGCGGTGGCGGCTCTGATCGTCGGCTTCCTCTACATGGTGCTGGCAGGCGCCGATGTGGCAACCGAGCGCTCCTACATCATGATCGCGATTGTCTTCGGCGCGATCCTGTTCGACAGGCCGGCGATCTCCACGCGCAACCTCGCCATCGCGGCGCTGATCATTCTGGTGACGCGGCCCGAGGCGGCACTCTCGGCGGGGTTTCAGATGTCGTTCATGGCGGTGATGGGATTGGCGGCGCTCTATGAGGCATGGGGCGAGCGGATGGCCAAGCAGGATGAGGATGCAGTGCCGAGAACGGCGGCGCATCGGCTGCTGCGGCGTGGAGTTTACATCGTGGTTGCATCGCTCGCGACAACGCTTGTTGCGGGCGCATTCTCGGCGATACCGGCGACCTACCACTTTGGCCGCTTGAGTTTATATGGAGTGCTCGCCAATGGACTGGCCTTGCCCGCGGTCAGTCTTGTGGTGATGCCGATGGCGCTCGTCGCCGTGCTGCTGATGCCATTGGGTTTGGAAGGGGTGCCGCTGTACATCATGGGCGAGGGGCTTGTTCTCGTGACCGACATCTCGAACTGGGTGGCGAGTCTTCCGGGCGCTGGCGCCATGGTGGAGCACAAGCCGGCCTATGTGGCGATGACCGCTGCCGTTGGGGCGGCGATGCTCTGCTTGCTGCGGGGCAGGGTGCGCTATGCGGGACTGGCGCTGATTGCTGCAGCACCCTTGCTCGGATTGCTGGACCGGCCGCCAGACATCCTGGTGGAGCGTACCGCCGGAGCCGTGGCTGTCAGGAGCGAGGTTGGCGAACTGGTGCCGGTTCCCCAGAGCAGGGGACGCTACGCGGTGAAGAAGTGGCTGGAAGCCGCGGGCGATCCGGCCTCGGCAGCCGCGGCCGAGAAGCGAAGCCTGTGGACCTGCGAAGGCCGAAGCTGCCGCGCGGCATCGAAGGGCAGGACGATCGCCTACTTCAAGGAAGGCCCAGGCCCCGAGCCCGATTGCAGCGGCATTGATATCCTGATCGCCGCCTATCCCTTGCGCGGTGCGTGCCGCACTGTGGCGCTGCGCATCGACCGCTTCGACGTCTGGCGCAATGGCGCCTATGCGATCTGGCTGGCGGATAGAATCATCCGTACACGGACGGTTCGCGAAGATAGTGGGCGGCGGCCCTGGGCGCTCGTTCCCGTGGCACGCCGCAAGCTGATGCCGGAGCGCGCGCTCTAGAGCGCTACGACGTTAGATGGCCCCAATCAATTCTCTCCATGGCCGGGTCGAAGCCCGGCCATGGAGAGAAATTTAGACTGATTCATACCAGCCTCATTCTGCTCTAGGCGGTGGTATTTCCCTCCAGGCATGACTCATCGAATTGTGGGACCGGTCGCACCGGGCCTCGGCCTCCTGTTGTTTCCCCCGGAGACGAGGGGTGCGTGAGCGCTGCTCAACGCGGGGTGCGACTCTTGTTTAAAGTCGCGGAAAACGTGCGCTTTGCAGCGCTCACGCCGGCAGGATGTTCACCCTGGCTGCCTCAGTCAGCTCCCCGGTGATGGAAGTACGGCTGAGCCCACCATTCCGGTTTGAGCCCGCCTATAGGGAACGGGTCCGTAGTAACCCGCCGGGGGCAGTCCAGGGGTCCGGGGCTTGGAGCTACGTTTGCCCTTCGCCGCAGACCTGCCCTCCCTTCCATCCAGGCTCACCGTCATGAGCAGGACCCTCGAGTGGAGGGGAGCGATGGGAGAGATAGAACATGATAGGAACAATGTCAAGAGGTGTTTGCGAGATATTTCGGAGGCAAGGCACTTCTCCCAGTTAGACTTATACCCGAGATCGCTGACACGGACTCATGCCTATTCCCTGAACGCGTCACCCCGGCGAAGGCCGCTATCGTATGCACATCTTTCTTGACGATGGCGAGCGAGTCTGACTCTTTGTGCCGTGCGGCAAGCGGTGGAGGGTTGGATGGAGGAATTCGACTTCGCGGTTGGCGGGTTTGGCGACTTGCGGCTGGAAAAAGGGGGGCCTTGTTGCACCAGGCTCTGGTCGAGCGGCCCTGTTCGAGCATTCGCCGGCTGGCGGGGACGCGGGCGCGGGAGATGCGGTTCCACCGGTTCTTGCGTCATTCGAATGTGAGGGTGCCCGAGATGGCGGCCGAGGCGGGCCAGGGACGGCGGCTCCGGCCAGGCGATCGAGGATTGCTTCGAGGCGCAAGACAAGCCACTCATCGCCGCTCTGTCGCGCAAGCTCGAAGGCAAGACCTTGAAGCAGAAGAATCCGCATCCCGCCGACGATCTCGCCTTCGCCTCTTGGGTGATCGCCAGGCTCGGCGGCTGGACCGGCTACTATGGCAAACCCGGTCCTGCCGTCATGCGCCATGGTCTTGAACGCTTCCATGCCATCAAACAAGGCGCAGAGATCGCAAAAGATGTGTGAATCCGATAGCGGCGAAGGCCGGGGTAACGGACAAGAGGGTGGCCCCCGACTTGATCGGGGGCCGGGAGAGGGCATGTCGATGGTGGCGGGCTGAGAATTCTCGAAAGTCTCGCTTGTTGACACGCCCTCTCCCCCGCTTCGCGGACCCTCCCCCACGCTTGCAGCGCGGGGGAGGGCGATGCTGGGTGACCTTCCCTCTACTTCTGCCGTGCTTCTGCTCGTGGGCATCAGGGGCGATGCGGCGGACATTCGCCCTTGTATGAGCCGTGGATGTGATTTCTCGATTGAATTGGCTACAGATTTCCTGCCCGCGAGGGCTGGAGAGGCCCGGATCCGCGAGCTTACGGAGCCGGGCAGACAGGGTGACGGATCGAAGATCGCCAGAAGCCTTTTGGGCTGTGGGAGAGCGTGATCGCATCCTGTTTCTTCATCTGCCCCGGATGGTTGCCTGAACTTTGA
>JBJXGL010000351.1:0-4205 GCA_046160365.1 Aestuariivirga sp. | reverse complement strand
GCAGCCTTCGAGATACTGAAACTGCTTCGGCGAGAGCTTGTGCCGGCGCTTGAACTTCACCGCGCTCGGATAAAGCAGGATGTTCATAAACGGGCTTGCTTCGAAGAACTGGCCGATCGGATATTTCCTCTCGCCAACCGATTTCAGGAAGGCGTTGAAGTTATCGTGGATCGGCTTGATCACCTCATTGAAGCGCTTGCGGTAGGCGGCAAAGCCCTTCTTGTCTTTCTCACCGCAGCCTGAAAGATGCGGCGGTATATCGGGGTCCTCGATCTCGTTCTCCGAGCACGAGATGATGCGCACCCAGGGTTTCCTGTTCTGCTTGGCATAGCGCTTGATCGCCGGAAACAGGATCACATTGTCGACGCACACCACATCGGGCTTCACCTTTTCGAGCACGCCGGGCAGATCCTTCTCCGCCCACTTCGCGGTCTCGACGATCATCTCCCAGCAGCCCTTCACGTAGTTATCGATCTGGTCAAAGGGCGACTTGCGGAAATTGGGAATGTGGCCGTTGATGAAGTCGACCCAGAATTTCGCCATCTCTTCGGGTGGCAGCGGCTCGGAGAGATTCACGGCGTGGGCTTCGAAGCCATAACCCCTGTAGACATCGAGGAAACCCGGATCGGATAGAAACACCACCTTGTGCCCAAGCTTCTTCAGCGCCTGCCCGATGCCGACCGAGTTGAGCGCGGGGCCGAAAGCCGCTTCGGGGAAGAGCGCCACGACTCTCTTTTTTGATACTTTCTTCGCTGGCCTTTTCGCCGCCGGTTTCTTCTTGGCCATCCCACGCTCCTCTGTTTCAGCTCTGATAGCAAACCAAACGATAAGGGATCAACGCCAACCCCCTCAACGCACAATCCCGCATCCTTACGCCCCGGGAATCCTCCCGCGGTCCACACGCTGGGCCGCGAACACCAGGACGAAACTCAACAGCAGCACCAGCGTCGCCATGGCATTGATTTCCGGCGTCACGCCGAAGCGGATCATGGCGTAGATCTGCATGGGCAGCGTCGTCGAGGATTGTCCCGCACCGGCGGTGAAGTAGGCGATGATGAATTCGTCGATCGAGAGCGTGAAAGCGAGCAGCGCCGCTGCGATCACCGAGGGCCGGATCAGCGGGAAGGTCACCTTCCAGAACGTGTCCCAAACCCCCGCGCCCAAGTCGCGCGAGACTTCGGTCAACGACCAGTCGAAACTTGAAAGCCGCGCCCGCACCACCGCGCAAACAAAAGCGATGTCGAACACAACATGCGCGGCGATGATGGAATGCAGGCCCAAGGTCACTTTGCTCAATGTGAAAAATGCGAGAAGCGCAATCGCCAGCACGATGTCGGGGATGATCATCGGCACAAAGAGCAATGCGTCGCGCGCCGCCGAATGTTTCGCGGTAGCCACGCCGAGCGCCAGCAGGGTGCCGATGGCCGTCGAGATCAGCGTTGCGGCAAGAGCCACGATCAGCGAGTTTAGCGCCGCTGCAAGAATCTTTGGGTTGGCGAGAAGCTGGCCATACCAGTCGAACGAAAATCCGGTCCATGCCGTCGGCAAGCCGCCCTTGTTAAAGGAGAGCACGATCAGCACGGCAATCGGCAAATAGAGAAAGGCGTAAACACCGCCGAGATGAAGCTTGAGCGCTCTACCCATGCTCGCCCCGCGCTCGGCCCGACAGCAGCGCCTGCACGAGCAGCAACAGCAGCATCACCGCGATCAGAATCGCCGACAACGCCGACCCGAACGGCCAATCGCGCGCGGTGAGGAACTGGTCGTAGATCAGATTGCCCGCCATCTGCATCTTGCCGCCGCCGAGCAAATCTGGTGTCACGAAATTGCCGATCGAAAGCACGAATACGAACACGCCGCCAGCTGCAACACCCGCGGCGGTGAGCGGCAGCGTGATGCGGAAGAAGGTTGTGCGCGCGGTGGCGCCCAGATCGCGCGAGGCTTCTGCGTAGGATGGATCGAGCCGTTGCAGCGAGGAATAGATCGCCAGGATCACGAAGGGCGTGTAGTTGTAGACAAGCCCCAAGACGATGGCGAATTCGTTGTAGAGCAGCGGCAAAGGTGACGAAATCAAGCCCAATTTTATCAGCGCCATATTGATCAACCCCGCCGGATTGAGCAGCACGATCCAGGCATAGGTGCGGATCAGGTAATTGGTCCAGAACGGCAGGATCGCGAGGAACAGCAGCGGTGTCCGCCACGACTCCGGCGCTTTCGATATCGCATAAGCGGCGGGATAGCCGATCAGCAGCGCGAACAGCGTCGCGAGCGCCGCGATGCGTGCGCTGTCCATGAGGATGCGGAGATAGAGCGGATCGGCTGTCCGGACGAAGTTATCCGTAGTCGGAATAGCCCAGTCCACCCCGCCATAAGTACCCCGCTCGAACGCCGCCACCACGAGCAACAGGAGGCACGGCACGACCATGAAGAGCCCGAGCCAGAAGAGGCCGGGAGACATGAGCAAGCGCGATGCGGTGCGAGAAGAAATCAAACTAGAACCTCACCCTGAGGTGCCCCGCGAAGCGGGGCCTCGAAGGGTGGTCACGGGCCGCAATCTGCAACCCATGCTTCGAGGCTCGCTACGCTCGCACCTCAGCATGAGGGCTGGGCCTCACTTCGCCGCCATGATTTCAGTGACGGTCTTCGAGAACGCCTTCATGCCGTCGCCCAGGTCGCGGAGCTGTTCGTACTTCAGCAGATCCGCCGGTGTAATCGCCATATTCGGAAACTGCGTCAGCATCGCCTTGTCGATCGCATCCATGCCGGCCCTATTGGGCGTCTTGTACATGATGTTCTCGACCACCCATTTGCCGGTGTCGGCCTTCAGAATGTAGTCGATGAACTTGTAGGCGGCGTCCTTGTTGGGAGAGGATTCGACCACCACCATGGTGTCGACCCAGAGGTCCGAGCCCTCCTTGGGAATCACGTACTTGATCTCGGGCTTCTCGGCGATGCCGTAGTTGCACCAGCCGTCCCAGGCCTGCACCAGCGTCGCCTCGCCCGAGACCAGCTTCGAATAGAAGGTGGTGTCGTCGAAGGCGAGCAGGTTCTTCTTGCTCTCGATCAGCTGCGCCTTCACCTCGTCGAGCTTGGCCTGGTCGGTCTCGTTGAACGACTGGCCAAGCGCCAGCTGGGCCGCCGCCATCAGCCAGCGGTCGGTCGCGAGCATGGTGATCTTGCCCTTGAGGTCGTCGCTGGGCTTGAGGAGATCGTTCCAGCTCACGGGCGCGGTCTTCATCAGGTCGGAGCGGTAGCACAGGCCCGTGGTGCCCCAGGCATAGGGAATCGAGAAGGTGTTGCCGGGATCGTGCTTCAGCTGCGTCGCCTCGGCGTAGAGGTTCTTGAGATTGGGGATCTTCGCGTGATCGAGCTTGGCGGCGATGCCCAGCTTGCTCAAGGCCTCGGCGAAGGGCGAGGAGACGAACAACACGTCGAAGCCCTGGCCGTTCGAGGCGACCACCTTGCCCATGATCTCCTCGTTGGTGGCGTGCACCGCCACCTCGACGTCGATGCCGGTCTCCGCCTTGAACTTCTCGGGCAGATCCTTGGGCATGTAGCCGTCCCAGTTCGAGATCACGATCTTCTCGGCCCAGGCGCCACCGGCAAGGACGAGTGTCGAGGCGCCACACAGCAGCGCCGTCGCGACGATGTTCCTGATGGTCATGCCATCCTCCCTGAATTTCTGGTTGGCCGCACTCTGGCACGGCCATCCACGGCCCGGCAAGGGCCGGCCTCAGGTTTCGCGGAAGGTGTGCGCCAGCTGATCGGCGAGGGGCTTGAGGAGATACGACAGGGGCGAGCGGGCCGTGGTCTGGATCATCGCCTCGGCCGGCATACCGGGTTTCAGCACCTGATCGGCGGTCAGCTTCTCCAGTTCGTGGGGCAGGAGCTTGAGGCGAATCGCGAAGAATGGCGGCGTATTCTGATCGACCTGCGAGACATCAGCCGCGACATGAATGACCTCGGCGAAGAGTTCGGGAGTCATACGCGACTTGAGGGCGGGGAAGCGCACCAAGGCTTGCTGGCCCTCGTGGATATCGTCGATGTCCTGTGGGCTAACCTGGGCCTGCAGGATGAGTTCGTCGCCCTCGGGCACGATCAACATCAACGGTTCCCCGGGTCCGATGACGCCGCCGATCGTATGCACCATCACTTGATACACAGTGCCGGAGATCGGGGCCTTGATCGCGTTGCGTTCGAGCTTC
>JBJXGL010000350.1:0-6864 GCA_046160365.1 Aestuariivirga sp. | reverse complement strand
GGCTGAAATCTGGTCGATTGTCCGGGCCGAGGCAAGTGCAGTTGCGCAAGTGCGGCGGCTTCGCCATATGGGGCGGATCAATCGAGGACCGACACATGACCGCTGCGACTGCGCTTGGCGTTTTGCCTGAATGGAATCTTGCCGATCTTTATCCCGCTCCGGACTCCAAGGAGTACTCGGCCGATATGGCCAAGGGCGAGGCAAAGGCTAAAGAGTTTGCCGCGTCCTACAAGGGCAAGCTCGCAGGTCTTTCGGGTGCGGATCTCGCCAAAGCGATCAAGGCGTATGAAGCGCTTTCCGATCTTCTCGGACGCACCGCGTCCTTCGCGCAGCTTCACTATGTCGGCGACACCACCGATCCGAAACGCGCCAAGTTCTATGGCGATGCGAATGCGAAGCTCACCGATATTTCCACGCAGCTTCTGTTCTTCGAACTGGAGTTGAACCGGATCGATGACGCCGCACTTGAGGACAAGATGAAGACGTCCGCGCTTGCCCACTATCGGCCGTGGATCGAGAATTTGCGAAAGGAGAAGCCTTACCAACTCGACGACAAGATCGAGGAGCTGTTCCTCGAAAAATCGCAAACCGGTTTCGGCGCGTTCAACCGCTTGTTCGACGAGACCATGGCGGAGCTTCGATTCGAGGTGAATGGCGAGCAGCTGCCGCTCGAACCCACGCTCAATTTTCTCGTGGACAGGGATGAAGCCAAGCGCAAGGCGGGCGCGGAAGCCTTGGCGAAAACATTTCAGGCGAACCTGCGGCTGTTCACCCACATCACCAACACGCTGGCGAAGGACAAGGACATCTCCGACCGTTGGCGCGGCTTCAAGGACATCGCCGATGCGCGGCATCTTGCCAACCGCGTCGAGCCGGAAGTCGTGGCGGCACTCGTGGCTGCGGTGCAAGAGGCTTATCCGAAGCTGTCGCACCGCTATTACCGGATGAAGGCGAAGTGGCTCGGCAAGGACAAACTGATGCACTGGGACAGGAACGCGCCTCTTCCGCAGGAGCAGGTGAAAGAGATTCCATGGAGCGAAGCTGAAGCCACCGTGCTCAAGGCTTATGGCGAGTTCGCGCCGGAAATGGCGTCCATCGCCAAGACGTTTTTCGACAAGCGCTGGATCGACGCACCGAGCAGGCCGGGCAAGGCGCCGGGCGCTTTCGCGCATCCCACCGTTCCCTCGGCGCATCCTTATGTGCTGCTCAACTATCTCGGCAAGCCGCGCGATGTGATGACGCTGGCGCATGAGCTTGGCCACGGCGTGCATCAGGTGCTGGCGGCCGAGCAGGGGGCGTTGATGGCATCGACGCCGCTCACTCTGGCGGAGACCGCGAGCGTCTTCGGCGAGATGCTGACATTTCAGGCGATGCTGCGCGGCGCCACCGATCCGAAGAAGCGCAAGGCGCTGCTTGCATCCAAGACCGAGGACATGATCAACACGGTGGTGCGGCAGATCGCGTTCTACACCTTCGAGCGCAAGATTCATGAGGCGCGGAAGGAGGGCGAGCTGACGCCCGATCAGATCAATGCGATCTGGATGGATGTGCAGCGCGAAAGTCTGGGCGACGGCATCGAATTCGGCCCTGGCTATGAAACTTACTGGACCTACATTCCGCATTTCATTCATTCGCCCTTCTATGTCTACGCCTACGCCTTCGGCGACTGCCTGGTGAACTCGCTCTATGCGCGCTACCGCGAGAGTGCGGCCGGATTCCAGGACAAGTATTTCGCCATGCTGAAGGCCGGCGGCACCAAGCATCACTCCGAACTGCTCAAACCCTTCGGCCTCGACGCCACCGATCCGGCGTTCTGGCAAAAGGGGCTATCGGTGATCTCGGGGATGATCGATGAGTTGGAGGGGATGGAGTGATCTCCTATCGACCACCTTCATTGGCCGATGCCGAGGAAGCGGCGCGCGTTCATGTGCAGTGCTGGCAGGAAGCCTATGCCGGGATCATGGATGCGGGTTTTCTCAGCACCCTTTCCGTGGAAGACCGGGCGGCAGGCTGGCGGGAAACTCTGGCCAACCCTGAAGCCTTCACGCTACTGGCGATCGATGCGGACCGGATCGTTGGTTTTGAATGGTCCGGTCCCTCGCGCGCGCCGCAGCACGCAGATGGGGAAATCTATGCGATCTATGTCCTCGCCTCCCATCAAGGCAGAGGCGCCGGGAGGGGGCTTTTTCAGTTGGCCGCCGCCAATTGGCGTCAGCGCGGCGGGAGCAGGATGCTCGCCAATGTCGTCACCAGAAACAGCCGCGCCCGTGGGTTCTATGCCGCCATGGGCGGCAAGGCCGTGGCGGAAACGGAATTCAAGATGGCCGGCATGGTGCTTCGGGAAAAGGTCATGGTTTTCGACGTCAAGCACGGCTTGTAGTCCGCTGGCCTATTCCAGCACCTTCGGCCATTTGGTGTTGGCGGTTGCGATAAAGCCGGGAATGTCGGCCTTCCACTGGTCGCGGACCTCGAGCGAATAGTTGAGGTAGAGTTTTCCGTCGACGACCGACCAGGCTTCGGGTTCGCCCTTCACGGCATAACCCTGGGCCACGCCATAGGCGCAATAACCGCCATACTGGGGAGCGTATTTCTCCGGAGCCGACTGGAAGGCGGCGAGGTTTTCCGCTGTCGCGAACCGCCAGGTGGCGCCTTTCCATTCCGTGCTGAATTCGGCTTTGCCTTCGGCGGGCGTCCCTGTGAAGAAGCTCACGACATCGAAGCCACCGGCTCCCACGCCTTCGACGAGACCGGCGAAGATTTCAGGTTTTGCG
The DNA here is from genome assembly GCA_046160365.1 of Aestuariivirga sp. Classification (GTDB taxonomy): domain Bacteria; phylum Pseudomonadota; class Alphaproteobacteria; order Rhizobiales; family Aestuariivirgaceae; genus Aestuariivirga. The sequence goes on along the minus strand of JBJXGL010000350.1, from coordinate 4,093 downwards.
GCATAGGCCGCGTTGGCAAACGGCATGGCGGTGAAAAGTGCAAGAAAACTGCGGCGGAGCATCGAACTATCCTCTCCTGTTGGACGAACTTGCGGCAAATATAACGCGTTAAATGAGGGAGGCCAAAACACGTCTGGTCACGAGGCGGTGAGACGGAAGTGCTTTGCCGTGCCAGCGATTACATTTGCAACCCTATCAGCAAGGACAAGGTTGCCGGCGAAACTGTCTGAAGGTTTGATGATTTGCCTCCAGTGACTCTTCGCCGCGCCGGAAAGGGCTGCTTGCGGGGTGGGTGTGGGTTGGCTAGAACGTGTCCGTTTCCAGCGGGTTCAGGGGATTCTCATTATGGCGGACCATTCCACTCACTCCTCGGGCGGCCATGCCGGTGCCGGGGACCACAACCAGACATATGAAGGCTTCCTGATCGGTTCGGTGGCTTTGAGCCTGATCTGCGCGTTTACGCTTGTGGCTCTTTGCTCATTTGCCTTTGCGCACACGCTCAATGTGTTCACCGGGTTCGTGGGGCTTATTCTTGGTGTCATCGCCGTTCTGATCGACGCGCGGGCGGGGGGCAAGAAGTGGTACCTGTCGGGTGTGCTCCTGGTGATCTTCGGGCTGATCACGGCCGTCAACGTTTCCTGATCCGAAATTCCCATGAAAATCGCGGTTCCGCGTGAAAGCCAGCCGGGCGAGGCGCGCGTCGCGGCCAGCCCCGACACGGTCAAGGCCTATGTCAAGAAGGGCATCGAAGTTGCGGTCGAACCCGGTGCGGGCGGGGGCGCGTTTATTGCCGATGAAGCCTACGCGGCCGCCGGCGCGAAGCTTTCCAAGGATGCGGTGAAAGACGCCGACATCGTTCTTGGCGTGCGGCGGCCTTCCGACAAAGTCTTGAAGGCGATGAAGAAGGGCGCGGTGCTCGCCGCTGGACTTGAGCCATACGGCGACAAGGCTGGTCTTGAAGCGATTGCCAAGTCCGGCGTGACGGCCTTTGCCATGGAACTGATGCCGCGCATTACCCGGGCGCAGTCGATGGATATTCTCTCCTCGCAGGCGAACCTCGCGGGATACAAGGCTGTGATCGATGCGGCGGCGCATTTTGGCCGCGCCTTTCCGATGATGATGACGGCGGCCGGCACGGTGCCGCCGGCCAAGGTGTTCATCATGGGCGTTGGCGTCGCGGGCCTTCAGGCGATTGCCACCGCGCGCCGTTTGGGCGCCATTGTTTCCGCGACCGACGTACGCAAGGCGACCGAAGAGCAGGTGAAAAGCCTCGGCGCGAAGTTTGTTTTTGCCGACGTCGCCGATGCGGCGACTTCCGGCGGTTATGCCAAGGAGCTTTCGGCGGAGGACAAGGCCAAACAGGCGGCACTGGTGGCCGAGCATGTGAAAGGCCAGGACATCGTCATTACCACCGCACTCATTCCAGGCCGCCCGGCGCCCATCCTCATCACCAAGGAAATGGTCGAGAGCATGAAGCCCGGTTCGGTGATCGTCGATCTCGCCGTCGAGCGCGGCGGCAACTGTCCGCTGTCGAAGCCGGACGAGATCGTGGTGCACAATGGCGTGTCGATCCTCGGCACGGTGAACCTCGCGGGCAAGCTTGCGGGCAATGCCTCGCCGCTCTTCGCCAAGAACCTCGCCAACTTCCTCGATCTCATGATTCAGAAGGACGGCAGCCTCAAGATCGACGAGGCGGATGAACTCATCAAGGGCACCATGATCGCCAAGGACGGCCGGCTGGTGCATCCGATCTTCACGGGAGCCAAGTAATGGAACAGATGGCCCATTCCGTCGATCCCTTTGTCTCGTTGCTCGGAATATTCGTGCTTGCGGTATTCGTTGGCTATTATGTGGTGTGGAACGTGACGCCGGCGCTGCACACGCCGCTGATGTCGGTCACCAACGCGATTTCCTCGGTGATCGTGGTGGGCGCGCTTCTCGCGGTTGGTGCCGGAGCGATCGCATCGGGCTCCACCATCGCCATGATCTTCGGCTTTCTGGCGCTCATCCTCGCCAGCGTGAATATCTTCGGCGGTTTCCTGGTCACCAGCCGCATGCTCGCCATGTACAAGAAAAAGGACAAGTAGGCGATGTCGGCCAATCTGGCAGCCCTTCTCTATCTCGTCTCAGGCGCGCTGTTCATTATGGCGCTCCGGGGGCTTTCTTCCCCCGCCACATCGCGGACCGGCAACACCTACGGCATGGTCGGCATGGGTATTGCCGTGCTGACCACACTAGCGCTTGCCGCACCGTCGAGCCCGCTGGTCTGGGCTCTGATCATCGGCGGAATTGCCATCGGCGGCGCGATTGGTGCCTATGCGGCAAAGAACATCGCCATGACCGCGATGCCGCAGCTTGTGGCTGCGTTCCATTCGCTTGTCGGCCTCGCGGCAGTTTTTGTGGCTGCTGCTGCTTACTATGCCCCCGATGCCTTCGGCATTGCGACGAGCGGGCTCATCCATCCACAGAGCCGGATCGAAATGGCGCTGGGAGCGGCCATTGGCGCGGTTACCTTCACCGGATCGATCATCGCCTTCCTGAAGCTCAACGCCATGATGAGCGGCGCGCCAATTCTTCTGCCGATGCGCCATCTTATCAATGTCCTTCTTGGCGTGGCGCTGCTCTGCTGCATCACTCTTTTCTTCATCAACCAGGCGGCGATCTGGTTCTGGCTCATCGTGGCGATCAGCCTCGCCCTGGGTTTCCTGCTGATCATTCCGATCGGCGGCGCGGACATGCCCGTCGTGGTCTCGATGCTCAATTCCTATTCGGGCTGGGCCGCAGCGGGCATCGGCTTCACGCTCGGCAACACCGCGCTTATCATCACCGGTGCGCTGGTGGGCTCATCGGGCGCGATCCTCTCCTACATCATGTGCAAAGGCATGAACCGGTCGTTCATATCGGTGATCGCGGGTGGATTTGGCGGCGAAACCGCGGGGCCCACAGGCAAGGGCGAAACCAAGCCGGTGAAACAGGGATCGGCGGATGATGCCGCCTTCATCATGAAGAACGCGGGCTCGGTCATCATCGTTCCGGGTTACGGCATGGCGGTGGCGCAAGCACAGCACGCGCTTCGCGAAATGGCGGATCATCTGAAGAAATCAGGCGTCACTGTCAAATACGCCATTCATCCCGTGGCGGGCCGCATGCCCGGCCACATGAACGTGCTGCTCGCCGAAGCCAACGTGCCTTACGATGAAGTCTTCGAACTCGAAGACATCAACTCGGAGTTCTCGCAAGCCGACGTCGCCTTCGTGATCGGCGCCAACGACGTCACCAACCCCGCCGCGAAAGAAGACCCGGCGTCTCCCATCTTCGGCATGCCGGTTCTGGAAGTGTGGAACGCCAAATCGGTGATGTTCATCAAACGCGGCATGTCGTCGGGTTACGCCGGCATCGACAACTCCCTGTTCTGGCGCGACAACACCATGATGCTCTTCGGGGATGCGAAGAAGATGACGGAAGAGATCAATAAGGGGATGTGAGGGAAAATCGATGTCGAAGTTTTCCAAGACTGTTGAGGAAATGCTCGGTTTTTACGTTTATAGATTGATTGATCCCCGAAATGGTGAAACTTTTTATGTCGGCAAAGGAAAAGGCAGTCGGGTTTTTTCTCATGCCCGAGGCGAGGAGAATAGCGAAGGCGACGATCTAACCGATAAACTGGCGCGGATTCGCGAAATACGAGTTTCTGGATTTGAAGTCGCTCATGTGATTCATCGCCACGGACTAACCGATGATCAAGCATTTGAGGTTGAGGCCGCGCTTATAGATGCCTACCCGGAGGTCGCAAATCAGGTAAGCGGCAAGGCGTCTGGGGAACGTGGCTTGATGCACGCAAATCAAATTGTCGAAAAGTACCAAGCCCCTGTCGTAGAATTTCGTCATCGCGTAATTCTCATCACGATAAACAGAACCGTTGCCGAGCGTGAAAGTGTTTACGCTGCAGTTCGATATGCTTGGAAATTAGGGTCTGTACTCACATAGGCTGTTGATTTGCAACAGAGAAGCTGATTCACCGTAGGCGGAGGTGAACCATGCGATTCGATTTTACCGACGAGGAATGGGCGGAGCTTGAACCATTGATGCCGCA
>JBJXGL010000349.1:0-9659 GCA_046160365.1 Aestuariivirga sp. | reverse complement strand
GAAATGCCAAAAGCCAAAACTATCTCTTCTTCGTGGCCGCCAGTTACCGGGGCCACGTGATACTCCCGGCCCCTTTCGGGGCGGAAACAAACCAACATTGCTCAAGGAGAATGTTCATGTTCGACCTCACCCCCCTCTATCGTTCCTCGATCGGCTTTGACCGCCTTGGCCGCCTTCTCGACGAAGCCGCTGGCCTCGAGGCTCCCACTTATCCGCCCTACAACATCGAGCGCCTTGGCGAGCATGAATACCGCATCACTATGGCGGTCGCGGGCTTCGCACCCGCCGACATCGCTCTTGAGGTAAAGGGCAATGCCCTCAATGTCTCCGGCAAGAAGGCTGAGAAGACCGATGGCAAGTTCGAGTTCCTACATCAGGGAATCGCGTCCCGCTCCTTCGAGCGCCGGTTCCAGCTTGCCGATCACGTAGAAGTAACCGGCGCCGAGATGGACAACGGCCTGCTCCACATCGCGCTCAAACGCGAAATTCCCGAAGCCTTGAAGCCCCGGATGATTGCCGTAAAACCGGCGGGCGCCGCGAAGGTGATCGAGACCAAGCAGGCCGCATAGTCAGGCGACTCAAATCCATTCTGCAATGCCGTCCCGTTAGGGGCGGCATTGTTCTCATGAACGCTTTCAGGCTGGCGGAGGACTGTTGCTCGTTCAGCCTTACCAAGCTTTCGGGTTGCAGACGGCGGTCGCGTAGAGGACTTGGGTAATCGTGACACCCGGGAGGGTATCCGAGTTCACCCTGGCGCCCAGGAACGACAACACCTTGGCCTTGAGATTGGCGATGGTCCTGGGGTTGTCGATAACCTTGATGTCGAGCGGCACGCCGCGCGGAATCGCGTTCAGCGCGGGCTGATCGGCCGGGTTCACCGCCGGGATCTGGAAATTGGGGGTCAGCACGAAGACGATCTTGTCGAAGTGATAGATGCCCGGCACCGTGAGAGTGGCGGGGCATTGTATGAGCGCAGCCCTTCCGGCGCCGTCCACGGGGGGCACTGCTGCCGAAACTTGTTGGGGATGGAATGCCGCAATGGCCATGGCTGCAGCGGCGAGTGGTGGAACCAGCACGTTCTTCATCGCACTATCTCCTATGCTATGCCCCCGCTTACGTTACGATAGCACAATCCGCCCACAAAATATGTGATGTAGATCACAGTTGGCGTCCACAGCTGCTAGCGCGCTTGCCCTTCGACATGGAATCATGCCGCCGAAAAGGAAACGCGCCACTTCAATAACTCGGAATAGGTCTTTATCGCCAAACCGCGCGCAGCCAAGCTTGCATGCTCGTCACCTCGCCACACCTATCTCGGCGCCGAATAAGATGTTATGATCTCATTCATGCCGGTGGGCGGCTTTCTTCTATCAGCGAGGGAACGACGATGGCGATGACAGATTGGATGCTCCGAGGTCCGGAGATCGCGACTTGCAATTGTGCCTATGGCTGCCCCTGCCAGTTCAATGCACTGCCCACCTACGGCGACTGCCGCGCGGCTGTTGGCATGCACATTGAGAAGGGCCACCACGGCAAGGTGAATCTCGACGGCCTCAACTGGGCCGGCGCCTTTGCTTGGCCTGGCGCCATTCACATGGGGCATGGCGAAGTCCAGCCGATCATCGACGAGCGCGCCACTCCCGAGCAGCGCGAAGCCCTTCTTACGATACTTTCGGGACAGGACAGCGAACCCGGCGCCACTTACTTCCAGGTCTTCGCCTCGACGATCGAGAAGATGCATCCTCCGGTGTTCAAGAAGATCGACTTCAAATCCGACATGAAGAGCTGTGACGGACATATATCCGTGGACGGAATGCTTGAAGTCTCGACCACGGCGATCCGCAACCCGATGACCGGCAATGCGCATCATCCGAAGGTTGCTCTCCGCGCCGGGTTCGAATTTGCCGAGGCCGAATTCGCCAACGGCTCGTCCAAATCGCCCGGGCCGGTCAAACTGGAAAACGAGAACTGCCACGCCCATCTGGCGATGATTCATATCACCGGACAGGGTGTCGTGCGTTGATCCTTGCGGGCGGGCGATCCCCCCGCTCACTCACTGAAAGCGCCGCCGAGCACGAACGTTGGATCGTTTTGTCCTCGCTCGCCTTCGTTTCTGCGCTTGGTTTGTATCTGACCTTTGCCAGCGGCGATCGTCTGATGATGACGGATCCGACCGCCTGGCCGGCCGGTTATGCGGCGCTGCTCTTCGTCATGTGGTGGACGATGATGCTGGCGATGATGCTGCCATCGGCGGCGCCGGCCATACTCATCTATGCCGGCATCCGGCGAAACTTCTCCGCCAAGGGCCAATGGCAGCCGCCGCTCCTCGTGTTCGTGTCCGGCTACGTCGCGATCTGGACTGTCTTCAGCGCCGCAGCGGTTGCGCTGCAGACACTGGTGCGCGATGTGATCCCGATGACCGGCATGATGGCGCTGACCAGCGCCAGGCTGGGAGGCGTGCTGCTGCTGGCCGCCGGCTTCTACCAGCTCACGCCGCTCAAGAACGCCTGTCTCCGCCGCTGCCAGTCGCCGCTGTTCTATTTCGCCCGCAATTGGCAAAAAGGCGCCGCGGGAGCCCTGCGCATGGGTCTTGCCCATGGTTTCTATTGCCTCGGCTGCTGCTGGGTCTTGATGGGTTTGCTGTTCTACGGCGGGGTAATGGAACTGCGCTGGATCGTGGGGCTCGCCCTCTATGTCGCGGCTGAAAAACTGATCCCGGCAAGCTGGCGGATCAGCAGGTTCACCGGCGCGGCGCTGATCGTCTGGGGTCTGTGGGTGCTGGCGCGCACGCTCTGGTGAATATATCGCATTTTGATTGCGCGGCGCTGGAATCCGGCGGGCAAGGCCAAGGTGCTTGAGACCAACACAGGCGCTTTACAATCTTTCTACCCAAGCCTAACCTTTGATTTGAGGGGGCTCTCATTCGACACCAAGGAGATCCCAATGGCAAAATTTCGTATCCTGTGTGCCGCTGCCGCTCTCGCCTGCAGCGCGACGTTTGCTAGTGCCGGCGAAGATACCCGAGTCTATGTCGCCCATCTGTTGGGCGGCCATGAACTTCCCGTGGCGGGCGATCCCAATGCCTTTGGTGTAGCCACCCTGGTGATCACCTTGCCGGCACAGGTTTGCTATTCCATCGTTTTGAGAAGTCCCGTGGCGGCGACTGCGGCTCATGTTCACGCAGGCGGCGGCGGCACGGCTGGCGGCGTTGTTTTTGCCCTGCCGGTGAACGCGGCGATCCCTAACCGGGTCGCGAACTGCATCGCCGCGCCGGCAGCCGCGCTCACGGCCATCCGCAACAACCCGTCGCAATTCTATGTGAACGTGCACAATGTCCCGTTCCCGGGCGGAGCGGCACGGGGTCAGCTTCAGTAATATGAGACAATGACGTAGCCACTGCGAGGCGCATGCATCGCGGTGGCCTTGCATTCTTGTGGTCAGTCCTTCCGCTTGAGAATCTTTATCAGTTTGTCCGGATCGATGCGGCCGCCGCAGATCAGGATGGCAACAGTCTTGTCCGTGACGGACTCCGGTTCCTTGGCGGCGATCTGAAGGAACGCAGCAACAGCCACGCCGGCCGCACCTTCGATGACCATGTTCTCGTAAGCCAGGAAATCGCAAACGGCGTTCGCGATCTCCGCCTCGCCGACCGCCGGCCAGTCATCGACTAGCGCGGCGCAGAGTGGAATGGTGATCGCGCCGGGCTGCACCGAACCCGCGGTCCCATCCGAGAGAGTGTCTTTGGCACCTTCGTGGACCACGGCATGACCAGCCCGCGCCGACAGCAACATCGAGTGATCGTTCTCGGGCGAAGCGCCGATGATTCTCACCTGAGGATTCACGGCTTTCAAGTACCCCGCGACACCGGACGTCAGCCCACCGCCACCTACCGCAATAACGGTCATCGCCACATCGGGAGCCGCGCGCGCGATTTCCGCGCCAATCGTTCCCTGTCCGGCGATGACCGCCGGATCGTCGTAAGGAGAGACATAAGTGAGCCCCGAAGCCTTGGCGAATTCGATCGCCGCCGCTTCGCAGAGACCGGAATCGGTTCCCCTTTGGCGCACCTCCGCGCCAAAGGTCTTCATCGCTTCGAGCTTCACCCGCGGTGTTGTTTCCGGCACGAACACCACGCACGAACCGCCCAGCCGCGCCATGATGGCCGCGACCGCCGTGCCGTGATTTCCGGAAGAGGCGGTGACCACGCCACGCTTCCGCTCGGTGCCGGTTAGTTGAAGAATCTTGTTGGCGGCGCCCCGCGCCTTGAAGGACCCGGTAAGTTGCACATTTTCCAGTTTGCACAGCACATTGGCGCCAGTCAGCCGCGACAAGTAAAAGGAATGCCGCAGCGGCGTGGCGACCACGTGGGGACGGATGCGCTGCTCGGCTTCCAATACGGCGTCGTGGATGTCCGATGCCTTCATGGCTGGGTCTCGCTCACCAAAGCAACGAAGCGCTCGATATCGGCCTCGGGTGTGGCGAAGGAAGTCACCATCCGCACCGCGGCTTCGTCCTCCTGGCATCTTTCGATCACGCCAGGTGGCCGCCGCGCCGCGATGCGGACCCCTGCCGCCACCAGCTTTTCGAATAACGATCGTGGCATGATTGCCCAGATGATGTTGGCTTCCACCGGCAACGGTATGCGGATCGCCGGATTGGCTGACAAACCTTTCGCAAGCCGTGCCGCCAGCTCGTTGGCGTTTCGCGCCATGTCGAGCCACAGCCCATCGGCGAGATAGGCCAGCATCTGAGCCGCCAGGTACCGGCTCTTGGAGACAAGCTGTCCGCCGCGCATGCGCCGGTATTTGAACTCCTCGGCCAAATGCAGATCGAAGAACACAACGGCCTCGAGCATCATTGCGCCGTTCTTGGTGCCGCCAAAAGAAAGCACGTCGACTCCGGACTTCCAAGTGAGTTCGGCGGGTGTTGCATCCGAGGCCGCCAGCGCATTCGCAAAGCGCGCGCCGTCCATGTGCAGTTTCATGCCGCGTTCACGCCCGAATGCCGAAAGCGCTGCGATCTCGCCGGGCCGATAGACGGTGCCGAGTTCCGTTACATTGGTAATCGAAACACCCTTTGGTTTCGGATCGTGCTCTGCCTTCACGAAGCTTCGCAGAGCATGGCTGATGGAAGCAGGCGTAACCTTCCCGTCATCGCCAGAAAGTCCCAGTATCTTTGCGCCGCCGGTGAAGAATTCCGGGCTGTTGCATTCGTCTTCGAACACATGCGCGCCGCAATGGGCAAATACTGCACCATATCCAGGCGCAATCGCCGAGAGCGCCAGGCCGTTCGCCGCCGTACCGGTCGTCACGAGATAGGCCTTCACATCTCTTTCGAAGACTCTGGAAAGCTCTTCTTCCGCGGATTTCGTGAGATCGTCGTATCCATAAGATGCTGCCGTGCCCGCGTTGGCATCGCTCAAGGCTTGGAGAATTGCGGGGTGAACGCCGTAGACGTTGTCGGAAGCAAAATTCATGCGGGGAGTTCCTTGGAAGCTCCCTCTCTAGCCTGCCTTCGGTTGCGCGGCAAACCTTTAGCGGCGCGACAGCCAGTGATCGAGCGAGACCATTCCCGGCCCATATTTGATGAGCATCAGCAAGATCGCGGCCCAGCTCGCATGCAGCGCATAGGCGTTGGGATAAACGAAGACCTGAATGACCACAGTCATAACGAGAAGGCCGAGCGCGGAAAAGCGCGTGGCGAGGCCGAGGATCAGCAGAACCGGAAGTACATGTTCCGCGATCTGCGCCATCAGGGCTGAGAGTTCGGGCGGCAGAAGCGGAACCTTGTATTCTTCCTGAAAGAGAAACGCGGTCTTGTCGTTGACCGTGAAGATGTTCCAGCCATCGACTTTCGAGCGGCCCGACTTCCAGAATACGACCGCAATCGCGAAGCGGCCCAAGAGCGCCACAAGCCAATAGGGTGTCTGTTCAAACAAGCGGATGAGCGAGGCGACCAGGCTTTTCATTCTGCGATACCGATCATGATTTCCGATTGGATGAGTGCGCTCAGTTCGTGTTTCAGATTGAAATCCGCGTGAGTCGCCGCGAGGATTTCGTAAGCAGGTCCGAGCGCCATTCCTTGCATCAGATGCGAGAGGAACACATAAGCCGCGGGGCCAATTTTGTTCACATGCACTTCCGCGCGTGGCCTCGCGACGATCAAGTGTTCGCCTTCGCCGTCCAGATATTCACGCCAACTGCTTTTCTGCTTGCAGGCCTGCCAGACCGATCCAACCGCAAATGGCGACGTCATGACGGCAAGGCTGGGGTGAAACCGGAAAACCAGATCGAACAACTCTTCCGGCGGAAGCGCACCGAGTCTTTCCGCGGCGAGCGGCTCGGCCTCGGCTGCGTGATAGGCTTTCCACCACAGGCTTTCGAGACGCGCCACATCGGCAAGGAGCGGCAATTCTTCGCGCGTTTCCGAGGCTGCGATGAAATCGGGAAAGCTCTCGCCATAATGAATGAGCACGGGATCGGACGGCAGATTGGCGAGCGCATAGGAACTCGCCAGAGCAGCGAAGGCAGCGCGTCCGGCGATCGTCTCGGTTGCGGGATAACGCACGCGAAGCGCATGAATGAGCGCGCTCGCGATATTGTTGCGGTAAATCGCCGCTCGCGGATGCGGCAGCGGCATCGCGAAATTCCGAACAGCTTCGCCGAAAGCTTGCTCGAGCATCATGCCGCCTTTTTCAATGCGGCAGCGATGCCGTCGGCGCGACGGGCTTCCGCGAGCAGTTCCGCGAAAGGCGGCACGTTGTTGTCGCGCTCGATCAATGTGGGCAGCGGGCCCGTGCGGGCGATCACGTTCGCATAGAGCGTCCAAACGTCTTCGCTGACGTCGCTGCCATGGGCATCGATGAGAACCGGAACGCCGTCCGTGTCATTGGTTGCATCATGGCCCGCGAGATGAATCTCCTGCACGAGATGGATGGGGTAACTCGCGAGATACTCCGACGCGCTCACTTTCAGATTGGCGGCGGAGACATAGACATTGTTGACGTCAAGCAGCAGGCCGCAGCCGGTGCGTTGCGCCACTTCGCGGATGAAGTCGGCTTCGCTGAATGAGCTTTCTGAAAAAGAAAGATAGCTTGAAGGATTCTCAAGCAGCATCTGGCGTTTCAGATACGATTGCGTCTCGTCGATGTGATCGCACACGCGCTTCAAGGTCGTGGCGGTGTAAGGCAATGGCAGAAGATCGCTCACATATCCAAGATCATGGGTGGACCAAGCCAGATGCTCGGAGAAAAGTCCCGGCACATAACGTTCGTTGAGATTCTTCAGCCGCGAAAGATGTTCCTTCGAGAGGCCCTTCGATCCGCCAATCGACAAGCCAACGCCATGCAGCGAGATCGGATAGTCCTCGCGGATTGCCGTCAGATAGCGGTGCGGCGCGCCGCCATCGCCCATGTAGTTTTCCGCATGAATCTCGAAGAAGCCCAGGGAGGGCTTATCTTCAAGGATCGTCCGGTAATGCTCGGCCTTGAGGCCGAGCCCGGCGCGGGCGGGGATGGCGGCAGCTTGCATCCGTGGGTTAGGCTGGACGCTCGATGGCTTCGAGAGCGCCAGGGCCATGCGGCGTTTCGGTGGTGACGCAGGTGCCTTTAGGAACGAGCTTCCAGGCATTGCCCTGATAGTCGATGGTGGAGGTTCCAGCACAACTCGTGCCTTCGCCAGCCGCGCAATCGTTCTGGCCTTTGAGTGAAATGCCGAAGCATTTCTCCATTTCGGCGGCCTGAACGGCGGGAACTGCCGCCACTGCGGCGACCGCCGCCGACATCGCGCCAGCCAGGGCCAGAAGGGTTGCGCGCTTCGACTTGTCCATTGTGATCTCCTCTTGTGGAATTGCTCGTAGCCGCAGATTCCGCAATTCCGCACTCAATTGGAAATCAACTCGGCGTTATTGCGCCGCGAGCGGCCCCTGGCGGGTGCGGCCTTCGAGCAGGATGACGCCCAGGCCAGTCGCCAGAATGAGCGCAATTCCGATTGCCGCAAGCTGATTTGGAATCGCCCCGAACACCACATAGCCCGACAAGACGGCCCACAACGTAAACGAATAGTTAAAGGGCGCAACGGCGCGCGCCGGAGCCAGCCTGTAGGCGAGGAAGAGAAAGAACTGGCCGCACATGAGCAGGAAGCCTGCGAGCGCCATCAGTCCTACTTGCCTCCCCGTTGGCGCCACGTGGGTTTCGAACAGCGAACTCGCCACCGCCGCGCTCAGCATGACCGTCACCAGCGTTGCCAGTGTCACGATGAGCGCTGGGATGTGGGCAGCAACCTTGCGCGAGATCAAATCGCGACCGGCCCCGCAAACGGCGGTGATAAAGCCCAGCGCCGCATAGGGAGACGCCGCACTGCCGCCCGGTTGCGCCACCAGAAGCGCGCCGAGGATGCCGAAGGCGATGAGAATGATGCGCAAGGGTCCGATCTTCTCGCCCCAGATGAGGCCCGCTCCCGCCAGCACGAAAAAGGGGGAGAGTTGGGAGATTGCCGTCAGATCGGCGATCGGCATGTGAGCCAGCGCGGTAATGAAGGCGAGGATCGCCACGACCTCGCTCGCCGAGCGAAGCAGCACCCACTTGTCAAAAATGAGCTTGATGTCACGCGCATGACCCATCCAGAACACGATGGGAAGGCACCAGAGGCAGGCGAGAACGCCGCGCATCACCAGCACCTGATAGGGCGGTGCCTGATCTTCCATGACCAGCTTCATGCAGCTGTCATTGGCGACGAACGCGCCGGCGGCAACGATCATGCAGGCGATGCCGCGGAAGTTTGAATGTGGAGTGAACAAGGAAAACGAGCTTTCGAGGAATGGTGCGAAGATAGCGTTACAATTCCATCTGAACAACATCGCGCCGGCACATAGCTGGGGCGACCAGTTCGCCCAGCTCGATTGTTATGGCGATGAATCGCCAAACCGGCCGCAATAGCGGCAAAAGTTAGTTCCATCTTCCCCGCGAAAGAGCATGTGAAGGAATCGATTATTGGGAGCTTGTTTTACTTCGCCGCGGCCTTTCGTAGGCGGGGACATGGTTGACGGCCTGTGTTGCACTTGGGCGATGGTTCTTTCTACGCTGCTTGCTTCATATGGTAGTGGGCGAGCATGAGGTTGTGAGCCAGCTCGTGGAGAAGGCGTAGGATCCTTGCCTTGGCGAGGCCGCGCAGCGGCAGGCGGCCGAAGTCCCGGACGGTACCTCCGCACATCTTGAATCACTCTCAAACCGATTTGGGAATACCCTAAGATTCTATCTGACCACCCGATGCTCTAGCTTGCATCTCGCGACGATTTCCCAGTCAGCATCGCTAGATAGCTGGACGGCCTTCGTTCAGGGAATGGACATGAGTCTGTGTTGACGATCTCGGGAATGATACCAGCGGCATTCTGAACTGTCACTTGAGGTTAGCGTTCGAATGCGGAGAGCCGTTGGTATAAGTCTAACTGCGAGAAGCACCTTGTCTCCGAAATATCTCAAAATTCGCTCTTGACAATGTTCCTATCATGTTCTATCTCTCCCATCGCTCTCTTCCTCGAGGGTCCTGCTCATGACGGTGAGCCTGGATGGAAGGGAGGGCAGGTCTGCGGCGAAGGGCAAACGTGGCTCCAAGCCCCGGACCCCTGGACTGCCCCCGGCGGGTTACTACGGACCCGTTCCC
>JBJXGL010000348.1:0-21556 GCA_046160365.1 Aestuariivirga sp. | reverse complement strand
AGCGCCTTCACGAGTTTCTCCAGCACGGCCTCGGCCGGCAGCTTGAAGCGGGCGTTGCCGCCGCGGTTCAGCCTGGCGCGCTGGCTGGCGTATGCGTCCTTGTAGTGCGAGTGCTCGGCATCGATGTTGCGGTTGAAGGCTTCGAGCGCGTGCTCGGTAAAGCGGCTGGTTATGGGGCCGGGCTCGATCAGGATCACGTGGATGTTCGTGCCTTTGAGTTCGAGACGCATGGTATCGGAGAGCGCTTCGATGGCGAACTTCGAGGCGTTGTAGGCGCCCCGCCATTTCATCGCGACGAGTCCGAGGACCGAGGAATTCTGCACGATGCGGCCTCCGTCATTGGCGCGCATCAACGGCAGGCAGGCGCGGGTCAGTTGATGCCAGCCGAAAACATTGGCGGCGAACTGGGCTTCGAGGGCTTGGCGCGACAGGTCTTCCACGGCACCCGGCTGGCCATAAGCGCCGTTGTTGAAGAGGGCATCGAGCTTGCCGCTGGTGCGCTTGGTCACCTCGGCAACGCAGACTTCGATGGATTTGGGCTCAGCATAGTCGAGATAGTAGGTTTCGAGGCCTTGTGTTTCGAGACGCTTGATGTCGTCTGGTTTCCGCGCCGTGGCAAAGACCCGCCATCCGCGCGCCTTCAATCCCAAAGCACAGGTTTGGCCGATGCCGGAGGAGCATCCGGTGATGAGAATCGATTTCATGGAAGCCACACTGTTGCGATTCGCCCCGGTTTGTAGCGATATACGCATATGAAATCGATGAAGCTCTATGACCGCGTCAACCGCATCCACAACGAACTTGCGGCGCGTGGAATCTCCGCGGATCAGCCCTTGACGGTGGCGCAGCTCACGCCGTTCGACCAGTACAACTATTTCGGCACGGCGGCGGTGGACGAGGCAATCGAGGTTCTGGGCCTTAAGCCTGGGATGCGCGTACTCGATATCGGCTCCGGCATCGGGGGGCCTGCGCGCTACATCGCGGAGAAGACCGGCGCGCATGTGACGGCGCTCGAGCTGCAAAGCGATCTGAGCGACCTCGCCAGCGATCTCACGCGGCGCTGCGGGCTATCGCACCTCGTCGAGCATCGCACCGGGAATGTTCTCGATGGCATCGATGGGGAGTACGATGCGGTTTTGTCGATGCTCTGCTTTCTGCATATTCCGGAGCGGCCGCGGCTCTTCGAAGTTTGCAAGAGCGCTATGACACCAGGCGCTGTTCTCTACATCGAAGACTATGGCCGCCACCGCGAGGCGACGGCGGAAGAGGCGATGACGCTTGCCGCGAAAGTGCAGTGCCCCTTCGTGCCGTCGATCGACGAATACCGGCATCACCTGGCCGACGCCGGGTTTGGGCATGTGGAACTGGACGATGTGACGCAGCAGTGGACGGCGTTCACGGCCAACCGTCTCGACGCATACCGCGAAGCGCGCCAGCGCAACATCGCGGTTCATGGTCCGAGCGTGGTGCAGGGGCTTGAAGATTTCTACGCAACGGTCGCGGCGCTGTTTCAGGGCGGGCTGATCGCGGGATTGAAGATCACGGCATCGTAGGTGGCGGGGTTTCGGTCATGTGATCGAGGCTGACGCGGGTAACGAGAGGGATGAGGCCCGCGGCTTGCGCTTCCCTGTAGACGCGCGCGGCGTTTTTCTTAGAGACGCAATAGTCGATGGTGAAGACGGGAATGCTGCGGTCGAGATAGCGGCGGTAGCTGGCGATTTTCTGTGCAGGTGTTTCATCACCCTCGGGCTTGAGATCGCCGGCGCGCTTCGATTTCCATGATGCGTTGGCGGCTCCGCGAAACCATGTGTCCTCGATCCCGAGGCCATCGATAATCGCGGCATAGGCTTCGGGATCGGCGTCGATCAGATCGGCGGCGTTCTGCGGCACCACCAGGAAATGCGGATTCAATTTCCGACCTTCCGCGCGGATCCCGCTGATAAGACTCAGCATTTCGCGGGCGGGGTCGAGGCCTGCTTTATCCGCGGCGCGCCGCACCGATGGTTCGTCGTAGGCCGCGACCCAATCCATGTAGACGCCATCGAAGCCCAGTTCTGCGAGGCGGGCGATCAATCCTTGCGTGCCGAGCCAGATGGATTTCCATTCGGGTTGCCAGAAGGCGACGCCATAATCTCCAGCCCAGCCATCGGGGTCGGGAGCGAGCAGAAATTCGGGATGGCCGGGTTTGCCGGACTTCGGAGGCTTCCATTCCTTCGTCCAGTAGCTGCGGAAATCTTCGGCTTGGCCGATGTCGATGTAAGCCAAGAGAAAACGTTTGCTGCCGTCCGGTTTGGTTTGGAGCGCCTTCACCAGACCGCCGGTATCGTAGGCTCCGTCTTTGAAATCGAGTCCGGGTTCGATCACAAACAGATCGTAGTTGGAAGCTGCGGCTTCTTTCAGCAGAGTCGGCTCCTCGAGGCGTTGCAGCAGATACATCCAGGTCTTGACACGCGTCAGGGGGTTTTCAGAAGCAAGGGCCGGGGAAGCGAAGAAAATCGCCGATACTGCAGTCAACGCTTCCCGCCGTGTTGGCATGTCAGTTCCCTCCTTCGAGCATTCGCCGTGCAATCACCTGCGCCTGAATTTCGGCCGCACCTTCGAAGATGTTGAGGATGCGCGCGTCGCAGAGCACGCGGCTGATGGGATATTCCAAAGCAAAGCCGTTGCCACCATGGATTTGCACGGCATTATCGGCGGCGGACCAGGCCACGCGGGCGGCTAGGAGTTTCGCCATGCCGGCTTCGACATCGCAGCGGCGGCCTGCATCTTTTTCGCGCGCGGCGTAATAAGTGAGCTGGCGCGCGGCCATGATTTCCGCAGCCATGAGTGCTAGTTTATCGGCGACGCGCGGGAAGGCGAGGATGGCTTTGCCGAACTGTTGGCGGTCACGCGCGTATTTCAGGCCGAGATCGAGTGCATTCTGGGCGACGCCCACGGCGCGTGCGGCGGTCTGGATGCGCGCACTCTCGAAGGTCTGCATCAACTGCTTGAAGCCTTGGCCCTCGACGTCACCGAGAAGATTCTCCGCCTTTACTTCGAAATCCTCGAAGCGGATTTCATATTCCTTCATGCCGCGATAGCCGAGCACTTCGATCTCGCCGCCGGACATTCCTTGCGCGGGGAAGGGGTTTCCGTCGCTTCCACGCGCCTTTTCCGCGAGCAGCATGGAGAGGCCCTTGTAGCCCGGCTCGTTGGGATTGGTGCGAACCAAGAGCGCCATCAGATCGGCGCGCACGGGATGAGTGATCCAGGTCTTGTTGCCGGTGACCTTGTAGACTTCGCCATCGCGCACTGCGCGGGTTTTGAGCGAGCCCAGATCGGAGCCGGTGTTAGGTTCGGTGAAAACCGCCGTGGGGAGAATTTCTCCGCTGGCGATCTTTGGAAGCCACTTCGCCTTCTGCTCTTCCGTGCCGCCGCCGAGGATCAATTCGCAGGCAATTTCGGCGCGGGTGCCGAGCGAGCCAACCGCAATCCAGCCGCGCGAGAGCTCTTCCGAGACGACGCACATGGATGCCTTCGACAGTCCCATGCCGCCGAAATCTTCCGGCAGCGTCAGCGCGAAGACGCCGAGCTCCGCCAACTCGCCAATCAGTTCGAGCGGCACATAGGCATTGTCGCGGTGCCAGCGATGGGCATTGGGCGCAACACGGTTTTCGACGAAACGGCGCATGGTCTCGCGCATGTCCCGCAAGGTGTCATCGAGGCCATCGTCGCCGAAACCATCTTGCGAGACGATCAGTTCGACAAGACGGGCGCGCGTTTCGGTGGTGTTGCCGTTATCGAAGAGCGCAAGCTTTCGGAGTTCATCGAGATCACCGGACCCGAGGCCGAGTTCGCCGGGCCTTGCAAACTCGGTCTGGTTCATCGGAATGCCACCGGACAATTGCTGGAGGTATTCGCCAATTGCAATGCGGGCGATCAGTCTCTCCAACTCTCCGGGTTGAGGCAGGCGGGACAACCAAGCGGCCAGTTCCCGGATGGCGGTTGCTGTGGTGGCGAGCCAAGCAAATCCATGGGCCGCATGCTGTTCGGCGTCCAAGCGCGCCGCATCGATCCGGCTTCCATTGGCCACGCGCGGGGCCAGTCTTCCGCGGGCAAGCACAACCAGCTTCTCCGCCGCCTCCGCCGCCTTTCCGGCCTCGATTTTGATATCCAAGGCATTCCTCCGTTGTCCGTCAAAGGGATAGAACCTGCCCTGTTGCAGTGCAATATAGCCTTTCCGGCAATTGCCCAAATTGGGCCGAAATCGTCCAGCAATTGCAGGCGATGGATTTATTTCACGTCTAAAGCTATGGTCGCCAACATGATTCTCTTGCGGCGGGCGGGGGCGGCAGCGCTCCTATTGGGCAGTGTCTTTGGTGCGGGCGGGGCGCAGGCGGTCGAACCGTCGCCGCTCGGCACGTTCAAGGATTGGACGGCATACACCTACAAGGCGGCGGACACCAAAGTTTGCTACGTGGTGTCGCAGCCGAAATCGAGCGCGCCCAAGGCGGCGAAGCGCGATCCGATCTTCTTCCTCGTCACTCACATGCCGGGGCGGAAAGTGAAGGGCGAGGTTTCGACCATCATCGGCTATCCGTTCAAAAAGGAAGCCGTCGTCACCATCAAGGTCGACGACAAGTCCTTCCAATTGTTCACCAGTGCCGATGGCGCCTGGGCGGACAAGCCCGACACCGAGAAGCAGATCGTGGCTGCCATGAAGGATGGCAAATCGCTCTCCGTCGAGGGCGTGTCCTGGCGCGGCACCGAGACGACCGACACCTATTCGTTGGCGGGACTGACCGCCGCAATGGACAAGATCGACGAAGCCTGCAAATAGGCTTTCCATGTTCAAAAGGATGGCGATAGCCACGGCTTTGTGGCTGACGATGGCGTGCGGTCAGGCGTGGGCTGCCTGCGCGGCGCAGAGTTATGTGGACAATAGCTATACGGTCTGCACGTTCGATGCTTCGCGCGAGAAACTTGTACTCTACAACCTGGGCGGCGACGGCCAGCCTTACCGCTACTTCACTGCGCTTGAAGAGGCGCTGAAAGCGCAAGGTCAGACTCTCGAGTTCGCCATGAACGCCGGCATGTATGATCAGAACCAGCGGCCCATCGGACTCTACGTCGAGAACGGCAAGACGCTGAAGAAACTCAACCGGCGCAATGGCAGCGGCAATTTTCATCTGAAGCCCAATGGCGTGTTCTATGTGGCGGGCGGCAAGGCGGGGGTGCTCGATACGGAAGCATTCGTGAAGCGTGGGATGAAAGTGGACTATGCTTCTCAGTCCGGTCCGATGCTGGTGGTGAATGGACAGATCCATCCGAAGTTTTCGGCAAGCGGCACATCGCTCAAACGGCGCAATGGCGTCGGCATCGTGGGCGAGAGCACGCTGGTGTTCGCGATTTCCGAGAACCCGGTGAACTTCTACGATTTCGCCGCTTTCTTCCGCGATCAAATCGGCGCGAAGAACGCGCTGTTTCTCGATGGCAGTGTATCGAGCCTCTATTCAGCCGAGCTTTCGCGCAATGACGGGTTTCTTCCGCTTGGCCCCATGGTGGCGGTGGTGAAATGACCACGCTTCTCGATCGCGTTGCGGACGTGCCGCGCTATATTCCGAACGACATCCGGCCTTCGCTTGTCGGGCTTTCGCGCCAGGCGCTGGCGGATGCGCTCGCCCGCGCCGGCGTTCCGGAAAAACAGCGACGCATGAGAATGCGGCAGATCTGGCACTGGATCTATCACAAGGGCGTTGTGACCTTCGCCGATATGACCGACATCTCGAAGGAGCTGCGGGCGCGGCTTGAGGAAACGTTTTCGATCACGCGGCCGGAAGTGGTCACCGAACAGGTATCGAGCGACGGCACGCGCAAGTGGCTCTTGCGTTTGGCGCCGGACGAGCACGGTCGCCGGCACGAGATCGAAACCGTCTACATTCCCGAAGAAGATCGCGGCACGCTGTGCATCTCTTCGCAAGTGGGCTGCACGCTCACCTGTAGCTTCTGCCATACCGGCACGCAGCGCCTCGTGCGCAATCTCACCGCCGAGGAAATCGTCGGCCAGATCATGCTGGCGCGCGACCGAATCCAGGACTGGCCCGACGATATCGAAGCCAATCCAAAGCCGCCGGCCTCGGGGCGCTACATTACCAACGTTGTGCTGATGGGCATGGGCGAGCCGCTCTATAATTTCGATCACGTGAAGATGGCCATGGATATTGCCTCTGATGGCGAAGGCCTGTCGCTCTCGAAACGGCGGATCACGCTGTCGACGAGCGGTGTCGTGCCGGAGATCGTGCGCGCTGGCGATGAGATCGGCACGATGTTGGCGATTTCCCTGCACGGCACGACCGACGAGATTCGCAACAAGCTCGTTCCGCTCAACAAGAAATATCCAATCAAGGATTTGCTCGCGGCGTGTCGCGCCTATCCCGGGCTTTCCAATGCGCGGCGCATCACCTTCGAATATGTGATGCTGAAGGGCGTCAACGATACGCCGGAGGATGCGCGGCGGCTGGTGAAACTGCTGGCTGGCATTCCGGCCAAGATCAATCTTATTCCCTTCAATCCCTGGCCCGGCACGCAGTACGAGTGTTCCGATTGGGACACGATCGAAACCTTCGCCGAGATCGTCAACAAGGCGGGTTACGCCTCGCCAGTACGCACACCGCGCGGCCGCGACATCATGGCGGCCTGCGGGCAGCTGAAAAGCGAGAGCCAGAAGGTGCGGGCGAGGGAGAGGGTGTGAAGCTTTGCGTGACACCGAGCCACCGAGCCAGCCAGACATCGATAAGTGGTGGAACTCCATGTTACGACCGCTCCCTGAATACGAGGTCGTCATCAAAGCGCTTAAGCCAGTACTCTACAATCTGCCGGGAAAAGTAGTTGCGATTGACGGATTGAACGGAACCGGCAAGACGACGTTGGCGCGCTATCTTTGCTACCGATTCAATTGCTCGCTCATCGAAACAGATCTCTTCATGTCGGTGCCTGTTGATGAGTATCGATATGACGAGATGAGAGTGATTGTCAAAAGACGCGTTAAGGGATTTAACCCACGTCCGATATTGATAGAAGGCGTCGCCATATTGAGAACACTTCAGATTATGGGATTTCAGCCTGACTTCCATATCTGGTGGCGCAACGTCGATCCTGATGACTTGGGGGTTGATCGCGACGATGAGCTTGGAAAGAAATTGGAAAAGTATCAGAGTGAATTTGATCCTGTCGGTAGCGCAGATCTTGTTGTGGATGCCGTACTGAAGCTGGCCCTTGAGACATGAAGCCCGACGTTTATCGGCAAATTTGCCTATGACCGTCATCCTGACGAAAGCCGCGTACTCAAACCTGCCCCAGTATTCGGCGATCAATCAGCCGTCGAACGGCATTGACGAAGTTCATTTATTGTAGTAACAATAAATCATGAAGGTCGAATTCGACCCTACCAAGCGCGAGCTGACCCTGACGCATCGGGGGCTCGATATGGCGAGGGCCGATGAAATCTTCGAAGGCAGCACGATCACTGTCGAGGACGATCGCCAGGACTATGGCGAGCGGCGCTACATCAGCATTGGCAGGCTTGACCGGAGAATGGTCGTGATTGTCTGGACGCTGCGTGGGGCAGTTCGTCGAATCATCAGTCTGAGGAAAGCAAATGAGCGCGAACAGAAAATCTATGGGTCAAGGTTGGATTGATCCCGATGATGCCCCTGACCTTTCCACCCAAAAGTGGCGAAAGAAGTTCGCAGCCGCGCCGGTCAAACGGGGCCGGCCCAAAGCTGCGATCACCAAAGTCAGCACGACAATCAGGCTCGACGCCGATGTTCTCAAAGTATTGAAGAAATCTGGATCAGGTTGGCAGACACGGGTGAATGGAATCCTTCGGGCCAAGCTTCTTGCGAGGAGCAAGGAAGTGAAGAGAGCGTGACGCCGCTCCTTGGAAGCGAGCAGGCCTAGTACACACCTCTCCGCAGATTCTTGGTTCTTTGCCGGTTTCCATGACATGATCCGGCGTGCAATTCTGATTTTACTGGCGATCCTTGCGGTTGGTGCCATCGCCTTGGCCTTTGCGTGGCTCTTTTCCAGATGGCATGGCCTGGCGGCGGATCGTACTGCGTAGATCGTCGTGATCTTTGCTCTGGCGGCTTGTGCCGCTTCGATCCTTTCGGCATGAGCTGGGACTGGACGTTGTTTCCGATGCCCATCCAGCGCGCGCAAGGGTGCTGACACAGCTTGTCAGAAAACTGGCATAAAGTCTAAGCAGGTTTGGAGCCAAGACCGTTGTCCGAAGCGGGGCACGGCGAAATTTCGGAAGGATTGAAGTCATGAACGCCGCCGATGGCGGATTTGAAGAGGCGACAAGACCCTATGCGGCGCCTGTCCGTAGAAAGCTTGCGGAGCTCCGTAAACTGGTGCTGAGCACCGCGAAGGCAACAGCAGGCGTCGGCCATATCCACGAAGGGCGGCGCTGGAACCAGCACAGTTTTCTGACCTCGGAGACCGGAAGCGGCAGCACCATCAGGATCGACGGCATCAGGAATGATGCGCGGAAATGCGCCGTCTACTTTCATTGCCAGTCCGGCCTGATCGAGCAGTTCAAGGAACTCTATGGCGGCGAGCTGACTTTCGAGGGGAAACGCAGCATCATCATTGATGTGAGCAAGAAGCTGCCAACCGATCCGCTGCGCCATTGCATCTCGCTTGCCCTCACTCATCATCTGCGGAAGCGCAACAAACGGGCCTGATGGCCGTATTCCTCACGGCCGGCTTTTGCATCAGGATTGAGTTCTGCATCTTGCCGGAAGCGAAGCCCAACCGGATGATCTGAGTTCCTTGATCGAAATCAAACCAGAGATGGAGCGCGGCTGAATGCCGCTGGTATTCGAGTTGTCAGCGCCCTGTCAGAATCCCGGTCGTAGCTCTGCGCGGACGGAAACTGAATCTAGAGGAGCTACACATGGCCATCATCAATGGAACGGATCTGGACGATGTCATCGTCGGACTCAATGAGACGGGCGACGAAATCTACGGGCTTGGCGGCAACGACACACTCACAGGGCTTGACGGAACGGACAAGATCTTCGGCGGCGATGGACGCGACACGCTTTTTGGCGGCGACGGGCACGACACGCTAGATGGCGGAGCGGGCAACGACCGCATCTTCGGCGGCGACGGCAATGACGGCATGGCGGGCGGCGCCGGCGACGATTTCATGGATGGCGGAACCGGTTTCGACGCGGTGGACTATCGCGGGGTCACCGGTTCGCGTGGGATCGTCGTCGATCTTCGGATAACAGGCGTGCAGAATACGCGCGCCGCAGGCCGGGATACGATCGTCAATGTCGAGCAGGTCTGGGGCTCCAACCAGGGCGATATCATCACCGGTTCCAATACGGCGAACGATCTCTACGGATTCAATGGCAGCGACTTCATCAATGGAGCGGGCGGCGACGACAATATTTTCGGCGGCTTTGGAGAGTCCACCGGCAACATCCTGTTGGGTGGTGACGGCAATGACAGCATCCTCGGCGCCAACGGCAGCGACGTGATCAGCGGCGATGCAGGCAACGACCGGCTCACCGGATCGCTTGGCGCCGATTTGATGCGCGGCGGCTCCGGCGCTGACAGGTTTATCTTCAACACTCTCGCCGATTCGAGCACTGGCGCGGCGGACTTCATCACCGATTTCAATGGCGCCGAGGACCTGATCGTGCTGCAGCCGCTGCAATTCTCGCAAAATGTGGCCTTCATCGGTAGCGCTGCGTTTAGCGCGTCAGGTGTCAGCGAAGTCCAAGTGCTTACGAGATTCGGCGTGCAGACGGTCAATGTCGATGCCAATGGCGACGGCGCCGCCGACATGTCGATCAGGGTGGTTGGCACCGCACTCGCAGCGGACGATTTCTCGTACTCGATCTTCGGCATCTGACCTAGTACGAAACACAGATGTTGGCGCCGCCGGTGCTTGCAAACACTGCATTTGCCTGAGCCAAGGTGCCCATGATGAATGTGACCGCGTGATCATAGTGCAAACCTGATCGAGTTCGAATACGAGGACGGCGATCACCACCGCAACCATGAAAGAGGCGGCGATGACTGACGCAACACCGCATCACACACAGGAGACGAACACTGGGACCTCCGGCAAGGTCCGGGTCTGGGACCCGCTGGTGCGGGTGTTTCACTGGGGTCTTGTCACCGCTTTCGCGGTGGCTTGGTTGAGCGCGGAGGAGTTCGACACGGTTCACGAGATCGCGGGCTACGTGGTCGCGGGCCTAGTCGCTTTCCGCCTCATTTGGGGCCTCGTCGGTAGCCGCTACGCCCGGTTTTCCCAATTCCTGAAAGGCCCCCGCGAGACGCTTGCCTATCTCGGCGACATGACCCGCGGCAAGGAGCGGCGTTACCTTGGCCACAATCCTGCAGGCAGCGCCATGATCGTGGCGCTGCTCGTGACACTTTCGGGCACCGCCTTTACCGGCTGGCTCATGGTGGAGCCGAACCGTATGGCGATGCTTCCAGAGATCCCGCAGATCGTGGCGCAAGCCTTGGCCGACGATGACGTCGGGGACGAACCCGAACCCAGCGAGCGTAGTGAGGTCGAAGATACGCTTGAAGAGGTCCACGAAGCGCTGTCCAACCTGTTGCTGCTGCTCGTGGCGCTGCATGTGGGTGGCGTCGTGCTGGCCTCCTTCCGCCACCGCGAGAACCTTGCGCGTGCTATGATTACCGGCGACAAGCGTGCGCCCGGTCTCGGCGAAATCACCTGACCCCCAGACCCCCAAGACGGACTGCGCCCTTGGCCCAACCTCGCCCCGCTGTCACCGGCGGGGCTTTTTTGCATTACGGTGATTTCCGTGACAGGACTGTGGACTGCACCCCATGCTTCGCTGCCGCCATGACTCGCATCGCCCGTATCGTGGTTCCCGGCCTGCCGCATCACGTCACCCAGCGCGGCAATGTCGACGCCAATGTCGACGGCGCCGCCGACATGTCGATCAGGGTGATTGGCACCGCACTCGCAGCGGACGATTTCTCGTACTCGATCTTCGGCATCTGACCTAGCCTGCCCTTGCCGTCTGCCGCGCTGGCATGATAGGCGGCGCTCTCACAATTGACCGTCATCCCGGTGCACGCGGGGGTGACGGGCAAAAAGAGAGCAGAAATCTCCATGCCCGAGCAGAAAATCAGGAAAGTGGTTCTCGCCTACTCGGGCGGGCTCGATACGTCGATCATCCTCAAATGGCTGCAGACGGAATATGGCGCGGAGGTGGTGACCTTTACTGCCGATCTGGGGCAGGGGGGCGAGCTTGAGCCGGCGCGCAAGAAGGCGGAGTTGCTGGGCATCAAGCAGATCTATGTGGAAGACGTGCGCGAGGAGTTCATCCGCGATTTTGTGTTTCCGATGTTCCGGGCGAATGCGCTTTACGAGGGCGTCTATCTGCTCGGCACCTCTATTGCGCGGCCTCTCATCGCCAAGCGGCTCATCGAAATCGCCGAGGAAACCGGCGCCGATGCCATTGCCCATGGCGCCACCGGCAAAGGCAATGACCAGGTGCGTTTCGAGTTGACGGCCTACGCGCTCAATCCCGACATAAAGGTGATCGCACCCTGGCGCGAGTGGCAGTTCAAGAGCCGCACCGATCTGATCGAGTTTGCCGAGAAGCATCAGATCCAGGTGGCGAAGGACAAGCGCGGCGAAGCACCGTTCTCGGTCGATGCCAATCTTCTGCACTCGTCATCGGAAGGCAAGGTGCTGGAGGACCCATGGGAAGAGCCGCCGCCTTACGTCTATCAGCGCACCATCGCGCCAGAAGATGCTCCGGACAAGGCGACTTACATCGAAATCGAATTCAAGAAAGGCGATCCGATTGCCATCGATGGCAAAGCTATGTCACCCGCCACGCTTTTCTCCGAACTCAACAGGCTAGGACATGACAATGGCATCGGGCGGCTCGATCTGGTGGAGAACCGCTTCGTCGGCATGAAATCGCGTGGCGTCTACGAGACACCGGGCGGCACGATCCTTTCGGTAGCGCACCGGGCGATGGAGAGCCTTACGCTCGACCGCGAGGCGGCGCATCTCAAGGACTCGTTCATGCCGCGTTATGCAGAACTGATCTATTACGGCTTCTGGTTCGCGCCGGAACGCGAGATGCTTCAGGCGATGATCGACAAGTCGCAGGAGCATGTGGAAGGAACCGTCAGGCTCAAGCTCTACAAGGGCAATGTTATCGTGGTTGGCCGCAAGTCAACGAAGTCGCTCTACAAGAACGACCTCGTGACCTTCGAGGATGATCGCGGCGCCTATGATCAGAAGGATGCGGCAGGTTTCATCCGGCTCAATGCGTTGCGTCTGCGGACTCTGGCGGCGCGGAAGCGTTCGACCTAAGCCGCGCGACTTCCGCTTCGAGTTCGGCGATACGCTCATCGCGTGCAGCTAAAGCCCGGGCCACATCGGCGGCTTCGAAGCGTTGCGGAATGTGCTGCGGACAATTCGAATCCCAGGCATGGACGGAAAACAGGATCGCCTGTTCGGGCCGCGCCTCATAACCTTCCGGCATCAGCGAGGCGATCAGCTCAGCATCGTCTTCGACCACGCGCGCCTCGCCCCAGATCTTGATGCGCTGGCGGTTCATGTAGTCGATCAGGAAGAGATAGGACTTGGGGTTCTCGGCCAGGTTTCCCTGGGTGATGAACTGCCGGTTACCCTTGAAGTCGGCGAAGGCGAGCGTCTTCTCGTCGAGGACGCGGATGAAACCGGGCGGGCCGCCGCGATGTTGTATGTAGGGTTGGCCCTCGGCATTGGCGGTGGCAAGGAACACGCTGGTCTGGGCCTGGACGAAGGCCGCCACATCGCCATTGATTGCGGTGCGCCAGCCGCCCTTCTCCTCCATCTTGGCGTAGCCGTTGCGGGAACCTTTTCGGGCCTGAATGGCCTTGATGGTGGGGGTGAAGGCGACGTCGCTGCTGTAGGTCATTGATTACTCCAAAGCTGATTGGAGATAATTCATCCCGTCTGAGACGATAATTCCTCGCAAATGCGAAATATTATCCCATAAATTGAGATAATCTGCCGATTCTGTATCTTTTGAGCTGGCAGAAAGCTTGCTGGGTCAAGGCGATCACACGGAACATCTTGTTCCAAGTCTGGACACTAGCCGCTTAGAGGTTGTCATGGAGCGATTGACTGCGATCACTTCGAGACCAGGGGTCTTGCTGGCCTGTTTCCTGACCGCCTATGCGGCGGCGGCCGTGGCATTCCAGTTGATCAGCAAGATTCCACCCTGGGTCGACGGCGCACCCGTCGATATCATGAACGGAACGCTGATCTGGATGACCTGCCTGATCGCCCTGATGATGTCGTTCCTCACATCGGGCCGTGGCATTTCATCGTTGATCTGGCTTGCCGGTTCGGCGGCACTAGGCGTTGTGGCGCTCGATGAAATGTTCGGCATGCATGAACATGCTTCAAAAATCCGTGACGATGACGATCCCAAGATTCTGATGGCAATTGGCGCCGGCGTGGCCCTTACCACTCTGGTGCGTGTCGAGAAAATCCGCGGCGCGCCGCTGGCTTTGCTGATCATCGGCTTTGTCATCCACTGCCTCTATCTTCTTTCCGATCTTGGCGATGGCGATTTTCTCGATCTCACCTTCGGCAATCCGGATGGCTTGCGCATTCTTGAAGAGGTTCTCGAGTTCTCGGCCATGAGCGCCTATCTCGCGGCTTTCGTACTGGTGCTGCTCCGTCATGTGACCGGCTACGCCGTCTGGGCGGCAAAGCCATCGGAAACGCGGTGGCAAGAACGTCTTGGCCGGATCGCCGGCGCCAAGCCCTAATCGTGAATTTGATCGATCTTTCGCTTTTTCTGGAATATAGGCCAACATGTGAGCTGATTATTCCAGAAAATGGCACATGGACAGATTTGAGAGCATGTCCGTCTTTGCCGCCATCGTTGAAGAGGGCGGTTTTTCAGCCGCGTCCCGGCGGCTCGGCATGCCGGTTGCCACGGTCAGCAGGAAGCTTGCCGAGCTCGAAGCGCACTTGAAAGCGCAGCTTCTGACCCGGACCACCCGCAAGGTGACTTCAACTCAGCAGGGCGAACAATTCTATCATGATTGCCGCCGCATCCTGTCGGAGCTTGCGGAGGCGGAGCGGACAGCGGCCGGCGAATATGGTGCTGCGCGTGGCGAACTTGTGGTGACGGCGCCGCTTGTATTCGGGCGACTGCACGTGATGCCGGTGGTTGCAGATTTCCTTGCGGCCTATCCGGACATCACGGTGAACATGGTTTTGTCGGATCGCATTCTCAATTTGCAGGACGAACAACTCGATGTGGCGATCCGGATCGGAGAATTGCCAGACAGCAGCATGACGGTGGTGCGCCTGGGACACGTGAGCTGGATCGTGTGTGCAGCGCCTTCCTATCTAACTCGCGCCATGCGGCCGTCACATCCGCGCGAGCTTTCGACGCATGATTGCGTGGCTTTCACCAATAGCGGTGGTTTGACGGAGTGGGCCTTCCGCGAGAGCGGTGAGGCGAAACGCTATTCCATCATTCCACGACTCACCGTCAATTCGGCGGAAGCGGCAATCTCGGCCGCTTCTGCCGGCAGCGGAATCACGCGCGTTCTCTCCTATCAGGCCGAAGCGGCACTGCGGCGAGGGGAATTGGAACGCTTGCTTGCGGAATTTGAGCCGGAACCTCTACCGGTGAGCCTTACGTTTTCAGGCGCGCGGTTCATGGCGCAGAAGCTCCGGGCCTTTATCGATTTCGCCGGTCCGCGACTCCGGGCGCGGCTTGCGGCGCTCGAGGTAAAGCCGCCATTGACTTGACGTAGCGCGCGGTTTCAAGTGCGGGGCAGGGGGATTCCATGTTGGGGTTCGACCTTTCCCTGCCGGTCGTTGTGTTCGTGGCTGTCTATCTCGGCATGGCACTTGGACGGATTCCAGGCCTGGCGATCGACCGCACCGGCGTGGCGCTGCTCGGCCTTATCGCCCTGCTCGCCACCGGAACCATGTCGCTCGACGAGGCGGGAGCGGCGGTGGACATGCCGACCATCGCATTGCTCTTTGCACTGATGATTTTGTCGGCGCAGTTCGAGATGAGCGGTTTCTATGGGCTCGTAGCCGAGCGCGTGACGCATGCGGCGGGCAATCCGCGTAATCTGCTTTTGACCATCGTGCTGGTGACCGGCGTTCTCGCGGCGGTGCTCTCGAATGACGTGGTGGTCTTCGCGCTGACGCCGCTGGTGTGCGTGGGGCTTTTGAAGCGTGGCATCGATGCCAGGCCTTATCTCGTGGGGTTGGCGGGCGCGGCAAATGTGGGATCGGCGGCGACGCTCATCGGCAATCCGCAGAATATCCTGATTGGGCAAGCGGGCGGTTTGCCGTTCTGGAGTTACGTGCAAGTGGCGCTGCCGCCGGTGCTCTTGTCGCTGGTCTTCGTCTATTGGGCGGTGCTGTGGACCTGGCGGGGACGCTTCACGCAGAAGCCTTCGCCGTTCCGCATCCCCGAGACGGTGGCGGAAGTCGACCGGCTGCAGCTGGGCAAGGGCATTCTCGCTGTTGGGGCGTTGATCGGATTGTTCCTGACGCCTTTGCCCCGCGAATTATCGGCGCTGGCGGTGGCGGGATTCCTGCTTCTGTCGCGGCGGCTCTCTTCGCGCGACATGATCGGGGCGGCGGACTGGCATTTGCTTTTGCTGTTCACCTGCCTCTTCGCGGTGACGGCCGCGTTCGAGAAGACCGGGATTGCGCAAGCGTTTCTCGCAGACCTGGCCGGAATGGGTTTTGCGCCGGAGCGGCTTTCGGTTTTGGCGCCTCTGATGTTGGCGGCTTCCAACACCATCGGCAATGTGCCGGCGATTATCCTCATTCTCCAAATCCTGCCGGACTTGCCCAGTGGCGTTTTGACCGGTTTGGCGCTGCTTTCGACCTTTGCGGGAAACCTGCTGCTGACAGGATCGCTATGCAACATCATCGTGGCGGAAAGGGCGGAAAGCGCGGGGGCGCGGCTGACGTTCCTCGATTTCGCGCGGTCGGGCATTGTCATGACGATAGCCAGTCTGGCGGTGACGGTGGGCTGGCTTTGGCTCCTTGGGATCATGAGACTGTAGAACATAATCACTTCAAAGGAAAATAACTCTTGACACCGTACGGTGCTTCGGTTATCAGCCGATATGTTCGCGAGACGTGGGTGAGAACGAAGATACGATGCGTTTGACCGAGGACCTTGTGGCGCGGGTTCACCGGGAGATCGCCGATCAGGGGCCTCCGACCGGCATCACGGTGTTTAGCGAGGCGGACTATGACGCGCATCTCAGGAGCTTTCTGGAAGAGAGACCGGACGGGCCGTTGCATGTGTTCTGCTACGGGTCGCTGATCTGGAAGCCGGTGTTCGAAGCGGCGGCTTCGGCGCATGCGGTGGCGCACGGATGGCAGCGCGCGTTCTGCTTGAGGATCGTGCGGTTTCGCGGCACGCGCGAAGAACCAGGGCTGATGATGCAGATCGACCGGGGCGATGGCTTCTGCGAGGGCATCGTGAAGCAGTTGCGGACGGGGCGCGAATGGGAGGATCTCTCGGTGCTATGGCGGCGCGAGATGACCACCAATCCGCCCAGCAACTATCCGCGCTGGATCGAGGTCGACAGCGAAGGTCGGCGGCTCACAGCCATTGGCTTCACGGCCAATCCGGAATCGCCGCTCTACGCCGGAGGACTCGATCCGGAAGCGGTGGCCGAGACATTGTCGAAGTGTTGCGGGCATTGGGGAAGCGGGGCGGCGTATCTCCGGCAAACAGTGCTGTCGCTTCAAAACGTGGGCATCCACGACCCCTATCTCTGGGCGCTGCAGGAGCGGGTGGCGGAGTTGATTGAGCAATCCGCGGGTTAACCGGCTCCGCTTCTGAACTCGCGCTGAACGCGGCATTCAAAACCGGTTCAATCGTCCGCCACTAACATCATGCCCATCGAGACTTGATCTCGGCAACCAGCAAAGGAGACTCTCCCATGAAGACCCTCAAGACCCTGGCACTTATCGGCCTCTCGCTGTCGGTTCTTTCCACCGCCGCTTCGGCGGCGAGCACCGCCCAGCTTCCGACCTCGACGTTCAACAAGATCAAGATCGGCGACATACATGGGCCGGTCGTCGGCCCCCATGGGCCCAAAGTGCGCGTGATGATTCAACGCTAAACTGAAGGCCTGTTTTTCATTCTCCCTCTCCACAGGGGGAGGGAGAGTGTATTTGTGATAATAATCTGTATACGGATCAATTTGTTTCGTCCCCCACCTCTTCGAGCAGCCAGTCGCGGAAGGCTTTGACCTTTTGGCGTTTGAGAGCTTCGGGCGGGTAGACGATGTGGTAGGCGGCATCCGTGGGGTGGGCGACATCGAAGGGGCGGACGAGGCGGCCGGCTTTGAGATCGTCGGCAACAAGCGCGCTTCGGCCGAGGGCTACGCCGGCGCCTTGCACGGCGGCTTGCACGGCGTGGGCCGAGCTTTCGAAGCGCAGGCCGCGTCTTGCATCGACATCCTCGACGCCGGCGAAGCGGAGCCAGCTGACCCAGTCGATCGGAAAGTCGTCGTGGATCAGCGTGTGGTGTTTGAGGTCGGAGAGTTCGCGCAAGGGGTGAGAGCCTTGGAGCAGTGCGGGGCTGCATACCGGCATCAGCTCTTCGCGGAGCAAGAGTTCCGAGGCCAAGCCGGAATAGTTGCCGCGGCCATAGCGGATGGCGATGTCGATGCCGTCGGTGTGGAAGTTCGCGAGCGACGAGGAGGTGGAGAGGCGCACGTCGGTGCCGGGGTGTTTCGCGCTGAAGCGGAAGAGGCGCGGCACCAGCCACTTCGCTGCGAAGGAATCGATGGTGCTGACATTAAGTGCGGTGAATGAGCGCTGGTCCATCAACATGACGGTGGCGGTGGAGAGGCGGTCGAGCAGGCCCTGGACGATCTCGAAATAAGTCTTGCCGGAGGGTGTGAGAACGACCGCGCGGATGTTGCGGGTGAAGAGTCCGACCTGGAGGAAATCCTCGAGTGTGCGCACGGCGCGGCTGATTGCGCCATGGGTGAGATGAAGCTCATCGGCGGCCTTGGAGAAGCTCAAATGGCGGGCGGCGGCCTCGAAGCTCTTGAGCGTGGACATGGGCGGTAGGCGGCGCATGGGTCGTCTTCATGTGTGAGTTCTACTCACATATAGGCCGAAGCGAAGTCGTTTGTCGAGCGCCAGGATTTGCGTCATTTTGGCTTCAAGAGATGGCCATAGCGGTCAATTTATCCCGAGAAACCAAGAGGAGGTTACCATGTCGAATGTGCACTCTGCTCACACAAATTCCACTTCGAGCTTTCTGGGCGGCCTGGTGAGGCGGTTCCGGGAACGGCGCGAAATGCGCACGCTCCTGAGCTTCGACGACCACATGCTGCACGATATCGGCATTTCGCGCAGCGACATCCAGCGGGTATCGGTGCGGCCGTTGTGGCGTGAATGAGGGTTGTGCCTCAACCACTATCCCTGTCACCAAGGAGAAGGCGGCGAAATTGAACGCCGCTTAGGCCGCCGCCTGCAGCTCCTTCAGGATCGCGTCGCCCATTTGAGCAGTTGTGGCATTGGCGGGTTGATCGCCGGCGATGTCCTTGGTGCGCAAACCCTTGGCCAGAACGGCGCTGATCGCGGCATCGAGCTTGTCGGCCCATTCGCCTAAGCCTAGCGAGTAGCGGAGCGCCATGCCGAAACTTGCGATCATGGCGATGGGGTTGGCAGCACCCGTGCCGGCGATATCGGGGGCGGAGCCGTGGACTGGTTCGTAGAGCGATTTGCGGCGTTTGGTTTTCGGATCGGGCGCGCCCAGCGAAGCTGAAGGCAGCATGCCGAGCGAGCCAGTCAGCATGGCGGCGACATCCGAGAGCACGTCGCCAAAGAGATTGTCGGTGACGATGACGTCGTATTGCTTGGGCCAGCGCACGAGCTGCATGGCGCAGTTGTCGGCCAGCACGTGTTCGAGTTCGACGTCCTTGTATTCTTCGGCGTGAATGCGAGTGACGACCTCGTTCCAGAGAACGCCGGTCTTCATGACGTTGCGCTTCTCCGCGGAGGAGACCTTGTTGCGGCGGGTCTTGGCGAGATCGAAGGCGACGCGGGAAATGCGTTCTATTTCGAATGTGTCGTAGACCTGGGTGTCGATGCCGCGCTTCTGGCCGTTACCGAGATCGGTGATGGTCTTGGGCTCGCCGAAATAGACACCACCCGTCAGTTCGCGGACGATCAGGATATCGAGGCCTTCGACCACGTTGCGCTTGAGCGAGGAGGCATCGGCGAGAGCGGGATAGCAGATGGCGGGGCGGAGGTTGGCGAAGAGGCCGAGATCCTTGCGCAGACGAAGGAGGCCCGCTTCGGGGCGGACGTCGTAAGGCACCTTGTCCCATTTGGGGCCTCCCACCGCGCCGAAGAGAACGGCGTCGGCGGCTTGGGCGAGCGCTATGTGTTCCTCGGAGATGGCCTTGCCATGGGCATCAAAGGCCGAGCCACCAACAAGGCCGCGATCCGTCTCAAATTTAGAGATGCCTTGGGCGGTGAACCAGGCGAGAAGTTTTTCCACCTCGGCCATGACTTCGGGGCCAATGCCATCGCCGGGGAGAAGGAAGAGATTGTAGGAGGGCATGAAGGGCTCGCGGGGTTGTTGCGGCTGTCAGCTAGCTTTTTGGGGGAGGCGGGGCAAGGGCGAATTGCAAGTGGCGAGCGGTTGAATATGGTCGAAGGAGATGCTATACATGTATAGCAAGGAGTATCCATCATGTTGGCCATCCGATTGCCGCCCGAAATCGAAAAGAAACTGGAACGACTGGCCAAGAAAACCGGCCGGACCAAGACCTTCTATGCGCGCGAGGCCATTCTCAAGCATCTTGAAGACCTGGAAGACGCCTATATTGCAGAAAAGCGGTTGGACGAATTTTACAAGTCCGGCGAGAAAGCCATTCCACTTGCCGAAGTGATCAAGCGCTATGGCCTGGACAATTGAGTTTGAGCCAAGAGCGATCAAGGATCTAGACGATCTCGACATTGTGGTGCGCAGGCGCGTTCTCTCATTTCTGAGAGAGCGAGTCGCCCTTCTGGACGATCCCAGGCAGTTGGGCGAAATGCTTGAAGGCAAGAAGTATCGCGGCATCTGGAAATACCGTGTTGGCGACTACCGTGTTCTGGCGGAGATCAAAGACGCGGTAGTCACGATCCTTGTCGTCGAAATAGGCCATCGGCGGGAGATTTATCGTTAGGGTAGTCTCAACTCACCGGCTGAACGCGAACGATTTTGTAGGTGTGGAGTTCATCGTCCTCCTTGACCGAGACATATTCGCCGGCGCGGAACTCGTGATCGCCGAAGCGATAGCCAGACTCGTCGTCCTCTTCATCCGAGTGGATGTCGTAATGAAAGGCCCATGAACCGCCAGGTTTGCGGACCAGGTGACCGATGTCGTCCTCCTCGCCGGGGCGGAAGCGGCGGACCCGGCAGTGATCTCGCTGCTTCTGCCATTCATTGGGATCGATACGGTCCTTGTCGTTCAGGGGGGCGGCGAATTCGTACCCAATATTTCGGGCTCCATCGGGATGTTCGTGGCTCCGGGCCAGTTCGAGCCTGACTTTCTTCAACATGCTGCGTTTCCTAGTGAGACATGAGGATTGGGCGGTCGAGATTGGCAAGGATGTGCCGCGTGGCGCCGCCGAAGATGAATTCGGTCAAGCGGCTGTGGCCGTAGGCGCCCATGACGATCAAGTCCGCGCCGTTGTCGCCAGCGCAGCGGAGCAGGGCCTGGCCTTCGCCAAGGCCTTCGGTCGGATAGGCCATGGTTTCGGCCTTGACGCTGTGACGGGCGAGGGTTTCGGCGATGTCCGCGCCCGCGACTTTGCCGCGGAGCGAGGGATCTTTCTGCGGATCGATGCGAAGGACGCGCACGCGCTTGGCGGATTTCAGGATGGGAAGCGCATCGAAGGTGGCGCAGGCCGCCTCGCGACCGCCATCCCAGCCGAGGATCACTTCGGAGAAGTCGATCTTGGGTTCGCCCTTGAAGGGCAGCACGAGAACCGGGCGGCCGGCGGCCATCACCACCTGCTCCACAAAATCGCGCTCGACGCCGCTCATTTCGCCAGCGTCGGTTTGCGACAGCAAGATCAGATCCGCGGCGCGGCCCTGGGCGATGACTTCGTCGGCGATGATGGGGGTTGACGAATCGACGTTGCGGAAATCGAAACTCAGACCTTCCTTTCGCATCGCGGTTTCGAAAGCGTCCTTGGTTTTGGCGAGGTTCTCCTTGAAGAAGGTGCGGTTCCCTTCGAACACCTGCGGGGCTGCTTCGAAGCCGACGGAGGGATAGACTTGAACCGAGGGGATCACATAGAGACCGGAGACATGGGCGTCGTAGGTGCCGCCCAAGGCTGCGGCGGCGCCGATGAGCTGGTTCAGCCGGGAGATTTCATTGAGGCAAACGAGGATGGTCTTGTAGGCCATGACATGGGCTCCTTCCGTTGCACTTCTTCCATAGGAAACATAGTGCGCCCTTGTCCTGGATCAAACTAGGGGGAATGGTTGGG
>JBJXGL010000347.1:0-5359 GCA_046160365.1 Aestuariivirga sp. | reverse complement strand
GCGGCGGCGAGAGCTTGAAGGGTGCGGCGGCGCGAAGGGGTCATGGTGTGTTGCAGAATCGGTTTCCGCCACCATCGCGCCCGCAGGTTAACAGTTTGGAAACTCAAATCTTCCGCGCGTTGGGATGCAGCGACTTTCCGAGGATGCCATCGCCCCTGCCGATCACGTCGCCGGATTTTCCGACAATCAGCGGATCGGGCGGCGTCACCACCTTCGCGTCCTTTTCCGCATAAGGCATCGAATCCAGGAAATGCAGCATGCAGTTGATGCGGGCGCGCTTTTTGTCGTCGGACTTGATCACCGTCCAGGGCGCGTCCGCGGTGTCGGTATAGAAAAACATGGCTTCCTTCGCCTCGGTGTACTGGTCCCACTTGTCGAGCGAGGCCTTGTCGATGGGCGAGAGTTTCCACTGTTTCAGGGGATCGTTCTCGCGCGCCTTGAAGCGGCGGAGCTGCTCCTCGCGCGTGACCGAGAACCAGTATTTGAAGAGCCGGATGCCGGAGCGCACCAGCATGCGCTCGATCTCCGGGCATTGCCGCATGAACTCGAGATAGTCGTTTGGCGTGCAGAAATTCATCACCCGCTCGACGCCGGCGCGATTGTACCAGGAGCGGTCGAAGAACACGATTTCGCCGCCCGCAGGCAAGTTTTCGATATAGCGCTGGAAGTACCACTGCGTGCGCTCGCGGTCGTTGGGCTTTTCCAACGCCATCACGCGGGCGCCGCGCGGGTTCAAGTGCTCCATGAAGCGCTTGATGGTGCCGCCCTTGCCGGCGGCGTCGCGGCCCTCGAACAATACGATGATCTTTTCGCCCGCCTGCTTCACCCAGTTCTGCGCCTTGAGTAGCTCGGTCTGGAGCTTCTCCACCCGGTCTTCGTATTCCTGAGTGGCGATCTTCTGCTTGTAAGGATACTCGCCGGTTTCGAAAGCGCGGCGGATCGAGTCGGGGTCGCGGGGCGGCTGAACCGGCAGCAGCACGGGCAGGGGCTTGGGAGTAGGGTCGATTTTGACAACGGCGGTCTCGCTGGCGGCCATGGGCTTCCTCCTATTTGCCGCCATATGAAGGTTTTGTGACGCAACCTGTCATTGATCGAGGTCAAACGGCTTGCGCCCCGCGCCCTACTTTGGTATCAGGAGCCCATGTCCACCGCCCGCCAGATCCTGTCCGGCCCGAGCGCCTTCGCGCTGCGGGGACTGCTGCTTCTTAGCTGCCCCTGAAGGCCGGCCGGGCTTCTGCCTGGGCCTTCCGGGGAACGTTGCCACCAGCTAACCCAGCCTCAGAGCAGAAGAGACATTTCCATGATGATTTCCCCCGCCGAAAAGTACCGGCCCTATCCGCAAGTCGGATTGCCTGACCGCACATGGCCGTCGAAGACGATCACGCAAGCGCCCGTGTGGTGCTCCGTCGATCTCCGCGACGGCAACCAGTCATTGATCGAACCCATGGGCCACGAGCGCAAGATGCGCATGTGGTCGGCACTCGTCAAAATGGGTTTCAAGGAGATCGAAATCGGCTTTCCCTCCGCTTCGCAGACGGACTTCGATTTCTGCCGTCATCTCATCGACAACAACAAGATCCCCTCGGATGTCACCGTGCAGGTACTCGTGCAGTGCCGCGAAGAATTGATCCGCCGCACCTTCGAGGGCATCAGGGGGGCGAAATCCGTCATCGTTCACTTCTATAACTCGACGAGCGAACTCCAGCGCCGCGTGGTGTTCCAGAAAGACCGCGACGGCATCAAGCAGATCGCAGCGGAAGCGGCGCGGCTGGTGAAGCGGCTCGCGAAAGAGGAGGGGATCGAGTACCACGTCCGCTTCCAGTATTCGCCCGAAAGTTTCACCGGCACCGAGCTCGATTTCTCGGTCGAGATTTGCGAAGCGGTGATGGACGAGATCAAGCCCACGCCTGAGAAGAGGCTCATCCTCAATCTCCCCGCCACGGTCGAGATGTCGACGCCCAACATTCACGCCGACCAGATCGAATGGTTTTGCCGCACCATCAAGGACCGCGACAGCGTCATCATTTCGCTCCATCCGCACAATGACCGGGGTTGCGCCGTTGCCGCCACCGAGCTGGGCCTGCTCGCCGGCGCGGATCGTGTTGAAGGCACGCTCTTCGGCAACGGCGAGCGTACCGGCAATGTCGATATCGTGACGCTGGCCATGAACATGTATTCGCAAGGCCTCGATCCCGGAATCGATTGCTCGAACATCAACGAGTTGGTGCGCATGGCGGAATACTGCAACCAGTTGCCCATCCATCCCCGCCACCCTTACGCCGGCGAACTGGTGTTCACGGCGTTCAGCGGTTCGCATCAGGATGCGATCAACAAGGGCTTCAAGGCCATGAAGGCCTCGAACAAGCCGCTGTGGGAAGTGCCCTATCTGCCCATCGATCCCATGGATTTGGGTCGCTCCTACGAGGCGGTGGTCAGGATCAACTCGCAGTCGGGCAAGGGCGGCATCGCCTATGTGATGGAAACCGAGCACGGCATCGAGCTGCCGCGGCGGCTTCAGATCGAGTTCTCGAAAGTGGTGCAAGCGATTGCCGATGGCGAAGGCGTCGAAGTCGAAGCCTCAAGGCTTTGGAACGCCTTCGAGAGCGAGTATCTCGATGGCAACGGGCGCTACGGTTTCGTCGAGCACACCGCCAAGAGCGACCACGGCGATCAGGCGATCACCGCGAAGCTCACGGTGGATGGCAAGGCCAAGACCATCAAGGGCCACGGCAACGGCCCGGTCGACGGCTTTGTCGATGCGCTCCGCAAGGAGAGCGGCCTTGCCTTCGATGTGGTGGATTACCGCGAGCACACCATGGGCCACGGCGCCAACGCCACGGCCGCCGCCTATATGGAGCTCCGTCTTCCGGACGGCATGACTCTCTTCGGCGTCGGCATCGACAAGAACATCGTGGTTGCGTCTCTCAAGGCCATCGTGAGCGGCGTGAACAGGGCGGTGAAGCGGTGATGAGTTCCCCCAGCTTCCGATAGAGTGTTGGTGTGCCACTGCTTCCAAACCATTCTGCCGCCGATTTGGACGTTGCCAAACTGCGTGACTATTGTCTGAGTTCCGCTCATCTTCGCGGGCGGCACAAGGCGCGGGTCTTCGCGGCAGCCCTTGGCATTTCGGCGGCGGATGCGCACTGGCTGCGCGGTGCAATCCTGGTGGCTTTGGGCAGCCATGACGCCGTCAAGGAAGACTCGGACGGGTTTGGCGAGCGGTGGCGGGTTGACCTGCTGCTGACAAGACAAAACAGGCGCGCCATGGTAAGAACGCATTGGCTGATCCCGGCCGATACCGGCATTCCAAGGCTGGTCACGGCTTGGGTATTGTAGGAAACCTTGATGCAAACGCCGGTAAAAAATCTTGATGTCGTGGCGCTTCTGGCGGACCTTCCGGCGGCGAAACTTTCGCGCGGCCAGGTGGGAACGGTTGTAGAGGACTTGGGTAGCGGAAACGTTCTTGTCGAATTCAGCGACGACGAGGGAAAGACCTACGCCCTCACGCCCGTGGCGGCGAGCAAGGTTCTGGTTCTGCACTACGAGCCGGAGGCGGCTTGAAGCTCTGAACTTCAATCTCGCGCACGAAGCAGCGCGTACCCACTCTGGAGGGACTCCCGCGCTGGGCCGAAGCTGGGTTCCATCTGTCGCCGCCGCTCTGCATCGGCTCCGATGGAATGACGGGATTGAGGGAGTGAAGATATTTCCAGTTTATTTCCCCAACCCAGCGGCCGCCAAGGCTGGGGCGCCCCGCCTTGGCCTCCATTCCCGCGCAAGCCTGACCGGCTACAAATAACGCACCGGATTCGCGGTGGGCATGCCGCGGCTTTTTTGCCGGTGCACTTCGCGCGTGCCTCGCGAGTTCACCGCCGGCAATCTGGCCGCGCCACCTCAAGTCGGGTCAAGCAAGAGCTCCGCACGTCCCCCGTGCGGAGCTCTCGCATTTTGGGCGGTCAATTTCAGACAAGCTTGGATCGCGATAGTGATCCGAGGGCAGGCGGGTTACGGCCATCGTTCTCGAGCAGCCGGCAGGCGCACGCGGCCACTGGCCAACCGTCCCGTTCGCCCGCACAGCAGGGCAGGAGTTCCATACCCTATTTCCCTAGGTGGAGCTCCTGCCCGTGCATTTTCATCAGCACACGGAGGAAATTCATCGGTATGAAGACTTAATCCGTCTCGAACAGATAGATATCCTCCGGCCCATTGCGTTCGTCAATGTGCGAGCCGGTTTTGAATGCTCCAAGCCTCAGTGCCAGTGCGAGAGATGCGGCGTTGTCCGGGGCGATGGAGAGCCTCACCCAGCGCACGCCGCGCCCGGACGCGAAGGTCGAGAGCACCGTGATCGCTTCGAAAGCAAAGCCTAACCTGCGCCAAGGCGGGAAGATCGTGTAGCCCATCTCAATTGCCAAGCCTGTCTCACCGCCATGCTCGAAGCTCTCCGGATTCCCGTGGCAATTGATGTTGCCGACGATCTCGCCGGTCCGCTTCAACGCAATGGCGCGGATCGACCACGGAGCATATTCCGGGTCGTCCTTCCATTGCTTGAGCCGCAACTCGGAGACCCACGCCTCATCGAACCAATCCTCGTGCAGCTTGACTCCAATGATGCGGCGACAGGCTTCGGCGTCCCTGGCCGCCGTCGCCGCGAGACCGCTCAGCGGCACGAGACGCAGGATCAAGCGTTCGCTCTCGATGTCGTTCACAGAGCTTTACCGACCGCCGCCGACAGATCGCCGCGCTCGCCCACCTTCACGCCTTCAAGACCCAGCCATCGCGCCATGAGCTTCAACTCTCCAGCGAGAGCCACGGCAGTCTCCCCGGCATCGGCAGGCGGCTCCAGATGCGCGGCATTGGCGAGAAGGACGCCCGATTGCCGGTCTGCCTTGAGGCAAACCCGCGCGGCGAAGCGGTCGCCATGCAGGAACGGCAGCACGTAGTAGCCGAATTTCCGTTTTGGTGCCGGGGTATAGATTTCGATCCTGTAGTGAAAATCGAAGAGACGCTCAGCCCTGGCGCGTTCCCACACCAGCGGGTCGAAGGGCGACACCAACGCCGATCCGCCCGCCTTGCGCGGCAGCTGCGCGTGCCTGTGGATGAACGCCTGCTGCTTCCAGCCTTTGACCGTGACGGGCAACAGCGTTCCTTCCTCGACAAGCTCAGCCAGCGCCTGTTTGGTCTCGGCCACCGGCAAGCGGAAGTAGTCGCGGAGATCGAATTCGGTGCCGATGCCTAGGCTGCGCGCCGACATCTCCATGAGCGTGCGGAAGGCCGCAGCTTCATCCGGCGTCGGCAGGTTCAAAATGTCCGCCGGGATGACGCGCTCCGGCAGATCGTAAATGCGCTCGAAGCTTTCGCGCGT
>JBJXGL010000346.1:0-17388 GCA_046160365.1 Aestuariivirga sp. | reverse complement strand
GTTGCCGGCAGGTTTGTCATCGCGTTTCTCTGGCGACGGCCATGAACCTGTCAGAAGACGTAGAAGTCGCTGTTGGTGAGTGTGAGGCCCGTTCCAAGCGTGGCGAACTGT
This sequence comes from Aestuariivirga sp., assembly GCA_046160365.1. Lineage (GTDB taxonomy): Bacteria > Pseudomonadota > Alphaproteobacteria > Rhizobiales > Aestuariivirgaceae > Aestuariivirga. Next base: position 17,277 of record JBJXGL010000346.1, on the reverse strand, counting down.
TTGGCGGCGCCCGCGCCATTGCCGTCGGCATCGTAGAGCAGGGCGCCAGTTGCGCTGTTGTAGACGATCCGGTCGGATGCGTCGCCCGCGGCGCTGCCGATGTGAAACGCGGCCACCGCGAGATAGCCCACCGGCAATACCGTGAACACGGCGTTCTCCAGCCGCACTGTGTCGTCGGCGGCGGTGAAGTCGAAGATATAATCCACGTTCGCCGCGCCAAGCGCGGTCGAGAACACGAAGTTGTCCTTGCCGAGACCGCCCGCCAGCGAATCCATGCCATCCTTGCCGTCGATAAAGTTGTTGCCGCTATTACCGGCGATCGAATTGGCATCGGCGTTGCCGCTACCGTTGATGTTAGCTGATCCCTGAAGCGCCAGCCGCTCGACATTGGCGGAGAGCGTGAAATTGACCGTCGAAAACACCCGGTCGGTGCCGCCCGCCGCCGTTGCGTTGGTTTCAAAGACGCGATCCCCGGTCGAATCGACGCGGTAAGTGTCGTCGCCGCCGTACCCATAGAGTAGGTCGCCACCCGCCTTTCCATCGATCGCGTTGGCGGCGTTGTTTCCGTAGATGAAGTTCGACAAGGCATTGCCGGTGCCATTGATCGCCGTTCCGAGCAGGTAAAGCTTCTCCAAACCCGTGCCGAGCGTGAAGTCTACGCCTGATCGCACCGTGTCGATCCCACTGCCCGAGGATTCGTCGACAACGTCGCCGGTGGTGTCCACATAGTACGTGTCGTTGCCTCCCTGGCCGCGCATGACATCGTCGCCAGTCAACCCATTGAGGATATTTCCTGCCTCGTTGCCTTCGATCGTGTTGCCCAGGCCGTTGCCATAGCCACTGATATTTCCTGCGCCGGCCGCAAGCACGAGATTCTCGAAGTTGACCGACAAGGCGCGCGATACGGATGAGATTATTGTGTCGGTACCCTGGCCGACAAACTCCGATGTCAAGTCACTAGGCGAGTCGACGAAATAGGTGTCGTCACCGGTACGACCAAGCATGTAGTCTATACCACTGCCCCCCATGAGAGTATCGTTACCACCGCCTCCTTGCAGAAGATCATCGCCCCCGCCTCCGTTCAGAATGTCGTCGCCGTTGAAGCCTTCGACGTAATCGTTGCCGTCAAGCAACGTTACGGTGTCGACCCCCTTGCCACCTTCGTAGTAGAAGGACTCGACATTGACGATGGTCGTACCGTTTCCCACAACCGTCGCCATTGTTCCGGTCGCGACCAGTGTGAGTGTTATGTCGGCCGGGCTATCCCAGTATATTCTGATGCGCAGCCAGTCTTCGCCGGTACCGCCATCGACGATGTCGCTGCCTCCAAGCGAAAGGATGGAATCGTCTCCAGCCTCGCCAAACAGACTATCGCTGGCAAAGTCATTGTTAACTAAATAATTGTCCCAGAGATTGTCGTTGCCGCCGCCGCCGGAGATGGTGTCACCACTGTCGCCACCCAGCAGAATGTCAGGGTCGCTCGTGCCATTAATTATTGCCATGGGATCTCTCCGAGCAACTTGAGACACACGCCTGCGGCGGTTTCCGGCTTTGTGTCTCGCGGATCTGGCCGCACTTCGAATGACAAAGTAATCATCACACTCAGGCTACAACGCTAGATTCCGCCAAACTCCAAGTCAAGCCCTGCGCGAGTGGTGGGACCTCAAAACACGTAGAAGTCGTTCGCCGTCAGCGCGAGGGCGATTGAGACAGTGGCGAACTGCTTGGCGGCGCCCGCGCCATTGCCATCGGCATCGAAATACACCGCTCCCGTGGCGCTGTCGTAGACGATGCGGTGGGAGGCCGTCGTGGCGGCCGCGCCAATCGCGAACTGCGAGGCCAGCAAATAGGCGAGGGGAGCGAGGCCCGTGAAGATCGCGTCGTCGAGACGGATGGTGTCGTTGGGCGCGGAGAAGTCCGTGATCATGTCGATGTTGGTTGCGCCCAATGCTGTCGAGAACAGGAACTGATCGTTGCCTGCGCCGCCGGTCAGCGTGTCGTTGCCCAGCTTGCCGTCGATGAAGTTGGCGCCGGTGTTTCCCGTGATCGCATTGGCGAGCGTGTTGCCGGTGCCGTTGATATTGCCAGCGCCGGTGAGGATCAGGTTCTCGACATTTACGGCGAGGGTGTGGTTGACGCTGGCTTCGACCAGGTCGGTTCCGCCCGCAGCGCTGGTTTCGTAGACGAGGTCGCCCGACGAGTCGACGATGTACTTGTCGTTGCCGTTGTAGCCATACATCCGGTCGGCGCCCATGCCGCCGTCGATAATGTTGACGCCGTTGTTGCCGTAGATGAAGTTCGAGAGCGTGTTCCCGGTGGCATTCGCCGCCGTGCCGGTGATGTAAAGTTTCTCGATGTTGGCGGCGAGAGTCCAGTTCAGCGCCGCGCGGATGATGTCGATGCCCTGGTTAAGCGCCTCCGTGACGCTATCGCCGGCATTGTCTACATAGTAGGTGTCGTTGCCGCCCAAGCCCGTCATGCTATCGGCGCCGGTGAGGCCGTTCAGCGTGTTCGAACCGGCGTTGCCGGTAATGCTGTTGGCCAGCGTATTGCCGGTGCCCTTGAGGTTGGCGCTGCCGGTCAGCTCGAGATTCTCGATGTTGATACGCAATGCATGGGTGATCGACGCGAACACCTTGTCGGCGCCGCCGCCTGAGGCCTCGACGGTGCTGTCGTAGTAGGAGTCCAGATAATAGCTATCGTCGCCAGCACCGCCCGTCATCGAATCGACTCCGGTTCCGCCGTTCAGCGTGTCGTTGCCATTGCCGCCCACCAGGATGTCGTTGCCGCGCATGCCGTGAAGCACATTGGCAACACTGTTGCCAGTCAGCCTGTCGCCGCCATCGCCCGCGATGATGTTTTCGATCGTGGTTCCCGTCGCGATCAAGAAGGCGGCGCCGTCGATCCGGCCTGCCATGCCGCTATTGAGATTGATCGTCACATTGGTGGACACCGCCGCGGCGTTGATCCAGTCGATGCCGCCGTCCAGGTCGGCGAGCGCGCCCCGCGTCACGTCGAGCGCCCGCATCTGGGCGAATTCGTCGGTGAAGTGGTAGGTGTCGGCGGCGCTATCGGGGGCGCTGCCGAAGAGATCTATCCTGACGGAGTCGAGGGTGCCCGCGCCTCCCGGCGCCGTGTCGACGATTTTCAGCCGCCAGGTCCCGGTCGAGCGTTCGCCGCGATAGGCGTCGACCCCATAGATCCATTCGAAGCCCGTCGAAGCATTGATCGCCGCCTCGCCGACGCCGTCATAGAGCTGCACCTCGGTGCCTTCCGGCGAGATCAGGAACAGCCGCAGGCTGGCATAGTTCGGGTGCGTGATCTCGAACGTGATGTCGGCGTGCTCGACGGTGAGCGGGAAGGTCGAGACATTGAAATCGAAGAAATAGGTCCCGTTGTCGATCAGCGCCGGGGAGCCGGGCGTAAACGTGTTGAAGAAGAAATGCTCGTTGGCCGTGGTCTGCGCCGCAGCACCCATGACGGCGAAGGCTTCGGCCATGCGCACCGCGCCGTAGGGGTCGACATTGCCGTAGCCGTAATCCTCCGAGAAATGCTGGCCGCCGCCGTTCCAATTGTCGGCCTCGTTGAAGAACCAGGTGTGGTCCTCGTTGAGGCCGGGACCTGAGCCGAAGGCGCTGCCGGTGTGGAAGGCGGTCAGGCTGAGGATGTTCTGCACGTCGCGCCAGCCGAGGCCAGGATTGGCGTCGAGCATGAGGGCGGCGACGGCGGAGACGATAGGGGTGGCGGACGAGGTGCCTGAGGCCCAGTCGGTATAGTCGGACGCCACCGCCTGCGTGGCAAACAGGTTCGCGCCGGCGACGCCGAGCAGATCGGTAGTCAGGATTTCGGGCGCCGGCCCTGTGTCGCCGGACGGCGCCGAAACCAGAATGCAGGCGCCGCGATTGGAATAGGATGCGCTGAATCCGTCATCGCGAATGGCGGCCACCGTGATAGTGTGGCGCGACGTGTTGTAGCCGAGGCCATTCGCATCCTCGTGGTCATTGGCGGCACCCCAGACTATGATGGTGCCAAGCCCGCCGCGACCCGTATTGCAGGCAAAGAGATTTTCGTCATTGATAGCGCTGTAGTATGAGCCAGGCGTTGCAGCGCCGAAAGCTGGATCGAATTCGCCACCATTCCTCCAGCTGTTGTTCGAAATGTCGAATGTTGCCGCGCCATGAAGCCGGTCCGTAGTAACAGTTGTGACATTCAATGGGACGATGACGGCGCTGGTGATCGAAGCACCCCAGGAAATGCCGACGGTGCCGGTTCCGTTGTTCTCCGCTGCGAGGATGCCAGCCACCGCCGTCCCATGCGCATCGGTGGGAGTCGTGCCCGACGGCTCGACCGGCACTGGCACGCCATTGATGACCAGCTCGCGCGAAGCGTCATAGTTGCCATCGAGATCGTGATGCGAACGCTGGATGCCGCTGTCATAGAAGATGACATGCACGCCCGCGCCGCTGAACTCGTTCCAGACGCGCTCCAGCAGCGCCCGGCCGCGGCCGTTGCCGAGCGAGTCGAAATACCACTGCTGCGCGTAGAGCGGATCGGTTGGCGCCGTCATGGGATACCGTCCCGAAATGCCAAGAACCCCCGCGGAAACAAATATTCCCGCGCCAATTCCGCGTCAAATCAAATATTGCAGCGTCAGAAAATGTAAAAGTCCAATGTCGTGAGGGCAAGACCGGCGCCGATTGTGGCGAACTGTTTGGCGGCGCCCGCGCCATTGCCATCGGCATCGAAGAGCAGGGCGCCCGTCGCGCCGTCATAGACGATGCGGTGGTTGGCATCGGTGGCGGCCGCGCCAATCACGAACTGCGAGGCCAACAAATAGGCGAGGGGGGCGAGGCCAGTGAAGATCGCATCGTCAAGGCGAATGGTGTCGTTCGGCACCGAGAAGTCGGTAATGGTGTCGATGTTGGATGCTCCAAGCGTGGTCGAGAACAGGAACTGATCGTTGCCAAGCCCGCCGGTCAGCGTGTCGTTGCCCAGCTTGCCGTCGATGAAGTTGTTGCCGCTGCTGCCCACGATCGCATTGGCGAGCGTGTTGCCGGTGCCGTTGATGTTGCCGGCGCCGGTGAGGGTCAGGTTCTCGACATTTACGGCGAGGGTGTGGTTGACGCTGGCTTCGACAAGGTCGGTTCCGCCCGCAGCGCTGGTTTCGTAGACGAGGTCGCCCGACGAGTCGACGATGTATTTGTCGTGGCCGTTGTAGCCATACATACGATCGGCGCCCATGCCGCCATTGATCGTATTCACGCCGTTGTTGCCGTAGATGTAGTTGGTCAGCGCATTGCCGGTGGCGTTGAGCGCGCCGGGGCGAAGATAGAGCTTCTCGATATTGTCGCCGAGAACGAAGTCGATGTAGGACTGGACGATGTCGATGCCTTCGTTCAAAGCCTCCGCCGCGGTGTCGCCGGCGTTGTCGATCCAGAAGGTGTCGTTGCCGTTGCCGCCCGTCATATCGTCGGCCCCGGTCAAGCCGTTCAACACATTCGAACCGGCGTTGCCGGTGATACCGTTGTCGAGGCTGTTGCCGGTTCCGTTGATGTTGGCGCTGCCGGTCAGCACCAGATTCTCGATATTCGAACGCAGCGCATGGGTAATCGAGGCTTGCACCGTATCGGTGCCACCATTGGCGGCTTCAACGGTTCCGTCACCGGCGTTGTCCAGGACATAGATATCATCGCCGCCGCCGCCGGTCATGCCGTCGATGCCGGCGCCGCCATCGAGTGTGTTGGCATTGCCGTCGCCGGTCAGCGTGTCCGCGCCTAGGCCGCCTGTCGCATTTTCGATGCCGGAGATGGTGTCGCCCTGGGCATTGCCACCGGATGCCGTCTGGTTCGCGAGGTTCACCGTTACCGCGCCGGCGGAGCCCGCATAACTCGCGGTGTCGTTGCCCGCGTCCGCCCGCAACGTATCGCTGCCGGCGCCGCCATTCAGAATATCGTCGCCCGCATTGCCGTCGAGAAAGTCGTCGCCCGCGTTGCCGGTCAGGGTGTCGTTGCCATCTTCGCCGATCAGTTCGTCGTTGCCGTTCTCGCCGAAAGCGGTGTCGTTGCCAGCCCCGCCGTGGAACAGGTCGAGTCCTTCACCCATCGAGACATTGTCGTCGAACGACGTGCCATACCAATCCTCGGCGAGCGCGGTTGCGGTTTTGATCAAGGCAGACTCGCGCGGATCGAAGATGGTCATCTTTACATCGCGGAGGCCCGAGGTGATTTCGTCCGAATGCCAGCCGACAACCACGCGGCCATCGGCCAGCACCGTGATCGTCGGGCGCTCCTGCGTGTTGGTGGTGACGGAGTTGACGATGAACTCGTCGCCATCTGGCGTGCCGTTGGCGAACATCATCCGGGCCGAGATATCGCCGTTGTCGTTCCACACCGCCATGAAGCGGCCGTCGTGCAACGCCGCCACTTGCGGTCTGCCGATGTTGGGCGAGGTTCCGATGTTGAAGAGGGCAACGGAGGTCGTGCCGTCCGCGTTGAAAATCTGCCCCTGCACCATCGGATTGTTGACGTCGAAAGTGACGGCCACGAAGCGGCCATCGGCAAGTGTGGCAACGGAAGCGCCGACATTGTCCGTCGTCGCATTGCTGTCGACGCCGATTTCGTTGGTGATGAAGCTGCCGGTTGGCGAAACCACGCGGAACACGGTGTCGAGATCGTTGTTCGTATAAGCGACAACAAAGTTGCCGTTCTGGAGGAGTGCGGTGTCGAAGCGCACCGTGGTTGGCGGCGAGCCGAAGTTCTGCACCGCCGCCGTCTGGCTCAATACCGTCGGGGCCGTCACTTGGCCGCCAGAGGTGTTATGGATGGCGAAGGTGATGTTGCCGGCGTTGCGGTCGATCCAAACGAAAGCGAAGTTGCCGGTATCGAGGCCCACGGCTTCCGGGCGGTCCTGATTGCCGGTGGCAAAGCTGCCGCCGGTGTTGATCTGGAAGGCGGGGGCGAGAACCACGCCGTTGATGTCGCGGATTTCCGCGAAGATATCGGCATTGCCGCCTGTCGAGGATGACCAGGCAAAGGCTTGCGTCCCGTTCGACAGCATGCCGATGCCGATGTGAGATTCAATGCTGGTCGTGGTATTCTTGACGAAATCGCCCGCCATCCAGCCCGCGCCCGCCGTGTAGAGGTTCGACAACACATCGTATTCGGCGCTGCCTGCGTTATCCATCCAGCCGGCGCGGAAGCGGCCATCGGCGCGCGCCACCAGGATCGGATCGACTTCCTGGTTGGTGCCAGAATCGATGAACAGATCGCCAATCGTTGTCTTGATCGGTTGCGGCATAGGATACCCCTCGGTCTCGGTCGAAGGCGGGAACCTAGCGCCGATGCTTTGAAATTAAGCTAAAGCGAAACGGTCAATTTTAGCGCTTGGGTAAGTTGCTGTTTTAGCTGCGCTTTCACCCCAACTCGCGGTGCGAAGGCGAGAGCGGCGGGTGGCGGGAAGAGAAGCCGATCAAGGGATCCGAACCCAAACCGCCAACTCCGCCACGCTCTCCTTAACGGCACCGTCCCCGCGACCTCGAAGAACATGCGTCGAAGCTCACGAAGCGGAACCGCGACGATCAGGCCTCGATGCTGCGAAAGCTGGTCGAACCCTCCTGGGGACCGCGCAAGGCGGCGGAGATCCAGCCGGAGGATATCGATAAACTCCTGCGCCAGATCGCCAGCGGCGCACCGGGGAAGAAAGGCCGCAAGGCGACGCCGGTGCGAGCAAACCGGGTCGGCGAAATCCTGCGCAAGATGTTCAACTTGAGCATCCGCTGGCGCATCCGCGCCGACAACCCAGCTGCCGGGTTTGCCCGGAACGCTGAAGCGCCCCGGGACCGCTATCTCTCAACCGATGAAATCGGGCGGCTGTCCGCCGCTCTCGACGCCCATCCCAATCGGCGCGCTGCCGATGCGGTGCGCCTGATCCTGCTGACCGGCGCGCGGCGCGGTGAAGTTCTCGGCGCGCGTTGGGATCAGTTCGATCTCGAAGCCGCCGTCTGGATCAAGCCTGCCGCCACCACGAAGCAGCGCCGCCTGCATCGCGCTCCGATCAGCGCTTCTGCCGCCGCACTCCTGCGCACGATCCGGCTGCGCGTGCCGGAAGACTGCGAATGGGTGTTCCCGGGCGAGGCCGAAGGCAAGTCGCTTCAGGACATCAAGCGGTTCTGGGAAGACGTGCGGGCGAAAGCCGAACTGCCCGCCGTCCGCATCCACGATCTTCGCCACACCTTCGCGTCGCTGGTGGTTTCCGGCGGTATGACGCTGTCGATGATCGGCAAGCTCCTCGGCCACACGCAGGTGCAAACCACGCAGCGCTACGCCCACCTGCTCGACGATCCCCTGCGGGCCGGGCTCGAACAAGTCGGCGATATGCTGAGGACGAAGCCGAGACTTGTCGCAAGTGTAAGCTCTTGATTTTTGACCTCCTCTCGTGATGTCGGCTTCCTGACTTGCTGGTGGACGCTTTCGCCCAGCGGGATTGCGCCAAGCCGCTGCTAGTGGCAGCAGCGTCCACTTTTGGCGAAGGGTGACGGGTTTGGTGCAACAAGGACTTTTGAATACTGTCACATTTGTTGAAATTCGCATTTTCCGCTAATTTACGGATTTGCGCCAACTCTGCGAAACGCAACGGCCTTAGTATATCCGACTTGCTTAAATTCGCACTTTGAGCTAACTGTTGCATATGGTGAAATCCGCTTCATCTCTGCCTCAAGGGCGCGTCCAGCTCGTCCGAGTGCTCTCAGCGGCAGGCGACGTTATTCACATCAATGATGTTGTGAAAGCTCTCGAATTGGACCGAACCGCAGCTGCCCAGCGCTTGTCGCGCTGGACCGAGCAGGGCTGGTTGAGACGCGTCGGACGAGGAGCCTACGTAGCGGCGTCGATCGATACGCTCGGCTCTGAACGGGTCCTTGACGATGCATGGATACTCGTCCCCGCGCTCTTCGAGCCTGCCTATATCGGCGGTCGCACTGCTGCGGAGCATTGGGACCTCACGGAGCAGATATTCAAAGATGTGCTCGTAATGACTACGCAGACGGTGCGTGAAAAGCGCCAGGAACGTCACGGTGTTCAGTTCACATTGAAGCATATCGACGAGCGGAAATTGTTTGGCACCAAGACTGTATGGCGCCATCAAACCCGCGTACCCGTCTCGGACGTTCATCGCACGATCGTCGACATGCTCGACGATCCAGCGGTGGGTGGGGATATTCAACACATTGCCGATTGCCTCGCCGCCTATCTGCGCCGAAACGACCGCGACGATAGCAAGCTCATCGAGTATGCGTCGCTGCTCGGCAACGGCGCTGTCTTCAAGCGGCTTGGCTTCCTCGCTGAGCGGCTGCCGGATACCGCAAAGCTAGTCCGATTTTGCGAGCGCAATCTAAGCCGTGGGCACGCCAAGCTCGATCCAGCCCAAGACTGCCCGCGCATCGTTACCAAATGGCGGCTCCGAATCCCAAATCTCTGGGCACGTGAGGTGCGTTAGGTGATCGAGAAACGCGAAATCCTTGCCATCGCCGAACAAACGTCGCTCACACCCCATGTGGTCGAGAAGGACTACGTGCTCGGCTGGATGCTTGCAGGCATCTACAGCCGCGCGGAGCTCGCCGAGAGCTGGGTCTTCAAAGGAGGCACATGCCTCAAGAAGTGCTTCTTTGAAACCTATCGCTTCTCTGAAGACCTCGACTTCACTCTGCGCGACCCTTCACACCTGAACGAGGACTTCCTGAAGCGCATCTTCAATGAGGTCGGCGAATGGATTTACGATCAGACCGGCATCGAAGTGCCGAGCAATGGACAGGCGTTTGATGTCTACAATAATCCGCGCGGCCATATCTCTTGCCAAGGCAAAATTAGCTACAAGGGTCCAATCTCATCGACCCATGCTCTTCCCCGCATCAAACTCGATCTGACCGCTGACGAGCGGATTGTCCTACCACCTGTTCAGACACAGATTTTCCACCCATACTCCGATGCGCCAGAAGACGGAATCGAGGTTCTCGCCTACGACTATGTCGAGGCATTTGCTGAGAAGTTCCGGGCGCTCGCCGAGCGAACACGACCACGTGACCTCTATGATGTCGTGAATCTCTATAGAAACACAGATGCACGTCCAGACTCGCAACGTTTTATCGAAGTGCTGCGAGCAAAATGCGAATTCAAGGGTATTGGGCTCCCGCGCATCGCCGATCTTGAGCTTCACCGCGCCGAGCTTGAGGCGGGCTGGGCCAATATGTTGAATCATCAGCTGCCTGCACTTTTGCCGGTAGCCTCCTTTTGGGATGCGTTGCCTGATATCTTTGCTTGGCTTGATGGCGCCATCACTCCCGCCCTTGCGACAATGCCGCTCGGCGCGACCGATACGGTCATTCGAGAGCGCGTCATCAACCTGCCATCCGGGAGCAAGGGGCAGACTTTCATCGAGAACATCCGCTTTGCGGCCGCAAACCGCCTGCTCGTCGAAATCGACTACCGCGACAAAGAAGGGAACCGTTCGACCCGCGCCATCGAGGCATATTCGCTCAGGCGCACACAGGCTGGCGACGTGCTGCTGATGGCAGTCCGTGCCGACAACGGTCAGCCGCGAAGCTACCTAGTCAACAGCATTCTCGGGGTCAGGACGACCCAGACCTCGTTTGTGCCGCGCTATCCGATAGAACTCACGCCGTCCGGCCCTCAGACGATTCCTAGAACGAGCAGTTCTGCTTCTTCAGCGGGCGACGCTTTCACTGCTCTGCGGGCGCCAGCTATTCGAAAGGTCACTGCGCGCCGCACTTCGATTGCCAAAGGTTTCGGACAGGTGGGGCCAACCTATGTATTCCGATGCTCAGTCTGCGGGAAGACTTTCAATAAAAAGAGCTACGACGCGACGCTCAACTCGCACAAAAATAATAGAACCGGCTATCAATGCTACGGCAGCGTCGGAACCTATGTAACGACAAAATACTAACTTACACCCGGAACACATCGGACACTGGCTCTAATCCGAACGAAGCTCCCTCCAGATCGCCGAAACCTTCCGCCGCACAGTGCGCTCGTCGGGGGCCAAGAAATCCTCCCGGCCTGCGAACCAATCCATCATATCGCGCACCAGCTCGCCTTGGCTTACCGGCATGCCATGATCGTGCACGCGCCGGGCGATGGCGCCCGCGACGGCGTCCCAATCGTGCTTGGGCGGCGCGCCCGGCCCGGCTGGTCGTTTCGCCGGGCTTGACGCCTTCGTGCCGCTATCGGCGGCACCTACGTCGAACAATCCCCAGGCGCGTTCGCAACGCTCGAACTCGGCGCGCAGGATGATCACGTCGGCGGCGGTGACGGCAACGCCATCCACCGGGCGCGCGATCCATTCCCAATCGGCCTTTTTCGATCGGCGGAAGCGACGCACCAGCGCCGGTTTGCGCGATGCGCTGTCGCGCCGGAACAACGCCACCACATCCGCGCCGTCGATCTCAACGATCCCCGAGGCGACCTGCTTGTCGGCAGTGTCAACCGTCGGCAGCACGGCGGACAGCGCGATCTCGCCGTCGATGGCCCAACCGGCGATATCGAGGGCGGGAACCTGCCAGCGGATCGCGGTGTCGGTAACAGTCAGGAAGGAACGGGGCGGTGCTGGCATCGGGGCGAACTCGTTAGCGGGTCATGGGATCATGATTTGTTGCTGGCTTTGGCTATGTCGTGGTCGCGCCGATAGAGCGTCACCACGGCTTTGATGTCGCCGCGAAGATCGGGTGGCAGGCGCCCGGCTTCGCAGAAGAGATCGTCGAGCTTCACTTCGAGGATGGCGGCGACGCGCTCGACGAGATCGTCGCGCGGCGGGTTTTCCTGCTCGCGCTCGACGCGGCTCCAATAGGCGGGCGAGACGGCGAGACGCTCGGCGAACTCGTTCAGGTGGGTGTTCGAAACGACTGAGTCAGACCACTCGTTCCGATAGCTCCACCCTTGTGGCGCGCTTTCGCGGGGAAGACGAGACCCTGGGCGGTTTGGGCGAAAATAATTCCTTGACACTCGCTTATATTGTTCTATTTATGTTCCTTTGCTTGAAGAGGAACCCCCATGGACTGGGACTTGGCGATGAATCGGAACCGGGATGCGCTTTTGCGCATCGTGGCGATGTTGTTTGCCATGCTCGGGCTTGGCGAGGGCGCGGCCGTTGACCGGATTCCGCGCGCGCTGCACACCGCCATTCTGCGCATTCTCCGGCCTGCGGAAGCTGCTGTCCGGCGGCTGATCGTCGCCGCTGCAAGGGGAATGGTTGTGAAGCCCGCGGTTCCGCGTTCCGTCCCCACGGAAGGTTTTACCGGGAAGGGGAAAGGCAGCAGCAAGCGGCCCGCTTTCCGGCTCGAGGATATCCGTCCGCCGATGGCGCCTCCCGAGCCTCGCCAGAATCATCCTCTCAAAAGTTTCTCCCCCGCCGATTTGACGCCCGCCGCACTCCGCGCCTTGCACAGGAAGGCGCGGGGTCTCATCGCCAAATCCAAACCGGCTCCGATAAAGGACGGCAAAGTGAATGCCGGTTCTCTTGCCCGCAGGCTTCAGGCGATCGGTTTCGCGCTCGAGGATCTCTCCGGCCAGGCCCGGCGTCTCCTGCGCTGGCGGGCCAGACGGGAGAGGATTTCGAAAGAGCGTCTGATCTACACCAACCCGATCCGGCCCGGGCCGCCGCCTTACGTTCACAAGAAGGCCCGCCACGAAGTCGAGGAGGTTCTCCGGGATTGCCACTGGCTCGCATGGGAGGCGCGGAAGCTCGATAGCTCCTAATTGTCTCCGCATCCCCACAACCAATCCCAATTTCTCCATGGCCGGCCTCGGACTTGATCCGGGGATCGGCCCACTGCTGCCTGGTTACTTTCCACACTCCCAAACCCCGTCATTCGCCGCTTCATGCGGCGAACCTACGGCTATTGAAAATGCCGTCAAGTTTAGGTCGTCTTGCATCATGCCATCCCGCACATGGGTTCGCCGCATGACGCGGCGAATGACGGGGTTTGGGAGTTTGGAAGTTAACCGGACAGGGGTGGCCCGATCCCAGGCAATGGAGAGAATTCAGGGGTGCCGAACGCCGGACGTTTTCCTGTGTTCAAAGGCTTGCATTTCCCCGCCCGATTGCGTAGAAGCCGCGGCAATTCCAACCATAGCTCTGCGAAGGAGTGAACGAGCCCCATGGCGCGCGTCACCGTTGAAGACTGCATCGACAAGCTTCCCAACCGCTTCGAACTGGTTCTGCTCTCGGCTCACCGCGCCCGCGTGGTGTCGCAGGGCGCGCCCATCACCGTCGAGCGCGACAATGACAAGAACCCGGTCGTAGCGCTTCGCGAGATTGCCGAGGAAACCATCAACAAGGACGATCTCCGCGAGGAATTCATCCACGCCATGCAGAAGCATGTCGAAGTGGACGAGCCGGAGCCGACCGAAGTTCCGCTCATTGCCCAGTCGGGCGACATGTCGGTGGTCAACGACGTTTCGGCCGAGGATCAGGTGGACATGGAGCGCATGACCGAGGAAGAATTGCTCCGCGGCCTCGAAGGCATGCCGCCGGCCGAGTCGCCAGGCAGCCAGCGCAACGGTTATTAAAAACCGCGGCATAAACGCTATTTGGGCCAGGCATCTCGCGTCCGGCCTCATTTCACGTAATATGCCGCCATGATGCGGCAATATGAACTGGTCGAACGGGTCGTCAAATACGATCCGGACGCAAACGAGGACCTGTTGAACCGGGCCTACGTTTACGCCATGCGCGCGCACGGCAACCAGAAGCGCGCTTCGGGCGAGGCTTACTTCAATCATCCCCTGGAAGTTGCGGCCATCCTCACCGAGATGAAGCTGGACGATGCAACTGTCGCTGCCGCGCTGCTTCACGATACGGTCGAGGACACATCGGTAACCCTCCAGGAAATCGAGGAAAAATTCGGCAAAGAGATTGCGTCCCTTGTCGAAGGCCTGACCAAGATCAAGAAGCTCGACCTCGTCACCAAGGAAGCGACCCAGGCCGAAAACCTCCGGAAACTGCTGCTCGCCATGTCGCGGGACGTGCGGGTGTTGCTGGTCAAACTCGCCGATCGCCTCCACAACATGCGCACGCTGGATCATGTCAGCCCCGAAAAACGCATCCGGATCGCCCAGGAGACCATGGACATCTACGCGCCGCTGGCAGGCCGCATGGGCATGCAGGCGCTCCGGGACGAATTGGAGGACATCGCCTTCCGGGTGCTCGACCCCGAAGCCAACCGCACGATCAGCGAACGCCTCAAGCGGTTGCATGACGAGAGCGGCGATGTGCTGCGGCAGATCGAGAAGGAACTTGTGGCCAAGCTCGCCGAAAACGGCATCAAAGTGGAAGTGTATGGCCGGGAGAAGCGGCCATTCTCGATCTGGCGCAAGATGGAACGCAAGCTGCTCTCGCTCGGGCAGCTCTCAGATATTTTTGGGTTCCGCGTCATCGTCGGAACGGTCGACCAATGCTACCGCTCGCTCGGCATCGTCCACCGCACCTGGCGCGCCATTCCCGGCCGCTTCAAGGACTACATCTCGGTTCCCAAGCAGAACGACTACCGCTCGCTCCACACCACGGTCATCGGCCCGCATCACATGCGCGTCGAACTGCAGATCCGCACGCGATTGATGCACGAAATCGCCGAACGCGGCGTTGCGGCGCACGCGCTTTACAAGGACGCGCCCGACGCGAAAGAGGCGCTGGACGGGTTCAAAGCGCCCGCCGCCGAGTCGAATGCCTACCGCTGGCTCCGCCATCTCGTCGAAATGCTGCAGGAAGGCGAGAGCCCGAAGGAATTTCTCGAACACACCAAGCTCGAACTGTTCCACGATCAGGTCTTCTGCTTCACGCCGAAGGGCCAGCTCATCGCGCTGCCACGGGGCGCTACGCCCATCGACTTCGCCTACGCGGTCCACACCTCGATTGGCGACAGTTGCGTGGGCTGCAAGATCAATGGCCGCCACGCGCCGCTGGTGACCGAACTCACCAACGGCGACGAAGTGGACATCATCCGATCCGATGCCCAGGTTCCGCCGCCGGCTTGGGAGGGCCTGGCCGTCACCGGCAAAGCCCGCTCCGCCATCCGGCGCGCCACGCGCGCGGCGGCGCGAAAGCAGTTCGCGGGACTCGGCAAGGAAATCGTCGAGAAACTTTTGGCGAAGCACAACCGTGCTTTCGCCGAGACGGAGATTGCCGCCGCCATCCCGCGGCTTGGCCACAAGAATGTGGCCGATGCCCTGGCGGCCATCGGACGCGGCGATCTTTCCGGCAAGGACATGCTGATGGCCATGGGCCTCGAGGCCGACGACGGCAAAGCGAAGCCCATCCGGAAGAGGACGTCCAAGGCGGGCGAAAGCTCGAATCAATTGCCTGTTCCCGTGCGCGGTGCTGGCGCCAACACGGCCTTGAAGATCGCAACCGAGACAGGGGCTGTTCCGGGCGAGCGCATCGTCGGCATCATCACGCCGGGCGAAGGCCTCACCATCTATCCGATCTTCGCCAAGGCGTTGGAGCAATTCGACAGCGAGCCCGAGCGCTGGGTCGATCTCGCATGGGACGCGACGTCGCCCGAGCAGAAGTTTCCAGCACGGATCAAACTCACCATTCTCAACGAGGTCGGTGCTTTGGCTCAGATCGCGCAGGTGATTGGCGAAGGCGGCGGCAACATCGACGAACTTCAGATGTCGGCCCGCGCGGCGGCGCGGGACTTCTTCGATCTCGACATTCTGATCGAAGTGCACGATGTGAAGCACTTGAACAAGATCATGGCCGGGCTCAGAAGCCGGTCGATCGTCAGTTCCGTCTCGCGGGTTGCGGGGTAGGCGTTCACGCCTGTAAGGTTCCGTTGGGGACGGTTTGAGCTTACGTGTGCGGGGAGCAACTGCGCCATGGTTAAGATTGTCGAAGAAACTAAAGGCAAAATTCGCGACAAGCCGATCACCGCAAAGCTCAAGGAAGTTTTGATCAAGGCAGCTGAAGCGGCCGGCATCGACACCGTGCTCGTGGTCTCGGGGGGCCAAGCGGCGAAGGGCTCGGGCGGAAAGCGCACTGGCTCGACGCGCCATGACCTTGGCAAAGCCGCCGATCTGCAACTTGTCAAAGGCGGGAAGACTCTCGATTTCACCAAGTCCGCCGATCTGCCCAAGATGATTTCGTTCGTGAAGGCCGCCGTAAAGTTTGGCGCAACCGGCCTCGGAGCAGGCGTCAGCTACATGGGTTCCAAGACTTTGCATGTGGGCTTCGGCGGGCGGGCAGTTTGGGGAGCGGGCGGCAAATCCGGGAATGCGCCCGCATGGCTTCGTGAGGCGGTTGCGGCAAGCACGCCACCTTCGGCGATGGTGGCGACGGTGAGCCGGTTCCGGGTGTCGGCAAGGCATGGTCTCCATCTCCGTTCCGGGCCTGGAGTCGAGTTTGGCGTGACCGCAACTCTCGAAGCTGGAACGGTCGTCACCGTCGGACAGTTCGAGGGCGCCAACTCCGACTGGGCTCGGACGGACTTGGAGGGTGACGGACTGATCGATGGCCATGTGCATCGTTCCTTCCTCGTGCCGATCGCGGATGACAGCGGCAGCGGAATGGACAGCGACGACGAAGAGATCGAGAACGACTTCAAGCCCAGCCGCCGCAAAAGCCGCGCCTCCAAGTCTCGAAGGAAGCGGCGAGGCGGCGGGTGAGGGCGCAAGTTTGTGCTCACAGACGATGTGACCAAGCGTTACGGTGTCAGTCCAGGAGTGCCACCGCAATTCCGGAGTTTCAAGTACTTGCAGTCGTTTTGCTTGTCTATTGTGCTGCGTCTTCTAGTCGATTTAGAGAGCGAAAGCGTTGGACTGTTGAAGTGCCGCATCAAACATCATTGGACAGGATTGACAACGACGTAAGGGCAAACTACTACTTTCGCGTGTTAGGCAAGGATCGACGGCAGAATGATCCGGCAGGGAACGGCGAGTCAGCAGAAACGTCGCGGGACGTCGCAAACGAGCTTTGTACCGTTAGGCTGTTGGTCAACGGGCGTGAGAGTCGAGACACCTCGCGGCGTCCATCGCAGTTCGACATCGACGCAACCGCAAAATGAACTGGGAACCACCATTTGCTCAGTCGCATTTGCTGTGCCGTCATTGGGACCGGCTGCGCCGGCGGCGAATTCTTGCAATTGGTATTGGACTGACCCCCTCTGTTGAGACACGATAATTTCAGGGACATGGGCGATTCTCGCGGAGGAGCCTATGTCCGAGACGAAGTTGTTCAGGTCGTTTTCGACCGCTTTCAAGCTGGCGCTGATTG